>JAGBZD010000084.1 GCA_017628395.1 Paludibacteraceae bacterium | reverse complement strand
TTGGACCTGTAGCAGACGATGGAGTGATTGCGTCCATACGACTATACGAAACAAAGGTTATTGACCTTGCTGAATTTGTTAAAAGACTAGAGTACGCTCACCCAAACATACAATACGCATTTTGTACAGAACGAGCAATAGCATTATTACAAAAGATATGAAAAAGGCAGAATATGATTTTGTAGTACGCTCTATCGTAGAGGAGTTAGTTAGTTTTCTGATGGAAGACTACAAGATGCCTATGCTCGAAGCGTTTGATAAGATATACAACTCACACATTTTTGAGAAACTACAGGATAAGAGTACAGGACTGTATCTTCGTAGCGCAGCGTATGTGTATGAATATTTGAAAAAGGAATTGTAAAACATGAGTTGGCTACAAATTGTAGTCAACTGAAAGCAAACCAAATAACTAACCCCCTAAATTACTTATAACTAATCACTCATAGTTTATAGTTAATTCGCAACGATACCGTTGCCCGACATATTTAATATAGCGTTATAAGCCAAACTTGAGTTTTTGAAACTTCGACACTTTTAAAAACTGATTAGATATTCAAGCACAGCCAATGAACGCTCACGCTTTTGGCGTGGGCTTTTGGTGCAAATTTGAATATCTAAGGTAGTCGAAGACCTCAAAAACTCAAATGAAGCGAACGAAAGTTCACGCTTTTTGTATGTATATACACGAACTCACATTAACAAACAATAAATTAAATAATTAACCAACGGAGTGTGCCGAAAATCCGACAAAGAGTAGGCAATACTACAAACTAAAGATATGTACCAAATATTTAACCCTTCGAAGGTATTATACTATCAAGATAATGCCGAAACAAATTTATGTGACAAAGAGAATTTTTCTATTGCCATAGAATTCTTTAAAGATTCTACGGAAATCGTGATTATTCATATTTTTAGTAATGGTGATGAAATAATTACCTTAAAATCTGTCCGAGCTGCATCTGAAATGACATATTATGCATATCCAGATGGAGTTCAACGAGCCTATGACGGAACTCTCTATCATTCTGCAGAAAAAAAGGTTTTTAGAAAAGATTTAGACATAGTTAATCGGGAAGAATATAGCACAATCCAATATATCATGTATTATCACATGGTTGGTAATGAAATAGATTTTTTAGGGATAGATATTCAAGGTTTTGATAAAGAATCAAATCTGGTTTGCAACAAAGTATATCATTTTTTTAACAAGCCTGGCACACTACCCAAAGTAACAACAGATAATGAAAATATCCTTCATTATTACAAAATGGCACTGGGTGGCGAAAAAAATAGTCTATTTGAGATTGGGCACTATTATTACAAATTATTTGATTTAGATGATGATCGCGATTACAATATGATTAGTGCAATATATTGGTGGGAACAGGCTGCATTGAAAGGTCATCACTTGGCGATTATATATTTAACTGCATTGTATGCTGGTGGGGAGGGTTTGTTTTCATATGGAGAAGGTAAGAAATTCAGAAATGATACTATGTATGTGAAGTTCGCAGACATGGGTAGCGAGGAAGGATTATTATATTGCCTATTTTGTTTAGGAAATATCGCTAGAGAAGGGTTGAGCGAATTAGGAAAGGATATGGAATTTGCGATAAAATGCTGGGAAGCTGTCATAGACACTGATATAGAATATGTCAAACAAACTGAAAAAAATAGAAGTATAATCTCAAATTACAGATCAATTTTACGAGCATATCATAATTTGGCTATTACATATGCACACGGCTATGGAGTTACACCAAATGTAAATAAAGCGATTGAGTATTGGAAAAAAGCAGCTACATATGGCAGTTCTACTGCTGCCTCAGCATTAATTGAAATTTATGATGAAGGTAAGTTGGTTCAAAGGAATACCAAAGAAGCTGAATATTGGTTAAATGTAAAGAGAAATAATTCCTATTGAAAATTTCTATTATCAATTGATTTGTACAATAATATTTAGTAGTATCATTTAGTAAGCAGCATTCTGTTCATACATTAAACGACCAACTTAAACCGCTGAACTCGGCGAGCATATATGCACAATCTTCGGCACAAAAATACCAAAACACCGAAGATTCAGCTTCTGTTACTTCCCCACGGATACCTCTATTTACGACTATTGCAAATCTTGCAATAGTCGCATCGGGTTGGAGTTCTCCTGTCTTAAAGATGTCGGCAAACACCACTATAAATATAGGGCATACTAGTGAATCGGTGCAAAATTACAAAAAACATTTGAATAATCGGCTCATTTTGCACCGAAAAATATCAAAAAACACGCATTTTTGAGCCGATTCCATAAAAAAGAACATTCAATAAGCTCAAAAAATGGAAAAACATCGCTACAGACATTCCTCCCCAATCATACCTTCCACCAACTTCTCCAAATCCTGCTGATAGTCCTCTTTCCAGACGCTACGGATGGTGAGGATAGGAGAAATAATATCAATATTCTTCATCTGCTCCAGCATGCTGCATATCGTTTTGCCTGCCGTGGGAGCCCAAGTGCCGTTCTCCACTATGCCTACCCTACGCGACTGGTAGCCCTTGATGCCCAACTTATACAAAAATTCATGCATTGGCGGAAAGACACCGCCATCATAACTCGCAGCACACAACACCATCTTTCCAAACCGAAAGGCCTGACTCACCGCCTCCGAAATATCCGAACGGCATAAGTCTATCTCCTTGACATCCACGCCCTTAGTGCGCAGTTGTTCTGCGATAGAATGCGCTACTGCTGCTGTATTGCCATAGATCGAAGCATGTGCAACTAGCACACCATCCGTCTCTACCTCGTAGCGACTCCAAATGTCATACAAACGCAATGCCTCTGCGACATCGTTGCCCTCCAATACACAGCCATGCAAGGGGGCTATGCGCTGAATATCTAGTGCTTGTATTTTTGCCAAAGCTGCTGCCACTTGTGCGCCATACTTACCGCAGATATTGATATAATACCTGCGTGCCTCATTGATCCAATGCGCCGAAAACGACGAATACACCCCAAACGAGCCAAACGCATCGGCAGAAAAGAGTGTCTTCTCCTCGGACAGATAAGTCATCAGCACATCGGGCCAATGCACCATGGGTGCGCTAATGAAATGTAAACTCAGTCCGCCCAAGTCCAAACTATCGCCATGCTTAACCATAAGAGTATGCGCAGGTTGATAGCCGAACTGCTCCAAGAACTGGAGTGCAGCGCGACTGGCAACAATAGTGGTATTGGGATATTTCCTCAAAAATGCACCTATTGAACCGCTATGATCGGGTTCGGTGTGCTGAATGATGAGATAATCGGGCGTGCGTTGGGAGTGCTCAATTTTCTGAAGCCACTCGGCAGTCTTGCGTTTATCCACGCTATCCATCACAGCAACACGCTCACCCAGAAGCAGATAACTATTGTAGCACATGCCGTTAGGCAGTGGGTACTGACTCTCAAAGAGGTCTAAGGTCGCATCATCGCAACCGATGTATTGAATTTTACTGCTAATCATGTTGGTAAGATTTGAATCCATTTTACTAAAACAAAAATTAGGCAAAAGTTAAGCCAAAAACGACGAAAATTATTTATTCACAACCAAAATTGCAATTTATTAGAGTATATTAATCAAAATTATTATTGAAACGGCTAATAGAACGAATTAGACGAATCAAAAAGCACCTCTAATAAATACTATTCAAAATCCGTGCAAAAGCAGCATTGATTGTGATATAAATAAGATATAGATGAGATACCGATAGGCTTACGATGTGCCCTTATGAACCCGTCATAAACCCGTTATGAACCCGTAAAAGATGAGAGAAGAGTCACAGTTCTATTATCGTTATTCCTGCTCCTCCGCGATCGGGATCACCATCGTGGAAAGTAATATCGCCCGATTTAAGACGACGCATGCTCTTCTGACGCTCGGCAAGATAATCACGCACCACTTGCTTGAGCGCTCCCGTACCCGTACCATGTAAAATAGTCACTTGCTCGGCATTCACCATCAATGCATCATCTACATACGCAATCAACACCTCCAACGCCTCGTCCACACGAAGTCCACGAATATCCAACTCACGCTTAAAATCCAATTTCTTACGACGCAATTCATCCGCAACATTGCTGACGCGTACTGGTCCCAAACTCCTGCTCCCAGAAACCTTGTTATTTGCTTCTTGCGATTGAATCAACTTAGCAGGATTCTTAGTCAGCACCTTCAACTCACTGAGGTCGCGGAGAACCTTGTTATTAGACCGCTTGGCTGTTAAATCGCTTGGCTGTTGGATTGCTTGGCTGTCAGAACGCTTGGCTGTCAGACCATTCGCATTAACTTTCGTCTTCAAGTTCTCCACTTTCTGTCGGGCAGCTTGGGTGGCTTTCTTCTCGGCTTTCGCCTCTTTGATTTCACGAATAGTACGCTCAATCGTGGCATTGCTCTTGCGCAGCAAATTCGCCGCCTCCGCATTGGCTTCCTCTAAAATAGCACGCTTCTTGGCTTTGATACCCGCCAATTGCTCCTCGTAGTGGGCGATTTTCTCCTCTAAGTGTTTCTCCTTCTGACGGATATTCTGGCGTTTATTCTCCCAATAGCGTTTATCACGCGCAATATCTTGGAGTTGCTTGTCGTAATCTATATGCTCCTCGCCAACGATTTCGGTCGCCCGTTGGATAATCGTTTCAGGCAAACCAATCTGCCGAGCAATCTCCACAGCAAAACTACTACCAGCCTGCCCTATGGAGAGTTGGAACAATGGTTTGAGTTGTCCACGATCGTAAAGCATTGCACCATTGACAATACCATCGGTACGCTCGGCGAGGTGCTTAAGGTTGCCATAGTGTGTAGTCACTACCCCAAAAGCACCTTGTTCGTTGAGCTGCGAAAGCACAGCTTCCGCTATAGCACCACCAATCATAGGTTCTGTACCTGTACCAAACTCATCAATGAGCAAAAGCGTATGTGCATCGGCATAGCGCACGAAGTGCTTCATGTTGCGAAGATGAGATGAATAGGTAGAGAGGTCGTCTTCGATGGACTGCTCATCACCAATATCAATGAGCAAATGCTTGAATAAGCCCATTTTACTCGCCTCACTCATTGGCACGGGCAAACCACACTGCAACATGTATTGCAACATGGCTACTGTCTTCAAGCACACAGACTTACCACCCGCATTAGGACCACTGATGACCAATATGCGGTTATTGGCGATTGGCGATTCACCATTGGCAAGGCGTATAGTGAGTGGTACTACGGTCTTGCCTTGACGACGGAAATTGAGCAATAGCACGGGGTGATATGCCTCGCGCCAATCTATCATTGGGCGTTTAGAGAGTTCTGGCACTATGGCGTGCATATCTATCGCAAAAAGGGCTTTCGCACGCAAAAAGTCCACATCGCCGAGATAGGTCTCTATGGCTAATATATTAGGCACTTCGGGACGCAACTGATCGGTAACCTCCAACAGTATGCGTATGCGTTCGCGGCGCTCTTCACCCTCCAATTCGCGGATGCGGTTGTTGGCCTCCACTACCTGTTGCGGTTCGATAAAGACCGTCTTGCCCGTTGCCGACTCATCGTGTACGATACCACCAATCTTTCGTTTGTAAGCAGGCGGAACAGGTAGCACTAACCTACCCTCGCGCATGGTGGGCGTAGCGTCCTTATCAAGTATTCCTTCGGCTTGCGCTTGGCGCAGAATAGCATTCAACGCACGGCTTACTGAACCCTGAGAAGCACTGATTTCCTTGCGAATACGCGCCAACTCAGGAGAAGCATTGTCGCGCATCTTGCCATAGCGATCAATGATTTTATCAATCAAGGTGATGAGGCTATAAGGCGATATATCAATGAGATTCGAAGATAGTAGCGGATATTTCACCTTGTCCAATGTAGCGAAGAAGCGTTCCAATTGCGCAGAGTAGTCGAGCATCTTTCTCAAGGAGAAGAGTTCGGCTTCATCCATAAAGAGACCTTCGATACGAATACGCGAAAGTGCTTCACGCAGGTCATAAATGTCGCCATTCGGAAAAGCCAATGTGGGGTCACTAAGGAGTGTCATCATCTCGCGCACATAAGCCAAGAGTTTAGTCAATGTAGGATAATGCGTGAGCCACTGCATGGCATCCACACGCTCCTTGCCCAAAGTGGATACACAACAACCCTTCAAGCCATCACGAATAACCTGAAAATCAATCTTCTGCTCTATGTTTTGAGGATATATCATTGGGTATTCAACCTAATAACCGAATATCTTTGAGTACCTTGGCACCTGCGGCTTCATTGAGTCTGCGTACCAGATCATGGCGAATATCAAAGAGTTGCGAACGGAGAGCCGCCGAATAGATATGCACAAAGAGTACTCCATTCTTGACTTCGCTTTCGCCCATATACTGCACCACGGTTTTCCCCAACACGATAGGCAAGAGCGCAAGCACTTTGCGCTCCAAGAGCGGTTGCTCCAACTCCGAACCGTGTATAAAGTCAGCCAACAATTCGCCTATTGGGCGCGCCTTGTGTATCTCTCTATCCGCCATCTATCGTAACTCCAATCGTTGATGTGTAGTCAATGGTGTACCATAAGGTATGCCATTGAGTTTGTAGAGACTTTTGAGTTTGATGCCATATTTTTGGGCTATTTCCCAAGCATCATCTCCCGTTTTGAAGTAATAAGTAGGATAACGGCGGTTGGCTTTGTTCTTTTTAGGATAGATATAGACAATATCCCCCTCTTTGAGTTCGCGTGTATCCAACGCATCGTTGTATTTGCGCAATGTTCGCTCGTACATGTTCAGAAACAATGCCAAAGATGCAAAAGTCTCATTAGGACCCGCTATCACATAACGAACACCATTGCGATACCCCGACCGATGATTGTGGAAAATTCGCAATTCTTCCATCGGTGGCATCGCATAATCTTCCACTTTCTCTTGTTCAGCAAAGGCTATTTCAGTGCCTTCTTCTTCGATGAAAAGTTTTTTTTTTAGGTCGCTGTCCGACTTCACGATGGTCTTGTCGAAAGTCAGTTTGTTCAACTCATAGAGCTCAATCAAACGAATCAGTTTCTCGGGGTACTTGGGATCGGTAGCATAACCACAAGCTTTCAATCCATATGCCCAATTCTTATAATCGCCTAATGACAAGGCAAATAGGCTCTCGTAACGCTTGCGCTTCAAGAACAACGAATGATCTTCGTAGGAATCGGCTACATCGGCATACTTGCGAAAGCACTCATTGCTGCGATTATCGTTATACTTATATGTTTTGCCCGGCCAATCGGATGTGCATTTAATGCCAAAGTGGTTATTGGCTTTGGTTGCCAACTCCGACTGTCCTGCCGCCGACTCCAAAATAGCTTGCGCCATTGTAATGGAAGCGGGAATACCATGCTTGCGCTGCTGTTCGATAGCCACCTGACGGTATTCAGCGATATATGCCTCATAAGCAGCATTTTTGGACTGTGCCCACATCGCAATGCTCAGGCATGATAACAGAATAATGGTTCCTAATTTTCTCATATCATACAATTTTGCTGCAAAGGTACAAAAAAATTTGCAAATATACAAAAAATACACTACCTTTGCACAAATTTTGTAAGAAAAACAAAAAAAGATTTTGCTATGAAGAAGATTTATCTTTTCCTCCTGCCCTTGTTGGCACTTATGAGTTGCGGCAACTCATATACTTATAATGGTTTCAGCGTAGAGACTTACGATGTGCATATTGACGCGAGCGACTGGCAATATACCGATTACACAGCGGATGGTCTGCCATACGCCAATAACTACTTTTATTGTACGGTCAATATGCCAGAGATTACATCCTCTGTCTTCCATAACGGCGAGGTGCAAGCATATATCGTATATGACAAGCGCACATCGAAAGCAGCCAAGCATATTCTACCATATGTGCGCCACTACGAGGAGTTGCTCAGCAATGGTCAATGGAACTACTACACAGAGACCGTAGATTGTATGTACGGTATTGGCTGGGTGGAATTCAACTACCGCGCCAGTGATTTCGCATACGAAGACAATGTGAATATCAATCCTACCGCCATGGACTTCACCATTGTAGTGACAACAAAAGACTAACCATGTATTAGCCTATCATGTCCGTCATATCGGATTTATCTACCCTACTCAGCCAGCACCTGCACGATGATGTGCAGCAGTTGGCATTGCAGCGGAATCGGTTTGAGCAGTTGTCGGATACCGATTTCCGCTTCTTTTTGCAGCAGATAGAAGGGAGGCAGCGTACCCACGACAAACTGCCCACTTTTGCACAAAAAGCAGATTGGTGGTACCCCGTTCGCTTGTCCTGCGAGCAATGCAGCAGCGAAGCTACCGCACGGTATAAAGCCGAGTTGATAGGGCACAAGAACGATATACTTATCGACCTCACGGCAGGATATGGAGTTGATACATTCTTCATGGCAGAACATATGCAGCAGGCGCATTATGTGGAGCGCAATGCCGATTTGTGCGCCGTTGCAGAGCATAATTTCTCGCTCTATCGTCCAAAGATACAGGTGCACAACACCACCGCCGAAGAGTTCCTCGCCTCCTTACCAATATCCAATAGCCCATATCCCATATCCAATACCCTCATCTATTTAGACCCTGCACGCCGAAGCCAATCAGGAAATAAGGTTTTTCGCATTGAGGATTGCGAACCAAATGTAATTGATATACTCCCCGCTCTTCGCAAGCACGCCTCCAGCATCTTAATCAAATTCAGCCCCATGCTGGACATCACCGCTGCGTTGCGTGTATTGGGAAAGGATTGGGATACGCATGTGGTGGCTGTGAATAACGAAGTGAAAGAGGTGCTTTTCTTTACGGGCGTAGGAGCTATGCATGCGGTGAATATACGCGCTACGCATACCGACCGCTTTGTCTTCAACGATGAGGATGAGAAAAATGCACCCATTCAGATGGCATTTGATATGCAGCAGTATATATACGAACCCAATGCCGCTATTATCAAGGCAGGTGCATTTCGATTGGTGGGTGAGCGTTATCAACTTCGCAAATTGGATACGCATACCCATCTCTATACCTCCGATACGCTCCTACCCGATTTCCCAGGTCGCGTATGGGAGTTAGAGGAGATTATCAGCAAACATAGTCAATTGGATACGAGGCACAAGTACGCTATTCTGACGCGCAACTATCCGCTTTCCCCCGACCAAGTGCGCAAGAAGTACAAACTCAAAGACGGTGACGACCGATATATCATCGGTGCCCGCCATCAAGGCAAAGCCAGACTAATCCTGGCTCGCCGCCTATCAAGCGAAAGCCGATAAACATTTATTCCAGAAGCCAGCAGCCGGAAGCCGGGAGCCAGCAGCCGAAAGCCGGAAACCAGCAGCCAGCAGCCGGAAGCCAGATACCCCCAAAAGAAAAAAGAGGCTTGCGCCTCTTTTTCTTACTTATACATAAATCGCTTGATACTGCGCTTAGGCGTTTTCTCAAACTCTTTCTCTACCAGTTCGATAGCGATGACTTGGCTGTAGTTAGGCAACATCTTGTTGAGCTTCACCACATTCTCTTTCATCACCTCCTCTACGGTCTTGCCTTGTAGCACTTCTGGTTTCGCCAATGATGGGTCGCTATAGACCAATGCTACCAACTTATGTTCGCGATCCACTACGACAGACTCTGTAACGAGAGGCAGACTATTGAGTTTATCTTCTATCTCCTCTGGGTAGATGTTTTGTCCGTTAGGGCTGAGCAACATATTCTTGCTGCGTCCACGGAGGAAGAGGTTGCCGTCCTTATCCAAGATACCCAAGTCGCCTGTACGCATCCAACCATCCTTGGTAAAGGTCTCCTTGGTAGCTTGCTCGTTCTTGTAATAGCCCTTCATCACATTCACGCCATATACTTGTACCTCACCTTCTTTTTTGGTTGGGTCTTCAGAGTCAATACGGATTTGCATACCAGGGATAATCCTACCGCAAGAGCGATATGCATATTTATCCCAATCCTCGTAACTGATAAGCGGAGCGCACTCGGTCATACCATACCCCACGCAATATGGGAAGTTCATTTGCTTCATACATGTCTCTACCTCCTCGTTGAGCGCTGCACCACCAATAATCAAATAGCGCAGATTACCGCCAAACGCTGTTAAGAGTGTATTGCGCACCTTCTTGTGAATCAGTTTCTTGATCAGCGGAGTATTCCAAAGTACCTTCATCACAGGTTTCTTGATTACTGGCAACACTTTGCCCTTGATAATCTTCTCAATCACCAATGGCACAGTCAGAATCATAAATGGATGTACCTGAGCAAATGCCTTCATCAAGGTGCTTGGAGTTGGAGCTTTGGTGAGGAAATACACCTCCGCGCCGTCGCATACTTGATACAAGAACTCAAACATCAGTCCGAACATATGCGCGATTGGCAACATCGACATCACCTTATCACCTGGCTTGTGAGGAATCTTCTTCACGGCAAAGTCAATGTTTCCGCTCAAGTTCTTGTGGGTCAACATCACACCCTTAGGATTGCCAGTCGAACCAGAAGTATAGTTGAGCAATGCCAATTCATCGTGATTATCAGTAGGATAATTCATATCCTTTGCGCTATATCCTTGTGGATATTCAGCAGCAAAAGCAGCGTCCACGCCTGCGTATGCTTTCTCTGTAGCTTCATCAGCAGCAAACTGCAAACTGAAGTCGTCCATATACACCAACGCCTTCAAGCATGGCATATTCTTAGCATCGATCTTCTTCAACACATTAGGACCCGTGTAAAGCATTTTTGCCTCAGAGTGATTCACCAGTGCCTCTACGCCTTCACCCGTGAAATCAGGCAAGATACTCACAGCCACTGCCTTGTATGTCTCCACTGCCAAGAAAGTCACACCCCAGTTACTACAGTTGCGTCCACACAATGCAATCTTATCGCCCTCTTTGATACCCAACAAACGGAAAGTCGTGTGCAAACGAGCTATTTGCGCTGCCAATTCGCCATAGGTATATTGGGTTGCGCCATCCAAATCTTTCATCGCCAAATCTGACCACTTATTTGTGATCGTATTTTGGAGATAACTTAAGTAATGTTTTAATTCCATAATGATATTGTTTTTATCAAATTTCTGCAAAATTACAATATTTTTTTCGAACGAGCGTTCAAAAACTAAACTTTTTTTTATTTTCCCCTTAATCTTGGTGTTTTTTTATCAAATTATACAGATAATTATACTGCTCGGGGAAGATGTCAAAATTCATTGGTGCACCTGTACGACCAGGATCCCATCCATCTTTGATATGCACAAACATGTGTGCCGTCGTTTCAATTGACACATCGCCACGCACTTCACCTGCACGCATACTATTTTTAATGGCTTGCATCCAAAGACTCAATTCATGTTCATACAATCGGCGAGCTTTCTTGAATAGTTCAGGAAAACGGCTATAGGCAGTGTACATCACCGTCACCACATTCGATGTGTTGATATTCTTATTCTCCACCTGATTATAAAACTCTTGCAACTGATTCAAGTAATACAACATGGCATCTATCATATCTGGTATAGTTGCTGTTTCTCTTACCCTATCCAATGCTCTATGCTTGGGTTTTATCAAAAACATATCCACCACTTCTTGAAACAACTCATCTTTGTCCTTGAAATAGTAATACAATGTACCACGCCCCATATCCAACGCCGATTGCAAGTCCGTGATAGACACATTGGCATAGCCCTCCACCATATACAACTCCAATGCCTTCAGCAGTATTTTATCCCTACGATCTTCTACCATAATCCTACATTCTTTATTCAAAATTCATAATTCTTAATTCAAAAATTATCCCATTTTCGACTGCAAAGGTATGCAAAATATTTTATATACACAACATTTTTTTATAAAAATCGAACATCTGTTCGAAAATATCGCACTTTTTTATACATTTTGAACGATTGTTCGAAAATAATGCACTACCTTTGCCGCCGTTTGGTATATAATTTGTATAAATATCATTAAAACCCTTAAAACTTTTAAAACTATTAAAACTATGCTAATCAAATCAGCAAATGTGCTAATCACAGGTGGAGCATCTGGTATTGGCAAAATCATGGGGCGAATGGCGTTGGAGAAAGGGGCGAAGGCGTTGATTATTTGGGATGTGAATCAAGAGGCATTGGAAACTACTATGGCTGAACTCTCCTCGCGCGGGCGCGTGTATATCTATAAGGTGGACATCACCAACAGCGACCTTGTAGCCCAAACTTACCAACAAATCAAGCAAGAAGTGGGTGCTATTGACATCCTCATCAACTGTGCAGGTATCGTGCGTGGCAACAAGACCTTCGACCAACAGACTGTGCAGGACATCCGCCTCACCTTTGAGGTGAACACTATTGCACCTATGGTCATTGCGCAACAAATCCTTCCCGATATGATTGCTCGCAACCGCGGTCATATCTGCAATATCGCTTCGGCGGGCGGTATGCTCAGCAATCCTAAGATGTCCGTCTATGGTGCCAGCAAGTGGGCGATGATTGGTTGGAGCGACTCCGTGCGTATCGAACTCCAGCAAATGAAGTCCAATGTGCATTTCACCACCATCGCTCCCTACTATATCAACACGGGTATGTTCAACGGCGTGCACTCCAGCATCTTCCCTATCCTCAAACCCGAACCAACGGCCAAGAAGATCCTGCGTGCTATCGAACGCAACCAAATCTTCCGTGGCATACCTTTCGGCTTCCATTTCATTCGTTTCTGGCAAGCCATACTGCCCTTCCGTGTCTTTGACTTCGTTTTTGGCACAGTTTTTGGTATCTATCATGCAATGGATAATTTCACAGGAAGAAAATAATTATGCAACAACTAATAACATCTACGCTGCTGTCACAGCGTACTTATTTCCGTTCGGGTGCTACCCTGCCCCTCTGTTTCCGTCGTCAGATGCTGTGCAAGCTCTCGGATGCTATGCACCAATACGAGAAACCACTCGCTGAGGCGCTGTGGAATGACCTCCACAAGTCTTACGAGGAGGCATACCTCACCGAACTCAGTATCGTCTATAGCGAGATACGCAACCATCTCCGCCATCTCCGCCATTGGGCAAAACCAGAGCGCAAGTCATCGCCTCTGGCTATCATGCCTGCCAGCAGCCGTATCATCAAGGAGCCTTTGGGCAATACACTCATTATTGCGCCATGGAACTACCCCGTCCAACTGCTGCTCAATCCCCTCGTAGGCGCTATCTCCGCTGGCTGTACGGCGATGCTGAAGCCTTCGCCCTATGTACCCAATGTGTCGCGCGTACTCACCGAGATGATTCGCGCCACTTTCCCAGAGGAGTATATCGCTATTGTAGAAGGCAATCGCCAAGTCAATCAGATGCTTTTAGCAGAGCGATGGGACTTGATTTTCTTCACAGGTAGCCCTTCGCTGGGAAAAATGGTCATGGAGGCAGCCTCCAAGCACCTCACACCAGTGGTGTTGGAGTTGGGTGGAAAAAGCCCTTGTATCATCGACAAGTCAGCCGACCTCAAGGTGGCAGCCAAACGCGTGGCTTGGGGCAAAGCCCTCAACGCAGGACAAACCTGCATCGCGCCCGACTACCTGATGATTCACGAGGAAGTGAAGGACCAATTCCTCAAACTGCTTGTCAAAGAGTGGAAACACCTGCTAACCAAGGACCCACAAAAGGCGAAACACTTCGTGCGCATTGTCAGCGATAAGGCATTAGAGCGCCTTATCAGTTACTTGCCTCTCGCCTCGTCGCCTAATAGCACTATCGCCTCGTCGCAACAACTCCCCTCCCTTGAGGGAGGGGCTGGGGGTAGGCTTTACTACGGTGGCAAATACGATAAAGCGGAGCGTTACCTCTCCCCTACCATTCTCACCGATGTCAGCCCCGATGCCCCTGTCATGCAAGAGGAGATCTTCGGTCCTATCTTCCCTGTGCTGACTTTCAAGGAGATAGACGAGGTCATTACCTTCGTCACGGATCGCGAGAAGCCGCTGGCACTCTACTATTTCGGCACGAATGGCGATTATGTACTGCGCCATACTTCGTCGGGCGGTGCATGTGTAAACGATGTGATTATGCATATTGTGAACCACAAGACGCCTTTTGGCGGTGTGGGCAATTCGGGTATGGGTAGTTACCATGGTAAGGATAGTTTCTTGGCATTCTCTCACCGCCGTTCGGTAGTCAACACGCCTACATGGGTGGACATGCCTTTCCGCTATATGCCCTACAAATTGTTTGCGTTGATTAAAAAGTTGGTATAACCCTATCCTTTACACTTTACACCTTACACTTTACACTTTACACACTTACAGCGCAAACACCTGCATTCCCACTTCGCAGTTGATACAGCGTTCGTGCTGACAATAGTGCTGATAAAGGTGTATCAAGGCTTGTGTATCGGCAGCAGAACGCACCGTTTGACCCAACATCCGCCACTGACGAATCACCGTATTATTCTCGGCAGGTAAAAGCGCAATGAGCTCTATGGCTTGTTGCGCTTTTGCTATATCGTGGTGAGCAATAGCATACGCATAGCGATAAGGTAAGATGGTGTTTATCAATAGTATATCTATAGATGCTTGTCCGATGGCAGGTGCCATTGTTATGCGCTTGCTGTCTGCCTCCGAGAGTGGTTGCAGGTGCAAGAGAGAACGCAAGACTTCAATATCCGTCTGTTGCAATGACTCTGAGAACAAAAACTCCGACTGACACATCAGCTGAGCGAACTGTCTGATGCGTACTTCAGGTGCGTTTTGCGGACGAATACGCCCTTTTTTCCACAACGCTGGTGCAATGGGAGTAAGTCCGAACTTCTGTTGCAGGAAACGGTATTCATGCCATAAGGCGCGTTCTTCTTCGGTTTTCGCAGAGGTATCGGTCAATAGTCCCGATTGCCCTAATAGCATGGCTGTCACTTGGAAGACACTGCTGCGATGCTTTTGTATGCAAGACAACGGTGTTTGCAATGCTAAGGATTCGAAGGGCAGACTATTGGTATGAAACCCAAAATTGTGTGCCAATGTGATGTAAAAAGCTTGCGCCCAGTTTTGGTTGGTGATAGCCAGCAGTCGTTCTATGGACTCCGTTTTGCAACGCCATCGCTCCAATAGGAGTGTTCTTCGCCATCCATCGGTCAGCATGGAAGGCATAGACAATAATTGATGACTGCACGGAATAGTAGCAAAAGCATCATCCATATGCTGTGCATGCACCAACATGGATGTCAGATAGTCTTTTTCTTGTGGATAGTGCAATACACATTGTGTGATTTGTTCGCCGCGAGAATTGTACACCACCTCATCATCTTGACACACCACATGGAGTATCACGCTATCGTAGGCAGGATTGGTATGATGGCGATGCTTGCGCCAGTCGGACGCGCGCAGATGCATCTCTATGTTTCCCACCCACTCTTGTCCACCAATGCGCACATGTGCGTGACTGAAATCGGGTCCTGCATCGCGATTATGGTGTCCTACGGACAATATTTCTATTGCCTGCCCAAGGGTGGTCATTTGCGGCATTTCTGCCCACAATCGTTGTTGCCATATGTAGTGTAGAAGTATTTCGGGCATTGTTTCCTAATGACCTCATAATCGCCTCTAACATCAAGAATGGCTCCAGTGCAAGAACTGCGATATCATTCGTCGGAACGAATTTTGTGGTTTATTGTTGATATAGGACTCCAGCAGTTTAGCCCCCTCTCCTTGTGGAATAATGTCATAGTCTGCGATAGCAGCAGGAATTAGGCACGAGAATCCTTCGCGCAGTTCCACTTGATCCTGTGTGCTGCGTATGCGTATGGTACAACTCCCCTGCATGCATGTAGAAATCACGAACGAATCATAGCTTACCATATTTCGGTGCATAGGGTGTTGCAGCGATACGACACGCACGCTAAAATGCTCTGTGTCAAGACAGGCATTTGCGGTGTCAATGGTATCCTTATAGGTGTTTCGATACTCTTTGTACACGGTATAATCCAACGCCTCCGTAGCCAATTGGGTGTGCAGTTCGCGTGGTTGCCCATTGAGGTCCAGACGATGATAGTCGTAGATGCGATAAGTGAGGTCAGATGTCTGTTGCACTTCTGCCAGCAGCACCCCTTTGCCGATGGCATGTATGCGTCCTGCGGGGAGATAGAACACATCTCCTGCATGCACTTCATGTTTGGCGAGCGCATCAAGTATCGTTCCGTCCTCCACTTTCTGCGTGTATTGTTCAGGGGTGAGTTCTTCTTGAAATCCTGCATAGATAGATGCTCCGGGTTGCGCATCAATCACATACCACATCTCCGATTTGCCTCGTTGGTTATGCACACGCTCTGCCATTGCATTATCGGGGTGTACTTGTATGCTGAGATTATCGTTGGTATCAATGAGTTTGACCAAGATGGGTAACTGATTCGCATGTTGTTTAGCTACCGCTTTTCCTAACACGGCTTCTGGCATTTGGCTGATTACTTCAGTCAGTGTATAGCCAGCCCATGTGCCATTGGCGATAATAGAAGGTGCATTCTCCACCGCCGATACTTCCCAGCTTTCGCCTATATGGTCTTGTGGCGGGAGTTGCTTCCATTGGGTGAGGCGATTACTGCCCCACACTTTGGTATGCAGATTCGGTTCCAGCAGCATGGGATAGAGTTTGGTGCGTTGTGTTTCCACCACGCAGCCCATAGCCAACATCCGCACATCGGTGATGGCGTGCAGTTCGTATGCTTTGAGATGTTCTACAAGTACAAAATCCTCTTTCTGGCAGTGATGCAGTTTGCCGTCAATGGTGATATTGATTTCGCCGTCAAGCACAAAGAATAGGTCTTGTAGGTCAGGGTGAATATGCTTCGCGCTATGTTCACCTGCTTTTAGTTCGATCACGGCTACTTGTGTGATGCTGCATCCGCTCTCGTTGGCAGAGAGCAGCACACGCTTGAGTCCCATCTCGTAGGAGGTGGTAGCGGGTGATATGTCTTGTAATTTTCTTTTCATATTATGACTTATCCCTTATAGGTGATTAGCATGGTTGTATTGTTATGAATTATGCTGCAAAGATACGATTTTTTTTTCAAATATAAAAAAAATAGGCATCAAAAAGAGCAAATTCCCAACAATATTGTTGAAAAACTCGGGGGGTATACCCTTAGTTTTGTAACAATATTGTTGAAATTTGGAGGATCTTCAAGGATGTAGTACCTTTGCAGCCGATTTCAAAAGAAGTCAATAGTTTGAACAAAAATTATTCAAAATTAATCCAAAAATTAACAATTATTTTCTTTAACGGCTAATTATGCTAATTTAACTAATAAGTCACTAACAATTAAAAAAAATTTGGCAAATTTACAACTATAATATACTACAATTTTGGTAGTGAAAAATCAAATTTTCGATAATTTTCGAGTCAAATTTTGAATAATTTTTGTATAGAAAGATATTCGTTCGATTCTTATCTCACTTCGTTCGAACGATTTTTACGCCGTTCCAAGAAAATTTTGGTTAATTTACTATAATATACTACAATTTTGGTAGTGATTAAGATAATTTTGGAGAATTATATTACAATTTTTGTTAAAAAAAATATTACGACTATGATGCTAATTTCTCTCGTCAATCGCCTGCGACATGCCAGTACTTTTTGGCTGATTCGGGTACTATGGGTTATGGAAACGCTTGCTTGCTTTGCATTGCTCATCTCAGACATCCTTATGGATGACCTCGCCTTGTCCTATGCACTCATTCTCATTTTCGGGTTAGGCGTGATTTTGGTGACATATCTTGTTGTCACTATTGCTGGCGACTGGCATAGCATGCCACGGCGTATGCACTTGGATGTACTCAATACCATTATACTCATCCTCTTCGCTCTATCTGGATGCATAGCGTGCTATCTGGTACTATTTTTGCATTGGAGGGGTATTCTGCCTTATTTCGGAGTGATTGTTATCGGCAGCACGATTCTCAGCGCTACCATCATTACTTCGCTATTCCAACGCCCTCCTATTCAGCCAATCCCCACGAAACGGCGCGAGCGGTCGCACCATCATCAATTCCAGCAAAAGGTGATACACCATCCCCACTCTCGCCGCCCGATTTTGCGGGGAGGTATGGGGATAGAAAGAACCTGCTAATTTACCCGTTTATATCTGCGGAAGATGCCGCGCACTCATTGTACAATATTTCCACAATACGCTCTGCGGTATGTCCGTCCCATAGTGGAGGTATGTTTCCCAGTTGCCATTCGCCTGCAAATAGGGCATCAAGTGCAGGTTTCACGGCTTGTGGATTAGTGCCGATAAGGCGGTTAGTACCTATTGTGCATGTCTCTGGGCGTTCTGTATTGTCGCGCAGGGTGATGCATGGTACTCCCATCACGGTCGTTTCTTCGGTAATGCCGCCTGAGTCGGTAACCACCACTTTGGCATGCTCTACCAAGTAGTTGAACTCCAAATAGCCCATAGGTGCCACGATATGCAGATTAGGGAATAACTCTGCGAGTTGCTCTGCGTTGCCCCAGAGGTTGTAGAAGATTTTGGCAGTACGAGGGTGGATGGGGAAGATGATAGGCAAACCATGTACATGGGTGATGATTTGCTCCATGAGTGCTTTGAGGTGTTGCTCCTCGTCCACATTAGCAGGACGGTGCATAGTCATCACCACATAGTTTTTCTCATGTAATCCTAATTCGTCATAGACCGCTGGCTTGCGGAATCGTGCGCGATTGGCGAGCAGCGTATCAATCATCACATTGCCGACGAACCATACCCTTTGGGGCGTTCGTTGGAACGCATATTGCTCTTCGGGAAGAGCAGGTAGGCTATTGGCTATTGGTGTATAGTGTAAGGTGTAAGGTGTAGAGGATAGTGTTTCAGCTTTGCTGTTCTCTGTGCCTTTACACTTTACACTTTCCTCTTTACACTCCAAAGAAGCTCCCTGCAACAGCAGGTTCTTATTTGCCACTTCGCTGGTGGTAAACATATAGTCGGCAAGGGAGTCGGTGACCATGCGGTTGATTTCTTCGGGCATAGTGAGGTCCCAACTGCGGATACCTGCCTCAACATGGCAGACCTTCGTATTGAGTTTCTTGGCTACGATGGAGCATGCCATGGTGCTGGTAACATCGCCCACAACAAGTACCAAATCGGTAGGGTTAGCCATAAGATCCTTCTCGAAGGCCACCATGATGTTAGCGGTCTGTTCGGCTTGTGTACCGCCACCACAACCGAGGTTGACATCAGGCATGGGTATGCCGAGTTCCTCGAAGAAGGTATCGGACATATTCTTGTCGTAGTGCTGACCAGTATGCACAAGGCGATAGTGGATGTCTTTGCCTTCGTTGTGTGCCTGTTGTATGGCTTTGATAAGTGGCGCAATCTTCATGAAGTTTGGTCGCGCTCCTGCGATAAGGGTGATATGCATATCTATATTACTTTTTATTCTTTTACAAAAGAGTTCTGTTTTTTAACAAAAATACGCTTCGTTACATTCGCTACATAAATATCAAAAAATCTCGTTTCATACTTTCCTTTGCTCATAAAGAGCAGCTCGCTGCTAGATGAACAAAACAAAGTTATGTTCTTGATGTCATGTTTCTATGTTCATTCTCTTGGTTTTGCTCATCAATGCAGCGTGCTGCATTCTTTTGAGCAAAAACCAATACACTCTCGAATTGACATGAATTGACGCCCTAATTGTCAATAATTGTCATTCTACATAATCCTTTGATTTTTATTTATTTTTGTAGGCATTGAAAATGCCGTATTTATGTTTCAAAATGTATTCTGTTTTTAACAAAAATACGCTTCGTTACACTCGCTACAAAAATATACAAAAATATTTTATGGTCGCGTTATTTCCCACTATTCTCTCAGCCATCGATCGGTGATGAGTCGGTGGGTACTATTGCTCTACTATTCTGTTTTCAAAACATCTAATCCTTTTTGAGTCAAATAATATGCCTGACCTTTATGTCTAGGATTATCTGGATAAAGCATGGCAATATAACCTGTTTCCAACGCAGGAATCAAATAAGTTAATCTAAAATTCTCACGATGATTTAATTGCATAATGTTCATTATTTCCTCACGAGTTTTAGTATCACCTTTGATTGCTATTATTAACCGTTTAATCGGTTCTGACATATGGTCAATTTCATGCGCGGTTTGATGGTCGGTTTCATGCGCGGTTTGATGGTCGGTTGAAAGAGATGCACCCGCATTCTCAGGTCGCCATATTCTAATCAAAAAATCCTCATCTTGATGAAATTCAGGTGTACGCAATCCCGACTTTTCACACAGTTCGATGATATCTGTAGTACCTGTTCCCATTTGTTCGATATAGCCAGTTAAATACACTGGATTGGCAAGCGTAGGGTTTACAGGACGAGAACTATGGAGATTCCTTAATTTATCAATTGTCATACCTTGAGGCAATTTGCCTGGGTTCCAAATCTCTAATCGATCCTTGAACAACATCACTTGTACGCTACCCGTACTGGTATAGTCACGGTGAACAACCGCATTCACGATCGCCTCACGCACCGCCTGCGCAGGCAATTCGGGAGTGACATCCACTTGGTTAGAATGAATTCGTTCCCCCACCCGTTGGTCAATACGCGACATAACAAATGACACTGCCATATCTACTTGCTCGAACACCGTACCACCATAAATCTGCATCGAAGCAATGGGCTTGGTCATTTTAGTTCCATAGAAATGTGCACACTTTATCGTTGCCGAAACAAACCACTTCTGCACATCCTTCGCAAACAACAACAATGCAGCATTCTTAACCTTTCCATCCTCAGTTATTAGATGCAGACTATGCAATATCTGCGATATATTATCTTCCGAATAAGTCAACGGAAACTGTCGCACTTCGCGTGCCACACCCACAAACCAACGAATCTTATCTTTATCTAAATCATCTATACGAGCTTCTGGATGAATAGACGCATCAAAAGGGCCCTGACGAAGTAACTGGCGAGATAGCATGTACTCAACCAACGACGCATAAACCCCACTCTGCAACTCCTCATACGAACGAAATGTATGGCGGATAACCGCCTTATCTATCCGCGACTTGAACGCCTCTTCTTTATCATCACGACGAGAGACGTCCTTGATAAAAGCTATTCGATAAGCATGATTTGCTGTAGCAATGTCGTATTCACGTTCAGTAGGTGAAATGCCAGCAGCATCTTGATAGCCGTATTGTTCGCCCATCAATAACAGATACACATCCGAATGCGCCGCTTGCTCCAAGTATGCCTCTTGTGCCGATTTATCTTGCGCGGGCAACTCCTCAAAAAGAAATGGTTCAAAATATATTGACAACAAGGCATCTTGCCGAATATAATCGGCAATCATTCTGCGTTCTTGTTGAAATTCATTTTGAACGCTACTGATAAATATCTTTTTTCGAGTCATATCTATTCCTTGTTATTCACGCGGCAAAGTTACAAAAAAGTTTTGGATTATGCAATTTTTATCGTTTTATTTCTTATACAAAAATACGCTTCGTTACACTCGCTACATAAATATCAAAAAATCTTGTTTCATACTTTCTTTTGCTCATAAAGAGCAGCTCGCTGCTGGATGAACAAAACAAAGTTATGTTCTTGATGTTATGTTTCTATGTTCATTCTCTTGGTTTTGCTCACCAATGCAGCGTACTGCATTCTTTTGAGCAAAAACAAATACACTCTCGAATTGACATGAATTGACGCCCTAATTGTCAATAATTGTCATTCTACATAATCCTTTGATTTTTATTTATTTTTGTAGGCATTGAAAATGCCGTATTTTTGTTTCAAAAATAATCGCAACAGCACTAATTGTCTTTATATATAATCGTGCCTATAACCTATAACCAATAGCCAATAACCAAAAATATAATTACAATGATATTTATCGCCGTTTTTAGCGGTTAAATATAACTACAATTATATTTTTATCAGAAAAGAAACTTACTTAAACTGTGCCCAAAAGGCATCGTTGTTTTGGTTGTCGCGGGTCTGTTGTTGACTATCGGGATAGTTCTCGATGAACCATGTAAGGAATTTTGCATAGTCAATCTTTTCGCTGAGCATTTTTTCGCGGCGTGCGGCGAAAATCTGTCGGCGTTCTTCTGCTGGCATGGCCACAAGTTTCTCTACTGCTTGGTAGAGTGCCTCTACCCCACTCGGTTGTACCGTACCATCATTACGACGAATAGACGAATCCTCGCTGAGTGGTGTGGCATGTATACCATAACCTAATTGATAGATGTCTTCCAGTTCGCGTAGGTAACCTATTCGTCCTACGAAGTCATTGAATCGCACAAATGGTGTGCCTAATACGCCTGCTTCAGCAGCCATGGTCTGACTATCGCCAATGTAGAGAGATGCGAAAGCCATTACGTGGTGCATATCAAGCGGATTAATGCGAATGCGGTATGGCTCAAATTGTGGTTCGAGTTCGCGCTCAGAGGTAATGTATATTTGTCCATGAGGCGATAGGATATCAATGAGTCGTTGCGCTATTTCGGTATTGATGCCACATATTCCATCGTCGTGATGGGCATTGAGCGAAGCAAAACGCAACACGAAATAGGGTGTGTCAGTATCAATGCCACATCCCTTTACCACACTTTTGTCCGCAGTAAAATGATTCGGATGCAGGTATGCCAACTCGTGGTAGGAAGGATAATGCATAGTATGTTTTTCTATACCTCCCATCATACAAGGAACGGGTGCTAACATACACTTTACAAAAGGTTGAATAGCCTTAACTACTGCCCCTATTACAGCAGCATCATCCTCCGTTGTATTCACCGATTTCAAATTTAACAGCCAAGCAGCATGTGCAACTTCTGGTGTTGAACCAGTCAATATGTCAATCGCATGTTTTCTACAAAATCTAATGATTCGCCAATCACGAACAATCATATCCCACAATATGCCCAACTTGCTACCACGATGAGCTAAGGGCAATATATTGTAGTACTCAATACCTGCATTTTTCAACAGGTTTTCGAGAATGTCTTTAGATTTAATCAGTACAAATACCTGATGACCATCATGTTTGTAATTAAGAATCGCATTTTTATATAGATGAAAATGCGCAGGGTGTGACAATTGAACAAGTATATTCATTTATTTCAGTTTTAGTTCAAATTTTACAAAATCTTTCATCCAACATATATCTGAATTGCTATCGGATATTGCATAAGTGTATATATATTCAGCTTTAGGAAAATATTCATGTATATAATCCGCCTTTGCTTGTCCATACATCTCTACATACTTACCATTTATATAATCAGAACCCACAATAGTACATTGTAGTTCTTCTGCTAAATACCGCATATATACCATAGGCGATGCAGTGATAATGAGTATCGCACTATTAGGTAAATAGGTTGGGCGTTCTATATCAACAAGCAAGTCTTTAGCAAATAACAGTGCGTCCATCTGCAATCTAGACGACGAAAACACCATATCCGTAATGCGCTTTTTGAACTCTCTACTGCCCATCAGACGTGTTTTTCTCAATAGCAATAGACACCCCACATATATAGGTTTTATGCTCATCAAATGCCATAGGTACCGCCGAAACGAATCATACGGAATCAACGTATCATCAAAATCGTATGCATATAGTTTTTTCATAACAATTTACGAATAATCATACTTATCACGCCCCTTGCATCATTCCATAGACTTACGTCCTTATAGGTAATACGCTTATTTTTCAAGTAATCTTTCACTACATGCCACTGTCCATTACACATATATGCCATCATAGCCAACCACACTTGTGGAGTAAGACATGTGCGTTTTTCATTGCAGTATGAAATAGATTTCGGTTCTCCCAAAATAGCAGAGAATAATTTGCAGTCATTTTGCAGTGCTTGGTTTATAGACCCCCAAATACGTGGATTCGCTTCTATCAACACCAATCTACCATCATCTGTAAGTTTAAACTCGAACATGATGAATCCCGTCCAAGGCACTTGAGCAAGTATCTTTTCTGCTATTTTTCGCATGTTAGGATGAATATATCCCTTTCTAAGCACACTCGAACCACCTGTCGTTGGCCATTCTGCTAAACGCAAATGCCCATACTCTGCTATTATTTGTCCATTCTTGCAATATAATTCATATCCGCACCCTTGTCCTTGTATATATTCTTGGCAGATTAACCCATCGGGATTCATATTGCCTAATTGTTGTTTCGCTTCTAATGTATGACAGTAACGCACACCTTTAGCAGAGGAAAGATTAGTAGGTTTTATTACAAATGGTACTTGTGCATCTATTATAGTTGCATATTCCTTGGGAGTATCTACTTGTAGTTCTCGAGCAATTTGCATAAGCAGATTTTTCTCATGCAACTGAATGTAGTTTTCATACTCTCCCATATAATCCAAGGTACTTCCAAATAGGTGCTTATGTTGCAATATTAGCCCAATGAAATCGCTATGTACAGGAACAAATACGTCAATATGGTTTTTTTGAATATAATTTGCGATCCGACGTATATAATCATCTTGTGTAATATATGGGATATATGCACACTTATTCACATAGCGAGAATGTAAGTGCTGAATCATAGGTTTATTGTCGTATGCCCATAATTCTACACTTGAATAGCGTTGCTGTATATACCTTGCTATCACTATCGCTTTGTAACTGGATATTTCACCTAATAATACTCGCATGTTTTGTATATTATTTATATCTATAGTAAATTATAATAGAGTTCTAATCTACATGTAAATTACTAATGATTTTTTATCCACTGTACGCCCCATTTTCCTATCTGGTATAGCAATGATTTACGAACACATAAATATCGCCCGTGCTTTACGACTTCGCCACCAAATTCCATCTTAAAGTCGCGTACACCGTAGGGTTTATCGGGTACGCCCGCTCCCATAAAATCAAACATCGGTATGCCTTTCTGCTTAGCATATTCTATGGCTGCATATGTAGCCATCACCGATGGGTATTGCTCTTTGTACTCCTCGTCCAATCCACATACATACCATTCGTAGATTGCCTTTTCTGCAAATACGGGACACATCATACCACCAATTACCTTGCCTTCGTATTTCACCAGCAGGTACTTCCCTACTCCATTGCGATAGAACTGCAAGAAGAACGCTTCGCTCCAGAGCGGTGTGCGTACTTTCTGGCGATAGAGTTGACGGAGGATTTGGTACCAATCGCGTATCTCCTGTTCGGATGACGCTTCGCATATTTCTGCACCATTTTTAATTGCCTTCTTCACTTGGCGTTGGCGTTGTTCGCTCATGGAGTGTTGGTCATTACATGCCACTTGTATGTTCAGATGCGGCTGGTATGCGAAGCCATTAGCCTCAAATACGGTCCTCCAACGACTATAGTCGTGAAGGTTGCGTGTTTCGATATATATTGCCTCTCCCTGTTGTTTTTTTACTATTTGCAACAACATGGCTAACGCGGATTCACTGATATTTTCATCTAACAATGGTCCACCTACAACAATCGTACGCGCAGTAAAATATTGCTTTAATTTGCATTTTTCTTGTGTGGTATATCCCACAATCACTCCGACCAACCTATCTTCTTCCACAACTCCATACACAAAAGCATCCATATCGCTCACAGACTGATAAAAACGATATGCTTCTTCTGTCTGGAACCAAGTAGATAGTGGGGAAGTTTCTGCAAGTGATTTCCAATTTTGTTTATCTATTTCACTATATGTACGAATAGTAATCATTGTATATCAACCTAAAATGAAGAGCACTCTAACCTATCAAGTGTTTGTAGATACGGAGTAATTGCTCCGCGACTTGCTCATTGCTCAGCCCCATCTCCATGATCCGCTCGCGACCGTTGGTGCGACCGTTGAAGGCCAACGCCTGCTTAAGCAGCTCCACCATCTCATCCAAGCTACGCTCATCAGCATCCCAACGCTCGTGCGTGGGTCGTGGATTGCGCAGCAGATAATGTCCAGACAAATCACCCAGCAGATGCTTCACATCAGCCATATTGGTAGCTATGATAGGGCAGTTGCATGCCATAGCTTCTTTGAGCGCTTGTGGTGAGCCCTCGGAATGAGAAGGGAGTGCAAAGAGGTCACAAGCGTTCATACGCAATACGCATTCTGCCCTACTCAATCCCTTCATCTCAAGGCATACAATATTGCCACATCGCTCTCCACCTTCCACAGGAATCCATGTTTGCTGCTCAATGCGCTCCACTGCATCACGCAGGATGGCGTAGTTCTTGCGTAGGTTATCAAATCCACCTCCAAAGAGGATATATTTCACTCCATTTTCGAAGCCCAATTGCTCACGCGCCTCTTTTTGATTCATCACCACGCAATCCTCCATATTCACACCGCATGGTATGATGGAGTATTTCGTATGTTTGAAATACACGAGATCATATATATGCTGCGCCACATACACCACATGCTTGGCACGCAATGAGCAGAGCGATGTCAATAGATTCACGCCTTTGTTCAGTGTCTCACCATTGTGGAAGGTAGTCACGACAGGCACCATAGATTGCAATTCTGCCGTGATGGCGGATAGACCATAGTGTGCATGAATGATATCTGGTTGGAAAGTGCGAATCTTCTGTTTAAGTCCACGCACTGCAAAAAGGTAATTACCTTTTACTGCAAAATATTCAATAGTATGTCCCAATTGGCAAAGTGATTCTCCTTGCTCTGTAACAAAAGGAACTAAATGATCTGCAAAGGCAGATTTGTATCGACTAATGATGAGAATTTTCATATATCGCAAACATTTATTTTCTCAGTCGAATCACTTTTGCAGGATTACCTCCAACAATGGCATAGTCAGGCACATCTTTCGTAACTACTGCACCTGCACCGATAATGCTATGCGCACCTATGCGCTTACAACCAGGCAAGATAATTGCACGAGCGCCAATCCACACATCATCATCTATTTCTAATGGCGTAGGTGGCAAGTTACCACTTTGCCCCATTGGAATAGTAACATCATCGAAAACATGTCCTCCTCCTTGAAAAAGAACATCTTCACCCATTATTAAATGGTCATGAATTGTTACAATTCGATTGTGGCAACAGAAATTCTTACCTAGTCCAACAAGTTTACCTACTCGGAAGTTTCTTCCGTTTCCAAAATAAGCCCCCTGCTCCACATTGATTTGAGAACCACATTCTGCCAACAGATGCTCTGCACATACACGACGCAGTAATTTCGCTATTTTACCAATGATAGGCGCTGTGGATTTGGGCAAATGCGTTGCGAATCCATAGTATAGAATCAACCAAATTTTTCGCATATTATATATTATCGTAAATATCGTAAATATTAATTAAATCATTCCACGCCCCTTCAATTTAAACCAATTCCATACTAAACAAACAAGCACTTCCGCCATCAATACTATATTAAATCCATGTCTTAAGTGCACATTTCCTTTTGCGATCTGAATTCCATAAGCAGCAAAAAGCATCAACATAGGCCAAATGGGCATATGGAAACGCCCCGATTGTGCAAAACCACTAAACACTAACACAACCAAATAACCACACATATAAGCCAATATAAATACATGTTTGCGCCATTCACCACTTAGCAGCAATAATAGTAATACCATTATCACAAAAAAAGACAAAATATTCTTTATATAACTACCACCAGCCAATTGCATTTGCGTCAATTGTCCTTCATTCGCCATATTTAATGTTGGAAATGGAATAGTAAAAATCAATGGAGCAAATATAGTTGCACTCGCATATTTAGCAAAACTATTTCCACCCTCACGATTACTTCGCCATTCCATATTTACTTGCTGCGAATCCGAACGAACAACATCTAAATACCCTTTGGATTGCTCAATTAATCGATCGCCCACACCGACAAATAGTGTAGTAGCAACTAATACACCCGCAATGATTTTTTTTGCCACACTAATAATTTGATTGGATGCCAATACAATATGTGCCAATACACCTATGAATAACGCCAATCCAAGTGCTGTACGCATAAAGAATAATATTAAACCAGCCAATAGACCAGGCCATAAGGCACGCAAGGTTAATTTGTTACCCGATGATAAACCGTGATCTAACTTATCCACTGCTAAGCAACAAAAGAATACCATTTCTGCCTCCTTCATCATACTACCACACCAATAAATCATATTAGGATTTAGACAAATAAACAAGGCAGTTATTCGCGCTGTACCTACACCAAAATGTCGCTTCGCCACATGATATATCATGATTGCACAGCAAGCGCCCATGATAGATTTCACGAGCAAAGGCACAAATACATCACTTTCTTTTCCTGTTATGGCATACTCAATGGCCAAAATTATCGGATATCCCACATCATCAATAGCAGACATGTAGTTATCTATGATTTGCGAAAGAGTCAAATAAGTATCATTTGTAATCAAATCTGCAAGCGCCTGACCAAATGGTATATACCAGTCTACATCAGCGCCATCACCAAATGTTGTTCCATAATAATTTGGATTGAATATAAAATATAAATATAGCACCCATATCATACGCACGGTAAATCCTACATAAAATATGTTCTTCAAAAAATGTTTTTCACTCACATTACTCAGTCGCCTTGACATCGAATTACCTAACGAGAAAAATATCACGACTGATAGACTCGCCACAAATACTAAGTCCCAATTTGGTACACGACCAAAGAATATCCAACAAACAATCATGGATATAAAAAAGAAAGTAATGGATGAACCAACAATCCACTTAGGCATTGTTACGGTATCATGCGGCATATACATTCCACCGCCATAATTCCGCAACATACGCTCTGTCCACATCTCTCGACGAAAAATATTTTTTGTATTTGAAACTTGTGACATAATGCACAATAATTTAATTTCTTATTAGACGCCTTTTCAGCTGCACCAACTTATCTGTCAACTTCGTTCCTAAGACCTTTTGCGTAATAAACGACTTCACTTTCTGCCATGCAGTTCGCTCTACCCAACTACCAGCAAAATGATGAATACAATAAGTATTCTTCGTCAATTTCAGCACGCGTGTACTTGTCAATGGACAAAAATAATCTACAGGGAACACATGCAAATCGTCCTTATATACCCCATACTTGCCATCTATCACGAAACCTCCTTTCACCATGATATCCGCAATAGTTATGGTATTAGGTGTCATATCCAATGTGCCATCTTCCAAACGGAAATGACGATTATCATCGTAGTAAGCCAATTGTTCGGTAACCCATACACCATGTGGTGCACTCGCCATCAGACCAGTGACAGGTGCATTAGCCATGCTCGCCTCATAGCCAGTGAAGGCAGGTAGATGCATTAGGTCATCCAAAGGGCGCAGAATCTCCACATCCGTATCCATATACACGCCACCTTCACGCTCTAATGCCCACAGGCGGATATAGTCGGTCACGAAGGCAAACTTACGTGCTTCGTATGCCTCTTTCACATAGGGTACACTATTGATATCAAAAGTCTCTTCGTTCCATAGACGAAGTTCGTATTCAGGGAGGAATTTCTTCCAACTCGCGATGCATTTTTGTGCCAACTCGGGCATTGGCTTGCCGCCGAACCAGCTGTAGTGGATTATCTTGGGTATCATATTCTCCTTTTTATTAAATTTATTAAGAGACTTAACATATATGATAATACAACAGTGACTATCAAAATCACCAATATATTTATCGTCTTACTTGAAGTAACAAAAAGTAAAGATAATGGTCCTAATATCAAAATATTATGAATTAAATAAACCTCATAAGATATATTATTCACAAATTGCAAACATTTTGGCAATTTGACCTCTACTTTAGTTAAAATAGCATATAACGAACTAAATACAAATATCGCTAACACACAATGTAGCCACACACTATAATGTGCCCACGCAGAATCTGTAAGGTGTTGTAATTGAAAAAATACCATTATTATCGCTAAGCCAAGCCCGCTAATAATGGTTGTTGCTGTATTCACAATTTTCGTATCATAACAACCTAAGCACATACCTATACTATACAATACAACCCATGCGGCCATACTATACAATTTCTGCACAAACACAAACTCAACCACACATCCCAGTACAAGCAAAGATAGAAATAAATAGGGCTTATTTCTTAATAGATATTTCACCATTGGTGTGATTATATAGCATATCATGATTACAGAAAGAAACCACAGATGATTAAAACCTTCTATTGGCATTGCAAAAGCCTGCAGATTAAAGGCATAAGGTATCAAATGTCGCCATGATAGAGATTCAACACCAAAAATCTTATAGATACCCGCAAAAAGCAACACGACTATGATAAATGGAAGATAGATTTTCACAATGCGTTTCTTGTAGAAATCTATAGTAGAGGGTATTTCTACTTTTCCATACAAAAATCCAGATATCAAAAAGAATAATTGTACACCAACATTCAGGATAAATGCAATCGAATGACCATATCCTTGTGTGATATGGCAAGAAACAATCAAAATCATAGCCACGATTCTGACAATAGAGATTGCATTACTTTGTGATGTACTTATTGCTTTCATTTATTCGCTAAATAGTCTATAATCCTCACGCAAGCCTTTCCATCTCCATATGGATTCACGGCCTCGCTCATGCGGCGATAGATGTCAGCATCATCAAGGAGCATACTTACACTGTGCTCTATCTTGTCGCGGTTGGTGCCAACGAGCAGTACCGTTCCTGCCTCCACAGCCTCTGGGCGCTCTGTGGTATCGCGCATCACGAGGACAGGCTTGCCCAATCCAGGCGCTTCCTCTTGCACCCCACCCGAGTCGGTAAGAATCAAGGTGCTATGCTGCATCATATACACAAATGGCAGGTAGTCTAATGGCTCTATCAGGAATACATTCTCCGCCTTCTCGCCCAAGATCTCCAACACGGGTTTGCGCACATTGGGGTTCAAGTGCATAGGATATACATAATCCACATCCTTGTATTGCTCTGCCAAGTGCTTGATAGCATGACAGATATTCAAAAATCCCTCGCCGAAATTCTCACGGCGATGCCCCGTGATCAGCACCATACGACGATTGCCATCCAAACGCTGCACATCATAGCCCATTTGGTTGACCTTTGCAGCCACTTCATTAGCCAATACCTTATCTTCAACCAATCGCTTTACCACCATCTGCAATGCATCAATCACAGTATTACCAGTCACGATGATTTGCTTCTCATCCACATTTTCTTTCAAAAGGTTCTCCTTTGCCAATGGCGTAGGTGAGAAATGATGGGTAGTGATACGCCCTGTGATTAGGCGGTTCATTTCCTCAGGCCATGGGCTATAGATATTTCCTGTGCGAAGACCTGCTTCCACATGTCCTACCGGTATCTGTTGATAGAACGCTGCCAATGCTGCTGCCATCGAAGTTGTCGTATCACCATGCACAAGGACTATATCAGGCTGTACCTCTTTGAGCACATCGCGCATACCAAGAAGGATACGAGAAGTGATGTCGTAGAGATCCTGATTGGGTTTCATTATGTTCAGATCGTAATCAGGTGTGATATCGAATAGTCGCAACACCTGATCCAACATCTCACGATGCTGACCAGTTACACATACAATCGTCTGAAACTGCTCTGGATATTCCTGCAGTTTTTTCACCAATGGCGCCATCTTTATCGCCTCAGGGCGAGTACCAAATACAAGTAATATTTTCTTCATTTTATTCATAATCCTTACTTGTTGGGCAGTTATTGGTTTTGCTTATTGCCTATTCTATTGCCCATTATCTATAGCTCATAGCCAGTAACCTATCTCTTTAGATGCACCAGCATCACTACCAAATCAATTGAAAAATTTATCAACTTTACTTTTCGTTGTGCACACGGTGCAATATGATAAGTAGAAAGTGGCAATAAGTGCATCGCTTTAATTGGTCGTATATATTTTTTGCGCTCCGCATAGAATGTAGAAGCGATAATGCCTACGATATTCACCATCAAGCCGCTAATCATACCATCAAACCAACGGCGATCTGCTACCTGATTCCCCAAATCATTGAGTTTTCGTAGCAAATCTATCTTATCGTGTAGTTGCTTACGTTGCTTTTGAACATCGTTTTGACTTAGCGTAATGCTACCTTCGCGCCATAGATAATTATACACCACCAATTCCGAAGATGCTACACGCTTAGCTCGTAACAATACCCGCGGTGTCCACTCTGTATCTTCGAAATAAATACCATGAGTAAATAATTCTGTTTTACATAAAGATGTACGCACAATGAACTGCCATGCATAACATTGTATTCCAACACGATTAGTTAGAAAAGATAATCCATCCGTAGGTACACAACTATAATCATTATAATCCACCTTCATACCTTCATGCGGAACAAATGCTTCTCCATTCTCTCTCACATTCTGATAGCGGAAACGCAGTATATCCAATGTATCGCGCTCTATCTGTTCCATCAATACGCCCAACACATTGGGTTCTACATAATCATCCGAATCTACAAACCAGATATAGTCGCCTTGCGCTTTTGCTACACCTGTGTTGCGAGCTGCAGAGAGACCAGCATTCTCTTGATGGATGACATGAATATTACTATGCTTTTCCGCATATGTATCACAAATCCGAGGGCATTCGTCAGGCGATCCATCATCTACCAAAATGATTTCGTAATCTAAAATATCTTGCGCAAGCAAACTGTCCACGCATTTGCGCAGATATGGTGCTACATTGTATATGGGTACTATTATGCTTAGTTTCATTTTTTTAACCATTTTTCAAATTTAAAAATCATTCTCTCCACCAGATATACTAATCCCCACAAATGATATTTCTTCAAACGCTGATACTGCTCTATTGGAAAAGCATATTTATCATAGTCGCGAAGAACTGAAGCAGGCAATATGGCTTCTAAATACTCTCGGCGCTCTTGCTGAATCAATGCTCTGTTCTTACCACCCGATTCTGACACGCCCATCATATCAAATATCGTCACATCAATGTCCGTATAGCATGCCTTTTCTCCTCCCAACACTATAGTTCGCACATACCATTCCCAATCGGAGCAAATCTTCATTTGCTCATTGTACAAACCATATTTCTCAAACAAATCACCACGAATATACGCACAATCGTGATTGAGTGTTCCTCTGTAAAAATACAAAAACGACTCAGGCGTGTAATCGCCTCCACCACAGGTATCTTTCACCCGATGACCATCGGGGTATTCTTTGATCATATTGCCGTACAAAATTGCAGGGCGATTTTGGTAAAGCGATGAGGTGTTGTTTTCACTTGCCGTGGTGGTGTGTTGTTCCACCACGGAAGGGTTGTTGATATTATGTTGTTGATGTTGTTGTTTAATTTTATTTTGCAACGCAGCCATCATTCGCTCCGTAACATCAGGTGCAGCTAATATATCTCCTGAATTCAATATTTGGATATAATCCCCCGTCGCCATGCGGATACCCTTGTTCATGGCATTATAGATGCCATTATCCTTTTCCGAAATCCATAGCACCTTATGCGCTGGATTTTGTGTTGGAAATTTATCCTCAGTAATCTCTCCCCTTCTTTTAGGAAGGGGTTGGGGGTAGGCTCTCAATATCTCGACGGAACCATCCTTGGAGCCCCCATCCACAATGATATGCTCTATATGCGGATAAGTTTGCGAAGCCACAGAGGCAAGCGTTTTGCGCAAGCCTTCGGCGTTGTTGTAGTTTATGGTGATGATTGAGAGAGTCATTATTCACAACCTATTGTTCTAATTGCGCAAAGGTACGGATTTTTTTTTAGATACACAAATTTTTGTGGGATTTTTCTAAATTTTCACCAAAAATAGCCCTATTTTTAGCAAAAATCACGAAAATTTGCACATTTTTGCTAAACAACGCAAAAATCTCCCCTTTTTCTCCCCCCTCCGTCTCACGCAATTGTAGTAATTTTGTCGCGTGATTCGCATGTACACGATAATCCACACCTACTGTACAAGCACAGGAATCCATAAATCATTAATTAACAACCAACTAATAACAATCCATCATGCAAAACAAACATTTATTCGAGCAGTTGATTCAGGAAATGGTACTCAACGACTACCAAAAGAACCGATATGGAAGATATGTACTACTGTCGGCACATATCCACGCCATGGAAGAAAGCAAAATCATTTCCAGAGCAGATGTGATGAGTAACCTAAGCGAATTTGCAAGACTACTGACCGAAATACTGGGCGAGAATGTATGCTACAAAAAGTTTCACCAGCAATACCATAACCCCACTCACCATCAGTACGATATGATAGATGAATACAAAGAAATCTATGTGGATTACAAAAATAAAGCGGCTTGTATGATTACCTTCCACTGACGGCGCATCGCGCAAGGAAAATAGGTACCCTTGGTTCAGTGCAGATCAGTGTAATCAGTGGGAGAAGATATGTCCCACGGATGAACACGGAGTGACACGGATACGCGGAATATCATCTCCTACTCGCTGCGCTTGAGAAAAAATCGTTCGACCAAAGGGAGATAAGAAATCTAAACTATCCAAACTAAAACGGAAATATGGTAACAACAACTTAAACAACATAAATCCAACAACTTGTTGCGCGCAAAACAACACATTGCGCGCTCAAGAGAATATACCCCTGAGCCGCTGGGGTGCGTTGTTCCCCAACGGAAATGTTGTTAATGTTGTTTTTAATAACCCATACGCCGTTAAATTATTGGTTTAGATTGTTTGGATTTCTGCGCATCGCGCAAGGAAAATAGGTACCCTTGGTTCAGTGTTAATCAGTGTAATTAGTGGGAATATAATCTCCCACGGACGAGCACGGATGGACACGGATGCACGGAATACATATCCTTGGTTCAGTGTAAATCAGTGGGAATATAATCTCCCACGGACGAGCACAAATGAACAAAAATCTCTAATCATGAGTAAGAAAAAGAATAAAGACTTACGGCAAGTACAGGCTTGTGAGTGGCTGAAAGAAAACTACCTGCAATTCGATCACATTCGTCACGATATTGTGACCGATCGCCTCCAAATCAAAAATTTGGATAGTTTAGAATCGTGTAGATTGGTTCCGAATGGTGCAGAATTGTCTTCCGCAGAAAAAACAATGCTACACAATCCTATACCACCACTACACAACCCTACACCAGACTGTTGGCGCAACATGACCGACAAAGACATCAACACCATGGTCTGCCAGTGCGTACAAGAGACGGGTTGTTGCATAGGCGTAAGCGAAATTATCACCGCGCTGCGCTCATACTTAGTCCCTGACATACACCCACCACGCGCCTATCTACAATCGCTTCCCTCCACCTCTAATGAAATCGACTGGATAGACCTCATAGCCAAACAAGTCACCGTCATCGGCGGCGAAGAAGCCAATCAATACTGGCGCCAGTGCTTCAAGAAATGGTTTGTAGCGATGGTGGCGAGTTGGATGAAGGACGAGGTAGTCAATCATACCGTACTGGTACTCGTGGGACGCCAAGGTATATACAAGACCACTTGGCTCGACCACCTTATCCCTCCCGAACTGCGCGACTATAGCAGCAAGTTACCTCTATCTGGACAAATCAGCAAAGACGACCGTCTGCGCCTATGCGAGAACATAATGCTCAATATCGACGAACTCGATGCTATCTGCGGCCGTGAGATGAATATCGTCAAGTCGCTACTCACCTCTACCGACATCAACGAGCGCGCCGCATACGGTCGCCTCAAAGAACGCCGCGTACGATTGGCAAGTTTCTGTGCAAGTACCAACAACCGAGAATTTCTCACCGATATCACGGGCAATCGCCGTTGGCTACCTTTTGAAGTGGAATCCATACAGAATCCATTCTACACTACCCTCCCCTACCAAGTGCTATACGCACAAGCCAAACAATTGGTAGAAAGCGGATACTTCACCTATTGGTTCGAACCCGACGAGATAGAGGTTCTGGAGCAACATAACGAGGAGTTTCGTGTGCAAGAGGGCGAGGAGCAATTGCTCACGCTGCTATTTGATATTCCTGCGATAGGCAAAGGCAAGTTTATGACGACAGCAGAAATCAGCGAGAAACTGGTGACCTACGGCAATATCAAGAAACCTATCGGTTTGCGGCAATTGGGCAATATATTATCCAACAAAGGATACACATCACACCGAGCTGCTATAGACGGTGTTAAACGACGCGGATGGGTGGTCTATGAACGAACGGTGGATGAACTGCAATCGCTCAAAAATAGGCTAAAAGAATAAGGCCAACGGACCAACGGGACAACGAAATAATAAAACTCACGGACGCGCGTACGGGTGTGAGTTTTATAAAAGTGATGTCCCGATGGCCCGATGGCCCGCAAAGAAAAAAAATTAGGGATTTATATACCAGTTGACACTTTGTGTTATTCCCGCCACATTTACTGAAGATTTAGTCGCACGAGCATCGCTCAAGGCGATGTGAGGAGACGGCTGCAATTTATTACGGAGTACCTTTTAAAAGCGCGGCTATAGCGTGGCAAAAAAGATTTATTTAGATTTCTGCCCGTTAGGGCAAGGAGATATGAAGTGTCAGCATGTATATAGTTCCAAAAAAATAAACAACTATCAAAACTATCATTCCTATGGCAAAAGTTATTTTTATGGCTGGCATTGCCTCCATCAGTGGTAAACTCGGTGATGTCGTTTTTCGCAAATCGGCATCTGGCAAAACCTACATGGCGAAAGCACCTCAACGAACAATTCGTCAACCCTCAAAACAAGAAATCCATCATCAGCAGCAATTTGGCACAATCTGCAAATTGGTCAATGCCATCATGTCCGATCCTACGCAGCGTGCTGCTTACGAGCAATTACAACGCAATACGATGGGTGCGCAAAAAATGACCTTGCGTAAGTTTCTTTTTCAAAAAATGGCAGAAATTTTCCCACTCAAACCATCCAATATACAATAAATCTGCAATATCCATCATACCCTCATCATACCCTAAAAAAGACATCTATGGCACTTATAAAACCCCTTCCTCCCATTGCCTCCATTCGGGGCAAGTTACACAAGTTAGATAATGTTTATTTTACCGTCCGCTATGGCAAACAATTAGGCATACGCATGCGTCCATGGATGCATGCGCCTACCCCCAATCAATCCCGTCATTACCAACGCGTACGCAAATGCAATCAAATGGTACAAACCATTCTCCGCAACCCAGAGCAAAAACAGCATTATTTTCTGCTTTGGCAGGCATACGAATCACAACAGGTGCATAACCCGTGGCAGAAATCCTATCGCCGTCTTCGTGATTTTATTTATGCGCAAATTTATGCATCCGTTACTTTTGAATCGTAACTATGAAATCATATACCAAATCCGAATTAGCCCGTGCAGCGGGCGTGAGTGTGGACACCTTCCGTCGATGGTTGAAGACCGACCGAGAGTTCCTGCGTGCCAACAATGTACAACCGAAAACAAAGTACCTGCCCCCCGTGGTAGTGAAGTACCTCTGCGAGAAATACTGCATTGATATGTGATTCCATGCAGCAGATGATTCGTGATACTCGCTTGAGCGCGCAAGGATGTTGATTTGCGCGCAAGTTGTTGATGTTGTCTTCCCAAAAAAACACAGCTATTTATCTGGTTTAGTCTGGCTTAGTGCAGCGTTGTGCGGACTTGTGTGGCATTTCCCCGCAAGAGCCCCTGAAAATGTAGTACCTTTGTACTCGATTTCGGTAACCACTACGCAAATGTATCGCTGTGATTATCCGTGCACAATAATCCCAGCCTTTAAACTTTAATCTTTCTACTTTAAACTAAAACAGTATGGCTATTATCAAGAATTCCACTCCCTTCGACTCTGTTCAGAAGAAGTTCTCTGGTTCGGATGAGATTCATTTCCGCAACCGCAAGAAAGACAATGCCACCATTGGTGTGCGCGTGAAAAACCCTTATGATGGCGGTAACTCCGAGGCGCAACAGGCAGTGCGTAACGCCTTAAAAGCAGCCCAAGCGCAAGCAACCACGATCCTCGCTGATCCAGAGCAACGCGCCACCTACGAGGCGAAATTCAAAGCACAAAAGAAGTACATCACCCTCCGCGGGTACATCATCGCGCAGATCTATCAAAAACCTGGTGCGTAATAACGGATGATGTTTCGATACAAAAATACGGGCTTTTGAGCCCTACAAAAATAATTAAAAATAAGGGAACTATATACATATTGACACTGCAAACACAAACGACAAGAATTATGTTAATCAACAACAATAACAACATTTCTTTGTCAACAACTTGCGCCCCAATCAACTTCCTGGGGCGCTCAAGAAGAAACACATAGTGTCAAGTAGTATATCAATCCCAAAATAAAGTGATATATTTTTAAGACAATTTTCGTCAATGCAAGGGTATATTTTGGTGATGCTGTCGTATGCGACATCATCTGATAAAGTGACTGTTTGGTTGCTCACTGATGCAAGCATCGATTCGCACGAACATCCACTTTATCTCGCCTATCTATGATAGGCTTCACCAAAATAGTTTTTCAACAGAATCATTTTTCACGGAGTGACTCTCACAGAATTATCATTCATGGAACAATCCCTTGTACATTACTGCCAGAGGCAGTGTTTTGACGCAGATGCCGAAGGCAGATGCAGGAGCGATACATGTATCGCGAGTCAAAACCGATAGTCAGTTCGGAGAACATAGTAAATTCGACCAAAGGGAGATAAATCCATTGAAAGGTTCGAAGAACATCTAAAATAGTTCGGGACGAACATTGAAATCTATTTGGTGCGGCTCTCAGACGAAGGATGAGAGCAAGAGAAATGGATAAGACAGGAGCCGTCAAATCCTATTTGAACGGCTTATGGATTAGCCATTTATCTGGCGATGCCTAAACGAAGTTTGGCATCAGCACCAAATATATCCATGGATTGACAATAATTGACGATAAATTGACATAAATTGTCTTAAAACACTACCCCTTGCCGCTGGGGTGTGTTGTTCCCCAGCGGAATGTTGTTGATTTATGTTGTTTGTGTTGTTGTAAATAATAACCCTTGCATTGTTTATATAGTCTTAATCAATGACCTGTTATTTTTGAATATTTTTGTAGCAAGCGAAGCGCAGCGTATTGTTGTATAAACAAAACATATCCTTTGCATTGTCTTCTCACTCATCAAACAATCAAAATTATTAACCATTAACCCCCTCCACGGAATGGAGGACCTCCTCGCTCTAAAACCCATGAAGTCCCTGACAGGCGGGAAACCGTCCTATGGCGGCGAAAGCCGCTAACTAACGAGGGCTTCAAGCGGGGCCCCCGAAAAATCTCTGATTTTGGGGGTGCTTTGTGAGCACGAGTTAAGAGGAGGAATGGCGGTCGCCTTAAATCGCCAAGCGATTTCTTTGCGACAAGCCAATTCCGACGATATGGCTGGATCAATCACTTACCTTGCGCCTGTGGATAACGCCTCAGGCAAAATCTTTGGCAAAAAAGAAAAATTCACAGCAGTCACCCGCAGTTGGGGCAAACGCCAACGCGGTTGCACCGCCACTGGGCAACGCGACCTGAAGAACCATCCTTACACCGAGAAGGAAACCACACAAAAGGCAAAGTTCACCACCGTAGGACAAGCCGTCCGCGCCCGCATGAAAGACCCAAGCAAGATCAACGAAGATTTGGCAGCTTTCAAGGCACAAACCGAGTACAAAACCCTCTACCGATTCCTCTGGAATTTAGAGTGGAAGAAAGCGTAAAAAAACGCAATGAGAAAAATCCAACTCATAGTATCTGTAGCAATGTGCGCTTTCGGGTGCGCATTGCTCGCATGCGGGTTCATCGCACAACCACTGGGCGAAATTCACCCAAGCATCCTTACTGCATTTGGAGAAATTCTGACTTTTTGTGGAGCGCTCTTAGGTATGGATTATAAATATCGCTACAAGGAATAATAACTCCTCCAAAAATTACAATTTATTATACAAAATTACTCAAAATTTATATCAGCGAAATAGTATAAATAATTTTGGATAATTTTTGGTTTAATTGTTTATAATTTTGGGATTTATATATCAGTTGACACTTCCTATTGTCTTCTCCGCATTTACTTAAGATTAAGCGCACGAGTTTCGCATGAAGCCTATCGGGGTCCCCGAAAATTTCTAATTTTTGGGGAGAGGAGAAATGGCGGCAAGCCAAACTCGCATGCGAGTTTCATCTTGCAAGCCCATTTCGACGAAGGAGCGGCTGCAATTGATTTCGGAGAACCGAGAAAAGCGTGGCTATAGTGTGGCAAAAAGATTTATTTAGATTTCTGCCCGTAGGGCAAGGAGATAGCAAGTATCAACATGTATTTTATGATTTTGGTAGAGCACATCCCCGTTAAATTTTGGATAATTTTTGGTTTAATTGTTTATAATTTTTGTTATTAAAAAACCCTTCATTTATGCTAATCCGTTTAATCCGCAATCAACCTCAAGGCTCCGCCCTCACGGGCACCCTTTATGTGGACAGCCTCATCACCGAGGAAGGCCTCCACCAGTACCAACTCTCCATGCACACTTTGGAACACATGGACTACGCCATCCCCGATGGTTTTTACCGCCTGCGTATGACCTTCTCCCCTCGCTTTCAGGAGGTGCTGCCCATTCTTGATCATGTCATTGGCTATCAAAAACAAACAGGCATTTGTACCTCCAACAACATCAACAACACACATCAACAACCATTGCGCGGCAATCAACTTCCTGCCGCGCTCATAGAAGACAACACCTCCCTTGCCGCTCGCGGCGTTGGCGAGCGGAATGTTGTTGAACAAAATAATACTCCTGTTTGTGGTGGCTTTCGCACAGGTATTCGCATCCACGCGGGCAATACCATCGAGCACACCACAGGTTGTATTTTGGTCGGCGATCTGTCTTGTTTAGAGGACGGCAGCGATGCTGCCTCAACTAGCCTCATCGCCTCTTCGCCTGATAGGTTACTATCCTCCCGCAAGCGACTGGAAGAACTCCGCACTTATTTGTTAAACTATATTAAACAGAATCCGTATGAAGAAATTTACATTCAATTGGAAAGCCCTGATCCGTATCCTTTTGCTGATCTTGCGTGCAGTTATGAACAGCAAGCACACATCGCCGAATCCCTTGAGCGAGCCCAGCGACTCAGAGAAGAAAGAGAACTGAGCGACGAGGCGATGAGGTTATAAGGCTATGAGGTTATAAGGCTATGAGGTTATAAGGCTATGAATTATCCCCACTCTACCTATAACAGGTATGGTGGGGATATGGGTTTTATCTAACTTAGTGCATTGATTGCCCACTGAGGACATCCTTCCGCAGGACATATAATCTCCCACTGATTACACTGATCTACACTGAACCAAGGATACCTATTTTCCTTGCGCGATGCGCTCGCTACAAAAATATTCAAAAATAACGAGGATTGTATATTAAGACAATTTTCGTCAATTCAAGGATATTAGTGGTAGTTGAGATATGTTGCTCATATCTCCTGTGTATGGTATCTTGGTCGATGGTGTAAGTAAACTTCCCCATCTCCCAATCTACCATCCACTATCGTAGCATGCTGCTACTCACTACCACTATTTTACGATGTCCTTCGGAACGGTCTAATGAACTTATCTCCCCATGGTCGAAATGTAATGCTCTTCGAACTCTTCTAAGGTTTTGACTCGCGCTACTTGTAGCGCTTGTGCAGAAATCCAAACAATCTAAACCAATAATTTAACGGAGTGTAGGTTATTAAAAACAACATTAACAACATTTCCGCTGGGGAACTAATAATCGTTCGAACGAATGTGAGATAAGAACGCACCCCAGCGGCTCAGGGGTATATTCTCTTGAGCGCGCAATGTGTTGTTTTGCGCGCAACAAGTTGTTGGATTTATGTTGTTTAAGTTGTTGTTACCATATTTCTGTTTTAGTTTGGATAGTTTAGATATCTCGAGCATAGCGAGTAGGAGATGATATTCCGTGCATCCGTGTCAATCTGTGAGATCCGTGGGCGGTATCATCCCCGCGAACTCACTTATCGCTCGGCGCGCATAGGGTTGTGGAGGAAGTCGTCATACGCCATGCGGATGCCGTCTTCGAGTTCGGTGGTATATGTCCAGCCGAGTTTGGTAGCCTTGCTGACATCCAATAGCTTGCGAGGGGTGCCGTTGGGACGCGTCGTATCCCATTCGATGCGACCCTCATATCCCACCACTTTCGCCACCAGTTCGGTCAGCGCTTTGATAGTCAATTCCTTACCTGTACCAGCGTTCACTGTCTCATTGCCCGAGTAGTTATTCATGAGGAACACGCAGAGATTCGCCAAGTCGTCCACATACAGAAACTCACGCAGCGGACTACCGTCGCCCCAACAGATGACCTGTTCTGCCCCACTCTCCTTGGCCTCGTGGAAGCGGCGGATGAGTGCAGGTAGCACATGCGAGTGCTCAGGGTGGTAGTTATCATTAGGACCATAGAGGTTGGTTGGCATCACGGAGATATAGTCGGTGCCATACTGGCGATTGAGGTACTCGCAGTATTTGAGGCCAGAGATCTTCGCCAGGGCGTATGCCTCGTTGGTCTTCTCCAGTTCGCTGGTGAGCAGGCAGCTCTCGGTCATGGGTTGAGGCGCAAGGCGGGGGTAGATACAACTGGAGCCAAGGAAGAGGAGTTTCTTGCAGCCGTTCTGCCAAGCCGAGTGAATAACATTCATCTCCATGATCATGTTGTCGTACATGAAGTCGGCGAGAGCCGTTTGGTTGGCGATGATGCCGCCTACTTTGGCGGCAGCGAGGAAGACATACTCGGGTTGCTCGGTGGCGAAGAAGTGTTCGACCGCCTCTTGGCGGCAGAGGTCAAGCTCGGCATGGGTGCGAGTGATGAGGTTGGTGTAACCTTGGCGCTGCAATTCGCGCACAATAGCAGAGCCCACCATCCCACGGTGTCCTGCGACATATATTTTAGATTCTTTGTTCATACAAGATTTTTATTAAAACAACAACTTAAACAACTTTATTTAACAACTTTTCCGTTGGGAAACAACAAATCCCAACGGCTAGGGATTAAATTACACTTTTTTCTGCTTGGGCGCTCGTTGTGTTGTTACGAGCGCAATGTTGTTGGATTATGTTGTTATTGTTGTTGTAAAACTATTTCATTGTTTATTTTTAACTACAACTTTAACAACTCTTCCGTTGGGAAACAACACATCCCAACGGCTAGAGATTATATATCATCCTCTATAATAAATGGTTTTCCATCATATGTTATCAATTCGCTTGTAGATGGATCATAAAAATATCGTTCTATTTCTACATATCTCTTGGCAAAATTAACTAAGACTCCTACTCTTGAACGTGTCAAGCGCAAATAATTGAATAATTGAGCTCTATGTTCCGAAGTTATCTTCTTAACTGCCTTACATTCAACTATTACGCTACAAAAACACAAAAAATCCAAACGATAAGTGGCCTCCATTACTTCACCACGGTATGTAGGGTGAAAC
>JAGBZD010000083.1 GCA_017628395.1 Paludibacteraceae bacterium | reverse complement strand
GGAGTCTGGTGCTGAGGGCTTCGGCTACGATCCGCTCTTCATACCCGACAGCTACGACCGCACATTCGCCGAGATGTCGGCCGACGAGAAGAACGCCATCTCGCACCGAGGACGTGCCGTTGCCGCCCTGGTCGAGATTCTTAAATAAACAGATTAGGGCCTGCCTAACGATTGTTGGGCAGGCTCTTAGCAATTATAATAACATAGTATGCAAAGGCATACGATGCGGGTTGTTTTGGTCATAAATGTAAATTTAGATTTGAGAGATAAGTACCTCCACAGAACCCTGTGGAGGTCACTCAAATTACCTTATATTTTTGTAAGCGATATTAAGGTCCTATATCCTCTACTTATCGTCTTTGTTAGCCGTATCAGATTGAACTTTGCGCTTTCTTTTGCGGGGTTCTGGCTCGGGGTGGTTTTGCTGCCACTCCAGAGCCTCTACCATTGTAGCAATAAGTTCCTCCTCAGGTGTATCAATGGGCTTATAGATTCTATTAATCAATCGTCCATTTCCCTTTCGCGGTGGTGTAGGGCAACACTTCCAAGTGATGAACTCATAGTACAACTTGCAATTCTCATCCATATCACATAATCGATATATGCTAATGCTAGCAGTACTTCTATTATCCAGCGTACTTACAGATCGTAATTTGGTCGCCTTGATAAAGTCACGATCAAATTCACCAGATCTTACATAAGTATTATCATACTCTTTATCAACCATTTTACTATGTTGCTCCATCCACTCTATTGCTTTGCGGAATAGTGTAGGCATATCAGTCTCCTCAATCTTTAGTTTGAGGAATGGTAAAGCTCTACAACTCATACCTCCCCAAGGCAGAATCGGGTACATAGGGAATAACCAATATGAGTTGTCTACTGGATCAACATACACTACAAGACCTTTAAAATTCTTGCTATTTCCTTTTACACACATAGTTTTACATTTTATGAATAATTACTTCAATTCCTTTGTCATTGGCATATTTAATTGCATCATATACTGCTTGCAACGCAGCTTCGGAACTATTTGATGGAATGGCGATTTCAAGTTTCTTTTGTAATATCTTTTGAGCATCGTGATTTTTGTTTTTATCTCCCTTAAAATTATATAATGCATCTGTATATTCGTTAAGTTTTCGTGTGATAGCACTTGGCGAGGCGTAAGATTTAGCATTAAGATCAATTGATTTTATGCTTGTTGCTGTTTTTGTAATCTCATCATATTTGTCAATTACAGGGAAATTATCACACCAGCCACCAAGCATTTTCTCAATAACCATACCTCTATCTAATGATTTCATATCCCAAATTTTGTCAAGAACCTTGGCATTTTTCGCTGTACGCCAAGTTTTTAATGCTACATTTGCACCGCCAGGCATAAATGGAACAAAAACAGCGGCTGCGTCATATACAACACCAATAGCATCAAAGAATGCATCGCGATAATTGCCTTCCCTCAGATTTGTAACCAAACTTCGACCACCGTCAATTAGACATAGTATATCCCACCATGTTTCATGTGCCTCTCCATCTGGATCCACCAAATTCACTGGGTCACCAGCACAATAGGCATAAGGTGAGATATGATAGAAACTCTCCGCCTTCGGGTCAATCGACATAAAGCGACCATAGGTGTTCTGGAAGCGAGCAAACGAGTCATAGATGCTATTGTTGACCATACTCTGTCGCTCCTTACCTGTAAAGCGGTAGTCGGTTGTGGTACTACTTGTTGAAGAAATTTCACTACCATAAGGCATATAGTCGAAAGTATCAAGCACCTCGCCTTCTGCATCGGTTACTGCACGCACACTACCCAAATGGTCGGTGATATAATAGTTAGTAGCCCAACTATTATCTGCAAATACAGCACGACCACCAGTGATTGCAATACTCTCAGGAGTTAGTGTGCCATTCTGCACACTCCATCTCAAAGAACCTGTATAGACAAAACCATTGCCTACCGCATCTACTGCCTTGAACTTTGTGCCATCAGCAAAATATGTATAGTTCACCAATGTGCCATCCTCGGCAGTAATTTGCTTTGGCAAGTTACAAAGATTATACGATATTTCCAAACCTGCCTCGATAATTTCAGTGTCCAACTCACGGGTTACAAAAATGTAACCCGAAAGTAGGTGGGGCATAACTAATTATTTATCTTCTGTTATGGGTGTATTAATGGTGGAGACACCGCAAAGCGCCCCCACCGCACCGAGTATGCACAAGCATACGATGCGGGTTGTTTTGGTCATAGTGGAGTTGTGTTTGGAAACTATTTACGACAACGCAGTTTTACAGTCCTTGGGTAGATGTCTATTATACGCTTATAATGCTTTGGGTTAGATGTGCAAAAGAAATATTGTGCAGTTTCAATGTCGTCATGATTATTTGGTAAATATTCCCAAACTTTCATTTCATAATCGTCAGAGTCTTTGGCGTAATACAACATTCCATATTTCTCTAACAGGTCAAAATCCTTTTGAGTCATAGTATCACTACGCCAAATAAATAACTTTCCATCTCTTTCTACACACCTACGATAAGATGGTCTCCTTAGAAAACCAATAGTAGGATCTACTACAAATTTTTCTTCATCCTCTATTGCTCTCATTATGCATATTTCCAATTGTCTCTTACTATTTATCTTCGTCGAGTAATTTATTGTAAACACATTTGATTCATCACAGAGTCTGCAGTTCAAGAAATCCTCTATTGCAATCTCAGTGGCAACACACTTGATGCTGTCTATATCTTGTGATGACGCGGTATGTGTCACCATAACTGACATAATAAGAATAAGAAACTTTTTCATATTACATATTTTATGTGATTATCGCATTTTAATTAGCTATGTATTAGCAAAGCGTGTTTACCATCTCCATCGGTCACAATACACAATAGTATTGTCCTTGATGATAATGCGAACAAAGTTAATGCTGTACCCATAACACGTATCTCCAAAATATTTTATCATCATATTATCGTCCCAACATCTAAACCTCAACATTTCCCATGCATAAGAGCCAGGTGCCGGTAACGCATCGGGATTTATGGAATCTGCTTCAAATGTCTCTTGTGCGTTCTCGTAAATCCGCTGTATTAGCTTTTTTCGTTTTAAGTCATATATTCCCTTGTGGGTCGTAATTGTCAGAAAATAGTGATCTCTATAATCGTAACTCCCATTCGAAGTATCCGGATAAGATTCCTCAATATATATAGTATCTCTACCATAATTTATTAATTCCATTTCATCAACAAGGGTGGCGAATTTCTCAAGATGCTCCCGACGAGCAGCTGTATAATCGAAATTAATAATGGGACCATACGTCGTTTCTACTGAGGACTCTCGAGTCTTGTAGTTCATGGGACCAACATAATTAGTGCGATAGTCTGTTGTGTCGAGATTCTTAATAATATCGAGGCAACTATAGACTTTTCTACATGATATTTGCTGATGCTTGCAAGCCGTCTTATTACAATTGTCAATAGTTTGGGATACTGCTGAATTAGCAGTTAAAGCAATCATCAAAATAAATAAAAGTATCCTATTCATATTGTATATGGTTTATGTTAGTAATAAGCATATCCTAATACATTTGAGGGGAGTTCAGTATTCTTAGTGTACCATTCATTTATGAAGTATAGACTGCGCCTAGTTTCTGGATTTATAATTGCACTGGTAGGGTCTGATCCTTCGGGGAGTATTGCATAGGCATACGATGCGGGTTGTTTTAGTCATAGGATGTGAATTTCGTTTTTTATGGGTGTCTCATATGGAATACTTATATGAGTCACATATGACTAACTATTGAATTACTCATCAAATAGCATCCTAATCCCAAATTCATAGCCATTGGCATAATCGGCTGCGATATGAAGTTCAGTAGCAATTTTATCTGACACAAAGGGTGTCTCGTAACCCTCTACCCACAACATTTGCAAGTTCCTGTATTCGGCGGGAAGAGTGAGTAAGTATGCAGAGTATTTGCCACTTCGCACCGACCTGCATAGCTCATTAGAATCATTGAAGATCACACCTACGTTATGCTCGCTATCAAGATACAAGCACTTTGATGCAATCAGTTTGCTTCGAGGAATTTTCGGCATTATTAGCAGGTAAAAACTTCCATCAATTATCTCACCTTTACGATAGATGGTAATTGGCTTAAAAAGATATTCTTGCCTTGCAGTTGGTATTTTCTCAATTACATTCTTGATACACTCTCTCACAACGGCAACTGCCCCCTGACCGTATACGCCACCTACTTGCATAAAATCAAGGATTGTCTTACGGTTGTTATATACCGTACACTCAAATTCATCGGGAATCAATGAATAGAGATAGTCCCTAACACTGTCATACTCAAAGCCATTATCTGCAATATGCTGTTTGACGAGATTAGCAATCTCTTCCCAACTTATTGTCCGTGGCTCAACCATAATCATTGGTGGAAAATTGGCTATTGGTGATCCTTTTTTACTATAGCAAGATGACCAAGAAAATTTTAATTGTCGGTGAATCGTTAACTGTTTCATATCCTATGGAGTTTGTGTATTAATTTTTCGAAAATAATCGTTTAAATTTGTTCCTATATAGCCTACGAGATAACAACAATTAGAATACTTATTAGGATATATCCCCAAGCATACATAGCATAGGCGGCAGGTCGCTTTTTGCAATATTCGATTATCTCCTCCTCCTTATAATCAGCAACTATCCACATGATAACAAATGCTACTACATATACCCCAATCGACATCGTCATAGCGCCATCAAAGCTGCCAATGAAAAATTTTAATATAGGGTAGACATTTAGCGTTATCAATAAGGGTATAATATGCGTACTCGTTTTGTATCCATTGTTTAGGCTGTATATGCCATAATATAAACTATATAAAAACTTTTTTATGTTAAAATCCTCCATTCATAAGATTTATCATTTCATATAAACAAACCGTGTCAAACCTATACTCCCATCCTCGCACCGAGTATGCATAGGCATACGATGCGGGTTGTTTTGGTCATATAAAGTTAGTAATATATGTAGGTTATATAGGCAACTATTGCTTTGCGGTCTTTGCTTTTGCATGTCGATATACAATAAAAGCAAAGATTGCAAAACATGTATTTAGCAAAGCATCACGACATAACCAACCATATATTAGTTTAACATTATTTATACCCATTTCATACATAGAAGAATCCAAATCATTTAATATACCTCTAAATTCAAAAAGGATATAATGATGCTCAAATGCATAACCCATTACCTTGATTACTTGCAATAAGATATTAGATACAAGAATTGCATATATCACCCAAGTCTTCCAATTTTTTTTGATAATTGCAATAAAATTTTTATCAATCATTTCTGCTGTAGTTTAGAATGTCATTTATACTAATTTCTGTAATATAACTTCCATTTTCTCGAGTTTTTTGAATCAAAGCATAATGCAATGATGCAGGCATTGTGTAGTTCCCATCGATGTAAGTATTTAATAATTACTATTTATTTGGCAAGTTACAAAGATTATATGATATTTCCAAACCTGCTTCTACGTTTTGAGTCACATTACCTCTATTGTCATGGTTGCACATACCAGTGTATAGTCTATTGATAGTTATGTTGGCGACCTTCGATTATTGGATAGCGAAACAAGTAGACAATGCGAGCAAACACCCCACCACGATTTTATGTACTATTTTGGGGACACCCGAAAAAAGGTGGGGGTTAAGCATAAAGTTTAGCTAATCTAAAGAAGAAAAACTTTATATCAGATATTCCTCTGAACATAGCTCTGAATTGCTTTATCTTAGCGTTGAAACTCTCAGCAAAGGCATTTGTAG
>JAGBZD010000012.1 GCA_017628395.1 Paludibacteraceae bacterium | reverse complement strand
GCACAACGCAGATGTTCTGCATATGGTTTTGTAATAAATGCTCCCAACTGCTCTTCATCAAGGGTGTCTTCTGTATTCTTCTTATCCTTGATTTTTAATTGCTTGTTAAGTCGTATCTGAGTACGGTGAGCCTCATCCGAGAAACAGATAATGTTTCTTCGAGTGTTAAGCTCACCAATCTCCTCACAGAACTTTTGAATGGTACAGATAAAGAAACCACCAGACTCTCTCATCGAAAGTTCGGTTTTCAGCTCTGCTCTATCAGCAATTACTTTTGCAGCTCCAATGGATAGAAACTCTTCTGAACGAAGAAATAGCTTACCCGCCTGTGTCTGCAAGTCATCACGGTCAACAATCATCACTATTGTGGGCGAACCCAATTCCTCACAACGCAACGATAGTTGTCGAGCAAGGAACATCATTGTATAGGTCTTGCCACATCCTGTAGCACCGAAATATGTACCACCCTTGCTGTCTCGCTCAATAAATGCTGTGCGCACACTCTCACGAAGCATTCGGGTTGCAAAGAATTGAGGGTAGCGACATACAATCTCCTCCTCTTTTGTAAAATCTTTATCCGGAAAATAGATATAGTCTCGTAGAATCTCCAAGAAGCGATTAGGCTCATACACGCCCGCCACAATCGTCTTTACCTGGTCAATACCTCGTTGTGCGGCAGGGTCTTCGTTATTTACCTTCTTCCACGCATAGTAGTGCTCATATGGAGTGTAAGTCGTTCCTAATTTTGTGTTGTTTATTGTTGCATCGCTGATACACGACAGAGGACAGTAGCGCAACAAATGCGGGATATCACGCTTATAGCGAATGTGTATCTGATCGTAGGCATCTGCTATGGTGGCATTTGAGTCGGTTGGATTCTTTAACTCGAAAATACAGAGTGGAATACCATTCACAAACAGCATTACATCGGGTATGCGAGTGTCTGTTTTTATGCCATAACCCACCTCAAACTGATTTATACAACGATAGATGTTAAGCTTGCTATCTTTCTCAAAGTCTAGATACTCTATGTCGAATATCTTACCGTCTGCGTGGCGTGTGTAGCGATAGCCATCTCGCACCAGATAGTATGTATTACGAAGCTGCTCAAAATGGGTCTGCCCACCTGTGTGTCGCAGGTGGTTGATAATCTCCTCTGTATCATCGCTTGTGAGCTCCGTATAACGACTCTGCAAATATGCTTTTAGGTCGTCTGTGAGTAACACTTCACGGTTGTTGCGGTGGAGTTCTCCCCCGTAAGTGTATTGCCAGCCTTGTTCTTCTAATAGTTGAATTAAGGCCTCTTCATAGTCGCTTTCGTAATACTTACCTATCATGCGAGTATGGGTGTTTATTTTGATGTAGATATATGTAATGTCCCACGATATTTAGGATTGTCGCTTTCTCCGAATGTAATGGTGATATTTCCATCATTTCGAGTAGTCAAACATTTACGTACTCTGCCACAAACCTCTAATCCACGACTCATTTTACTATATTCATCCGCAGCACTAGCATCGCTTTTAGCGGTATCTGATATTATGGTTATCATTGGACTAACTAACGAAACAAACTTCGGGTGATATGCAGACTCTCTACCGTGATGAGGAGCCACTAACACATCCGCACCTCTCACAGCATTCTTAAAATCATCTCGCATCATTAATTTATCTAATGAATCCTCTTCATTGTCACCACATACTACAATTTTGACCCAGCCAAGTGTAAAGACCGTAATCATACTGAAGTTGTTAAAGTTGGTGTGATCGCATGCTGATGTATAGAAAGTTTGAATCTCTAAGCCTCCATAATTATCGGCATTGTCTGTGTTATTTTCGTCATCATCTGCTACTGGAGAATTATAGTGATCATTTATTTCACAATACTTCTCAAATTTAGCCTTATCGCAATATCGTACTCCTTTCATAACCTCCTCGTTGGATAACACGCGGGGTCTGCATAATATCTTCGGTGGGTTGATGTCAAAATTGAGAATGTCGCTAATATGATCAAGATGGGGATGCGTTATAACCATATATGCAATATTATCCCACATACGCTTCCTAAGCGGAGAGGTATTATATGTACCAGTGCCAAGATCAATTACGATATATTTACCATTAGGGGCTTTAACATGGATAGCCAAACCAAGTTGCACATCCCATACGGTCATAGTTGCTACTCTTGCCATAATATTATTCTTTATGTTTCTTCAAATACTCATTTAGGACCTCTCTCGCATAATAATATGCACGCTCTTTATATCTGTTCCAACAGATCAATATTAACACAATAGACAAATAAGATTGCCAATTACTTGGGTTGGTATATATAACCAATGTTGCAGAGATCAAAGCCGTTGTCAGTATTGTTCTCGATAGTGCATAATGTGCGAGAAAGTCAGGAACTCGGGTATTTTGATCTCCGTTCACAGCTCGCATTGCTCGACCAAACAATCGATCTTCTTTTGGGTTTTCATTTTCAATTCCTTCAAGTAATAACTTTCTAACAGCTGTAGTTTCATAAAATCGGACCTTTCTAATTCCTGTGTTTCGTGGAATAAAAAAGTGATAGAACTTTCCGTGGTTTTCTGTGCCATCATTAAGTAGTCTATTGGATGGTTTACCTCCTATAGTGAAATAATATACAGGTTCTAATAAGCTGCTGACGGCATTTATGAGATAACCACATAAAAATGCCATTGCCAAATATGCTACAGTATAATCGCTATTGTACTCT
>JAGBZD010000082.1 GCA_017628395.1 Paludibacteraceae bacterium | reverse complement strand
TTCAAGAGCGAGGCATTCAACCAATATCAACAACAACTCAACGACCTTCTCGCTGAGAAACAAATCAAAGCATAACGACTATGGCAAAAGCATTTCAAAAGATTTATACACAAATCACAGCTATCACCAAGGCAACTTGCTCATTGAAAGCTGAAGGTGTAGGTAACGACGAGCTCGCTACCGTGAATGGCAAACTCGCACAGGTCGTTAAGATCATGGGCGATGATGTGACTCTCCAAGTGTTTGAGGGTACCGAGGGTATCCCAACCAACGCAGAAGTAGTATTCTTGGGCAAGGCTCCATCACTCAAAGTGAGCGAGCAACTCGCTGGTCGCTTCTTCAATGCGTATGGCGATCCTATCGATGGCGGACCAGCTATCGAGGGTACTGAAGTAGAGATCGGTGGTCCAAGTGTGAACCCAGTACGCCGTAAACAACCATCTGAACTCATCGCTACTGGTATCGCAGGTATCGACCTCAACAATACCTTGGTGTCAGGACAAAAGATTCCATTCTTTGCTGACCCTGACCAACCATACAACCAAGTGATGGCTAATGTGGCTCTCCGTGCAGAGGCAGATAAGATTATCTTGGGTGGTATGGGTTTGACCAACGACGACTATTTGTACTTCAAGAATGTGTTCTCTAACGCAGGTGTATTGGACCGTATCGTGTCTTTCGTAAACACCACTGAGAACCCACCAGTAGAGCGTCTGTTGATTCCAGATATGGCATTGTGCGCCGCTGAGTACTTCGCTGTACAAAAGCATGAGAAAGTATTGGTACTCTTGACCGATATGACCTTGTACGCCGACGCACTCGCGATTGTGTCTAACCGTATGGACCAAATTCCTTCTAAGGACTCTATGCCAGGTTCACTCTATTCTGACCTTGCTAAGATCTACGAGAAGGCGGTGCAATTCCCTGAAGAAGCAGGTGGTGGTTCAATCACCATTATCGCAGTAACAACCTTGTCTGGTGGTGATATTACTCACGCTATTCCAGATAACACTGGTTATATCACCGAGGGTCAGTTGTACCTCCGTCGTGATAGTGATATCGGTAAGGTTATCGTGGATCCATTCCGTTCACTCTCTCGTTTGAAACAATTGGTTGCAGGTAAGAAGACCCGCGAAGACCATCCACAAGTAATGAACGCAGCTGTTCGTCTCTACGCTGACGCTGCAAACGCTAAAACCAAGCAAGAGAACGGTTTCGACCTCACTGATTACGATGAGCGTTGTTTGGAGTTTGCTAAGGCATATTCTACACAAATCTTGGCTATTGACGTGAATATCAATACCACACAGATGTTGGATGTGGCTTGGAACTTGTTTGGCAAGTACTTCAAACCAGAAGAGGCAAACATTAAACAAGAACTTGTAAATAAGTATTGGCCAAAAGCATAATTCGTAATTGGTGATAGAAAGATGAAACGCCTATTATCATTAATCGCTACTATTGTACTATTCTGCGGTATCATAAGTGCCGCAGAGTGGTCGTTTGGTGGTGGCTATATTTACTTTGACAACTCCAAAACCAAATGGCAAGATGAGTGCATCATGCTCATTATTGGTAAATCATCGTGGTCGGGTGTCTATGAGATGATGCTTTACAACGATTCTACCTATTATTGTGCTTTGCCAGAGTCGGGATGGGGAGATGCAGAGTATATGGCTGTCATTGGCGGTTCCTCTCTTTGGACTAAGGGTGCATGGGGAAGTAGCAATCTGACGAATGCTACGCACTACTCTGCACCTTATACTGCAGGACTGAAATCATCTGCAGGACAAGGGTTTAGTTTTACTCCTCAATCCACGAATAACGGATGTACATTGACTCTCACATATTTGGGTGAAGGTCATCAAGGACTCTCGTTTGAGACAATAGACAAGAACAATTGTTATCGCATAGATGAAGCAAAGAATGAGATTACATTCATCTTTTCGACCTCGTCTAAGCGATTCAATATCAGCAAGTCTAATATCAGCAAGGTCTATGTCTATGGTTCTATCACAGCATGGAACGACAAAGATGAAGACTATCGCTTGAATGGATACTCTGCTGATGGTTGCTTTTATCGTACATTCCCGTTGTCAGCTGTAGAGCGTGTGGGTAATAGTGGTCAACCCGAATTCTTGTTCCATGTCTATGAAACCAATGGCTCGGACTATACCGTGAAGAGTAATCCTAATTGGGAAGGTGGTATAGACAAACGCTTGATTTTTGTCAATAGTGGCGAGAATATGATGGTGGCACTGCCTGGAGATGACTTGGACGAATTGTATGCCCGTTGTCAAGAAGCAAAAGAGGTACATAAGTTGTCGCAGTTTGACTTGACGGAAGTATCTGAGCAATTGCGCATTAGTAATTTCCGTCGTGTACCCAGTACGCGTCAACTATATCGCAGCTATCACCCCTACGACCCTTCGCGTCCGCAATACGACACCGAGGAGCGAAGATTGTATTATGTAGCGAAAAATGCTGAAAGAGCAGGTATACGCACCGACTTGGCGTTGTCAGGCAATGAAAGCAGCAGGGTAGGCAAAACCTATTCTTGTGGTGGAAAAACATACACTATTGCTATTCCAACATATTATCAAAGTATTGTTGATAACAACAATGTGTTGTATGTGGGTGAAAAAAGTGGCAAGACACCAAGTTATAATAGTGCAGTCTTTGAGAGCGATAGCGAGCAGTATGCAGAATGGATGAAGGAACTGGTAGAGTATGTGAATGATGATGCTCATACAGGACCTTTCCAAATACACTGCGCATTGGGTTCAGATCGTACAGGTTCTTTCTCCGCTATGATTGCCGCGTTGTGCGGTGCGTCATGGGAGGAGATTGCACGCGACTACGAAGCTACATCCAACTTGAAGGTGCAAGAATATCGCCATCGCAATTGCATACGCTATTGTATTCGTCATTTGGCAGGAGTTGATCCCGCTACTGACCCGTCGTTCGGAGAAGCCGTGCGTGCGCATTTTGTGGACGGAGGTTATTTGACCGAAGAGCAGATAGACAAGATGGTGGCGAAACTGAAAAAAACGAATAGTATCACTTATTCAGTAGCAGTACCTGCTGGCACACCTCAATGCTATATTGCTGCATCGTGGAGCGACTGGCAACCTGTTCGTATGGACAAGGTAGATGATACCCACTATACTCTGACTGTTGAGAATGCGAATGCTTCACAAGGATATAAGTACCTTTGTGGTGCAGATTGGCAGTATGAAGAATGTACCGCAAATGGTGCGCCGTTAACTGCGAATAGGGTGTATGCAACTGTAGATAATGTGGTAGCATGGAAATCTGCCGCCAATAAGGTAAATATGCCTACTTATGCGCCTGTTACTATTCGTGTGTATTCGCCTGCTGGTGCACCACAAATATGGTGGTGGGGCGGTGGCGACCGCACTCGTTCGGCAGCCGAAAATGCATATGTGTGGTCTGCCCGTCCGTTGATGCAACAGACAGAGGAAAAGGATTGGTATGCTATCACTTTCCCAGAAGTGGATACTGCTGTGGGAGTGAATTACAATATTACTATTCCTGGCAAAGAGAAATCAGACGACTTCATTGCTACAGCCTCAGAATGTCGCACAGACGACTATTCGCTTATCGCATGTGCTGATGAAACGGCTGTTTCAGAATCTGTCGTATCACCTGTAGTAACGACACGAAAGCAACTGCTAAATGGTCAATTACAGATTATTCATAACGGCATTACATATGATGTAATGGGTAATGTTGTGGAATAATACAATGCAAAGAATAAAATAAAATTATATATGGCAATTAATTATCAGTTTAACAAAACATCGTTGCAGGCTTTGGAGAAAGACCTCAAGATGCGCCAAAGAACATTGCCTACGCTGCAAAGCAAAGAGTCGGCTCTCCGACTTGAAGTGAAGCGAGCTAAGGACGAAATCAAGGCGCTGGACGAAGAGGTGGATCGCCGTATCAAAGACTACGATCAGATGTTAGCACTCTGGGGTGAGTTTGACACGAGTCTCATCCATGTGGACGATGTACGCATGTCAATCAAGAAGATTGCAGGCGTACGCGTACCTGTATTGGAAGAGGTGGTGTATAGCACCAAGGAGTTTAGCATCTTCTCTTCTCCTAAATGGTTTGCAGACGGTTTCAACCAACTCAAAGCCATTGCCGATGTAGGTATTCGTCAGGAGTTTGTGCGCCGCAAGGTGGAACTTCTGGACTACGCTCGCAAGAAAACCACCCAAAAGGTGAACCTCTTCGAGAAAGTGCAAATACCCGGTTTCCAAGATGCTATCCGTAAGATAAAACGCTTTATGGAAGATGAGGAGAACCTGAGCAAGTCATCGCAAAAGATTGTAAAATCCAAACGCGAGGCAGAGGCACGCATGGCAGAGGAGTTGGCTAAGAAAGAAGGAAAGGGGGTACAAGCATGATTACACAAATGAAGAAATACACCTTCTTGGTGTTCCATCGTGAGTACGAGGCTTTCCTCGAACAACTGCGCGACTTGGGCGTAGTGCATGTGACCGAGAAAGCCGCTGGCATAGCAGATGATGCACACTTGCAAGAACTGCTGGCTAAGGCGGATAACGCTCGTAAACTCATTGCACAAGGTGCTCCTGATCAATTGCTCAACGAGAAAGCTGCGCTCGAACAACGCATCGCAGCCACCCAAAAAGAGGCCGACAAGATGGCTATCTGGGGCGACTTCTCTGCTGAGCGCATGGAGCAACTGAAAGCCGCTGGTTACACCCTGCGCTACTTCTCTTGCCCTAAGAAACTCTTCCAAGAGGAGTGGGGTATCGTGGTAGCAGAGCAAGGGGCTACAGTGTACTTTGTACAAGTGACTTCGTCTGGCGATGAGGCTAAAGGCGAAAGTTTAGAGGCAAGTGTTTGCCAAGAGCAATACCTCAACCAGAAGTCTGCTACTGACCTGCTGAAGGATGTAGAGGGATTGAATGGTCTCTTGGTAGCGCAAAATGCACGCATCGAACTCTGGGCAAAGGAGAATATCCCTGCTTTGGAGGAGGAACTCAAGCAATTGCAAGAGCAGATTGACTGGAAGCGCGTTACACTTAATACCGACTCAGAGGCTGACGGCAGTCTGAAGATTCTTGAAGGTTTCTGCCCAATTGATCAAGTGCCTGCATTGGATGCTGTATTGGAGAAACAAGAGGTTTACTATCAAGCCGAAGACCCTACAGCAGAGGACAATACGCCTATCAAACTACGCAATAACAAGTTTACCCAACTCTTTGAGAGTCTGACCGGTATGTATGGTTGGCCAAACTATGGTGAGTTTGATCCTACACCAATTTTGGCACCATTCTTCCTCTTGTTCTTTGCTATGTGTATGGGTGACTGTGGTTATGGTATCTTGCTTATGATTATCGGTATGCTCATCGCTAAGAAGAAACTCAATATCGAGATGTTTGACGGCCTTGGCCCAATCATTACCGTATTGGGTGTAGGTACTACTGTGGTAGGTTTCTTCCTTGGAACTTTCATGGGTATTGACCTCTACAATGCTGAGTGGATGCCACAGGCATTGAAGTCAGTCATGATAAAAGGCGAAGTGATGGGCTACGATATCCAAATGGTATTGGCACTCTGCATTGGTGTGTTCCATATCTGTTTGGCGATGGTAGTGAAGGCTATTTGCTACACCAAGCAATTTGGTTTCAAGGAGAATATCGCTACTTGGGGTTGGACATTGCTTATCGTTGGTGGTTTGTTGGTGGCTATCCTCGGTATGACCGTATTGCCAGCTGCAGTATTCAAAGGAGCGATTATCGCTGTGGGTACCGTATCTGCTTTGGCAATCTATATCTTCAATACCCCAGGTCGTAACCCATTGATTAACATTGGTGCTGGTTTGTGGGATACCTATAATATGGCCACAGGTATTTTGGGTGATGTGCTCTCATATATCCGTCTGTATGCCCTTGGTTTGGCTGGTGGTATGTTAGGTGCTGCGTTCAACAACCTTGGTTTGATGGTCATGGGTGGCAGTACAGAGGGTGCTACATGGCAATGGTTGCCATTCGTGCTGATCCTCGTGTTGGGCCATGTATTGAACTTGGCGATGTCTGCGCTGGGCGCGTTTGTTCACCCATTGCGTTTGAGCTTCGTGGAGTACTTCAAGAACGCTGGTTACGAAGGTAAAGGTACTTTGTATAAACCATTTAAAAAGTAAATTAAATAAATTAACTAATTAAATACAAAACAATTATGAATGAACTTTTAGGTTATCTCGGCTGGGGCTTGATGTTAGGTCTCGCTGGTGTTGGTTCTGCTTACGGTACCACAATCGCAGGTAATGCTGCAGAGGGTGCGTTGAAGAAGAACAAAGAAAAAGGTAGTAGCTACATGATTTTGTCTGCTCTTCCTGCTACTCAAGGTTTGTACGGTTTCGTAGCATTCTTGATGTGGATGGGCAAAGATTTTGCAGCTGATGGTTTCAAACTCTTTGCAGTAGGTATCGCAGTAGGTTTGGTTTGCTTGCTTTCTGCTATCCGTCAAGGTCAAGTTTGTGCTAATGGTATTGCAGGTATCGCTGCTGGTCACGATGTACAAACCAACACCATGATCTACGCTGCTCTCCCTGAGTTCTACGCTATTTTGGCACTCGTAGGTGCGTTGATGGTGTAATAAACTACAGAAAAGCAATGAAAACGCACAGTGCTCTTGCACATGTGCGTTTTTTTTAGTACCTTTGCATGTCCGATAGATAGTAATTACAATTGTATGCTTTTTAACTCTTTTGAGTTTTTAATATTTCTTCCGATAGTATTTTTGCTTTATTGGTTTGTTTTTGACTATGCGATTCGTAAATGTAAAAAACAACTACTATGGCAAAACCTCTTCGTTGTCGTTGCCAGCTACATCTTCTATGGTTGGTGGGATTGGCGATTCTTGATACTGATTGCTATCACGACCATTCTCTCGTTCCTAAGTGGCATCGGTATTGAGAAAGCACATACACAGCGCGGAAAGAAAACCGTAATGATTGCTAATATCGTAGTAAATCTTGGCATATTAGGAGTATATAAATATTACGACTTTTTTGCTGAGCAATTTGCACAACTATTTGGTATAGAGTCAGATTTTCTACTGTTGCACCTGATTTTGCCTGTTGGTATAAGTTTCTATACCTTCCAAGCATTATCCTATTCAATTGATGTTTACCGCAAGCAAATACAACCCACCCACGATATTGTGGCTTTTACTGCCTTTCTCAGTTTCTTCCCGCAGTTGGTGGCAGGACCTATTGAGCGTGCAACTAATCTGTTGCCTCAGTTCCAACGCAAACGCCACTTTGATTATACCCAAGCCGTGGACGGTATGCGACAGATTTTGTGGGGATTATTCAAGAAAATTGTTGTAGCAGATAACTGTGCCGCTTATGTAGATACTGTCTTTGCAGATATTAGTACCCAATCGGGTAGTACATTACTCTTGGCTGCTGTGCTGTTTACTTTCCAAATCTATGGCGACTTCTCGGGTTATTCGGATATAGCGATAGGTACTGCTAAATTGTTTGGCATAAACCTGATGCGCAACTTTAATGTACCATATTTCTCGCGCGATATAGCAGAGTTCTGGCGTAGGTGGCATATATCGCTAACGACTTGGTTTAGAGATTATGTATATATTCCGTTGGGCGGAAGCAGACCCGTTGTGCCTGAGCGGCTAAAAGCTAAAGGTGAACGGCGAGCGGCAAGGTATATCAAATGGATTGCAGTCCGCAATACTTTTGTGATATTTCTTCTATCGGGTTTTTGGCATGGCGCGAATTGGACATTTGTACTGTGGGGTGCGTACCATGCATTGCTATTTGTGCCACTATTGGTGATGAATAAAAATCGCCGTTTTATGGATGATGAGCGACAATGGACAGATATTCCTCGTATGCTATTGACTTTTGTGTTGGTAGTTATAGGTTGGATTTTCTTTCGTGCCTCAGATATGGCAAGTTGTTGGGATTATTTTTCGGGTATTTGGCAATTAAGTCTTTTTACACTGCCTGTGGTAGAGAACTCACTACTACTTTGGGCTACAATAGCAGCGATTATAGTAATGCTGATTATAGAATGGACGAAACAATTGCCTAATCGTTGGTGGCTATATTATGGATTGTTGGTGGCTATATGGTGGTTCGCAGGACAAGATGTGGACTTTATATATTTTCAGTTCTGATGCGTCGTTTTTTGTGTAAAATATTGTTGTATGTTCTTCCGATATTTTTGGGAGCTATTATTTTAGAACTTATAGTAGAACACATTCCTAATTCATATACCTACAAACGAGCATATATGGACCGTTATGCAGATTCTATCTGCACTTTGGTGTTAGGTCATTCTTGTGCTTATGATGGTATTGATGCAGAAATATTGCCTTCAGCATTCAATTTGGCCAATTCAAGTCAATGCTTTGAAGATGATTATAGGTTGTTAGTCAAGTATTTACCCGTAATGGATTCACTGAAAATGGTTGTATTACCAGTTTCGTATAGTTCATTGCAGATGGTTAGTTCAAGCAATAGGCGCGCATACTACACAATCTATATGGATATCTATCCTCGATGGCCTATTAGTAAATATAGTTTTGAGTGCTTTAATTTGGAACTCTTGGTAAAGAAGTGTGTGAAGTACTTGCTCAATACGGATATGGTACAATGCGATTCGTTGGGTCAGCGATTGGGACATACGATGCTTAATCGTCCTATTGATTGGAAAGAGACGCAATCACTAATAGCGAATGACCGTTTTGTGGGAAAGAGTTCAATACCTTATGTGACAGAGAATATAGAGTGGCTGCATCGGTTAGCTGAGTTGTGTGAAAATAGAGATGTGCTGCTATATTTGGTAGCAATGCCAATGTTGCCAGACTATCGTTCTGGTATGCCCATGGAGCAGATTTTATTGATGGAACAAGTGATGCGTTCTATGGCACAAGAGCATAATTGTGTACGGTTTGTAGATTATCAAGAGTGGGGGAATGAAGATGATTTCTGGAATGCTACGCATTTAAATACCGATGGCGCGAAGCGCTTTTCTATTATGCTACTGCATGATTTGTACAATAAAAAATCATTGTAATTTCTACTTTTCTTTTGCATATTCCCAAAATTTTTATTACCTTTGCAGCATTAAAAATATTGTGACATGAGAGTATTACTTATTAACGGCAGTCCGCGTGCGAATGGCAATACCAGTATTGCGCTGGCGGAGGTGGCAAAAACATTAGAAGCAGAAGGCTTGGAAACAATCACGGTAAATATTGGTAATCAACCTGTTCGTGGCTGTATAGCTTGTGGTGCATGCCATACCAAGAAAGGACAATGTGCCTTCTCGGATGTACTTTACGACAAGTTACACGCTATTTTGACCGAAGGAGTAGATGGCTTAGTCGTGGGTTCGCCTGTCTATTATGCGGGACCGAATGGATCGCTGTGTGCGTTGCTGGATCGATTGTTCTATTCGGCAGGTATGTTACTTTCTTACAAGCCCGCTGCCGCTGTGGCAGTATGCCGAAGGGGTGGGGCAAGTGCCTGCTTTGATCGACTGAATAAGTATTTTACAATCAATAATATGCCCGTAGTGTCATCGCAATACTGGAATAGCGTACATGGTTGGGAGAAAGGTGAAGCGGAGCAAGATGCCGAAGGATTACAAACCATGCGCACCTTGGCGCGCAACATGGCATGGATGATGCGTAATCTCGCTAACGAGCAACACCCCGAGAGCGAGAAACCAAAAATGAGGACGAATTTTATTTAGGTGATAGGTGATTTCCGCTTCGTGCGGCTTTGGTAGGTGTCGTCGCTGTGCGAGGTGTAGAGTAAAAAGATTATGACAAGAGATGATATAGAAAAACGCGTAGAAAGAGCGAAAGCGCTTTTTCATCAGGGATTCAATTGTAGCCAATCGGTGTTTGCCGCTTGTGCTGACCTGTATGGGATAGAGGATGAGGCATTGGCTTTGCGATTGTCTGCTTCCTTTGGTGGCGGTATAGGCCGTATGCGACAGACTTGTGGCGCTGCGTGTGGTATGTTTATGTTGGCAGGATTAGAGAATGGTAGTGCTACGCCTCATGATGCAGAAGGCAAGATGCAGAACTACTCGCTTGTGCAGGAGTTAGCAGTGCAATTCAAGGAGGAGAATGGCAGTTTGATTTGTTCAGAATTGCTTGGCATAGCGCCCAAACCACAAAATCCTATGCCCGAAGCTCGTACTGAAGCCTACTATCAGAAACGCCCATGTGCAGAGATGGTAGCCAGCGCCGTACGCATCTTCCTAACCACTCTAAACAATTCTAAACCACTCTAAACAATTCTACACAACTCTAAACAATTCTACACAACTCTAAACAATTCTACACAATATACTTATGAAATACTTTCTTGCTATTATTGGTGGTGGTCCAGCAGGATATACTGCCGCAGAATTGGCCTCGAAGGCTGGCAAAGATGTGGTGATTTTTGAGCAAACTGCATTGGGTGGTACATGCCTGAATGTAGGATGTATTCCTACTAAAACCTTATTGTACAGCGCGAAACAATATTATAATGCCAAAAACGCTGCGAAATATGGTATTTCTGCTGAGAATGTGGCGTTCGATTACACCAAAATTGTGCAACGCAAAACGAAAGTGGTGCGCAAACTGGTGGCAGGTATCAAGCAGAAACTTAATAACGAGCATTGTACTGTGGTCATGGGGGCTGCCACTATTCTGAGTCGCAGTGATGAGCAGGTAGTGATAACTTGTGGCGAAGAGCAATACGAGGCAGAAAACCTGTTGATTTGTACAGGCTCTACGAACTTCGTTCCGCCTATCCCTGGTATACAAGATAACCCAGCCGTATGGGATTCAACGGATGCACTGGATACGAAAGAACTGCCATCCTCAATGATTATCGTGGGCGGTGGTGTAATCGGTATGGAGTTTGCGACTTTGTACCACGAGTTAGGTGTACCCGTGACCGTCATTGAGGCGATGCCTACAATATTGCCAAATCTGGATCAAGAAGTGGTGGGTGTCCTATTGGATAAATACCGCAAGGCGGGTATTCAGATACTGACCGATACCAAAGTGACTGAACTGCAAGGCAATAAGGTACTGACAACGAATGGTGAATACGAGGCAGAGCATATATTGGTATCGGTAGGTCGTCGTGCGAACATGCAAGGACTGGAGGCGCTTAACGATATAGAGATTTACCGTGGTGGTATCGTGGTGGATGAGTTTATGAAGACCAATCTCAAAAATGTTTATGCCGCAGGTGATGTGACTGGCAAAATCATGTTGGCACATGTGGCAAGTCGTCAAGCAGAAGTAGCAGTAGGTCGCATGCTCAAGCAACTGCCATTGCAGCGTATTGCTTACAATGCGATACCAAGTGTGGTTTATACCAATCCAGAGATAGCATGTATCGGACTGACCGAGAAAGACCTCAACGATATTCGTGAGGGCGACTTTGCACCGACAATGTCGCTTGACAAACCTTTTGTAGAATACGAGGTACACAAATTGCCGATGACCTTTTCAGGACGCTTTGTCGCTGAGAACGAGGGAGAAACAGGCTTGTGCAAAGTGATTGTGGATAAGAAAAACAAGACCATCATCGGTGTACATATGATTGGTAATCCATGTTCGGAGTTCGTGGCAGCAGCCAGTTTTGCCGTGCGCATGGGATATACCGTAGGCGAGTTCAAACAAGTGGTCTTCCCGCACCCAACTGTGGGCGAAGTGCTGCGTGAGGTAATCATGGAGGTATAGTTAGGTTATGAGTCTATAAGGCGAAAGGCAAGAGAATATGGAAAGACAAGAGAAGGTATTGGCATATTTGACAGCGCATCAGATACCCTTTGAGTGCTATAATCACCCCGAGGGTAAGACCATCGAGGAGGCAAAACGCTGGTGGAAGGACGATGGCAGTGTGCATTGCAAGAATATCTTTATGCGCAACCACAAGGGAACGCAGCATTATCTCATCTGCTTTGATTGCGAGCATGATTTGGCTATTCACGATTTGGAGCAGCGTCTTAAGGCATCATTGTTGGCGGCGGGTAAGAACTCGCCAGGCAAACTATCGTTTGCCAGTCCAGAACGCATGATGCGCTATTTGGGCTTGGAGCCAGGGAGCGTAAGTCCCTTTGGGCTTATCAATGATGAAGAGAAGCATGTGATATTGTTCTTGGATAAGAACCTGCAAGGGGCAGATAGTCTGAGTTTTCACCCGAATGACTGCCGCGGAACGGTAGTCATTAAACGCGCAGACTTCCAAACCTATCTGCAATGCGTAGGGAATACGGTGGAGTGGATAGAGTTGTATTAGTGTAGAGTGTAGAGTGTAAAGGAAGGAATTATGGAAAAGAAGAATAAAAATAAAAAAGAGTGGGTTAGGGTGCTGAAGTTTGTGCTTTTCTCCGCCAGTGCGGGCATTGTTCAGATAGGCTCTTTTACCTTGTTTAACGAATGTACAGAATGGCGTTATTGGCCATGTTACCTAATTTCGCTGTTGCTGAGTATCTTGTGGAATTTTACTTTTAATAGGCGATTTACCTTCAAGTCCAATGCGAATATCACTCGCGCGATGCTACTGGTGTTGGCGTTTTACGCTGTGTTTACTCCTGTGACAACGGTATTAGGCGACTGGTTGGCAGAAGATTTGCTTTGGAATGAGTATTTGGTGACAGGTATCAATATGCTACTCAACCTCTCACTGGAGTACTTATACCAACGCTATGTGGTTTATCGCAACAAAGTAGATAATAGATGATAACTTATTGAATTGTAATAGGATGAAACGATTACTTGTAGTTTACTTCATGATCGTAGTTATTGTGCCAAGCATGCATCATCTCTATGCATGGGGACAAAAAGGTCACCGTATTGTGGCACAAGTGGCATACGATAATCTCACCAACAAAGCCCGCAAGCAGATTGATGCTGTATTGGGTAAACATGGTATGGTTTACCTATCTACATGGCCAGATGAAATAAAGAGTGATACTATTTATCCTACCAGTTTCACTTGCCATTACCAAGATTTGGATGGCGGACTGACCGATGCAGAGGTAGTGGCTATGTTGACGGATTATCCAGAAGTGGGTGGGGATTTATTCATGGCGTTGGATAGTTTGGAGGTTGTACTTGCTCGTCAGAAGGATTGCCATGATGCTTTAGTCTTCTATGTGCATTTGTATGCCGATCGTTTTTGCCCTATGCATATGGCACACTTAGATGACAAAGGTGGCAATGCGGTTAAGATGAAGTGGTTCGGACAAAATACCAACTTACACTCCGTATGGGACGGCAAGATTATTGATAGCAAGGGCTTTAGCTATAGCGAGTATGCAACATATCTCCATGATGTATATGGTAGCAAGAAGCGTGAGGTACTGAAACTCACTGACGAACAGACACTACTCCAGACATATCATATCACCGACAATATTTACCAATACCAAGCAACATGGAATGGTAATGCCTACCACTATACCTACCACTGGACTGCTCCTATGGAGTGGCAAATGTATGTGGCTGGTGTGAAATTGGCACAAAGTCTGAATATGATATATAAATAAGGTACGAATGTATGTTTTGGATTTTATTAACAATATTCTTCGCAACTCGTAACCGTATGATAGACTTTACATTATGTAAATATCGTGAATTGCTCGTCGTTTTGCAGAAAAAGGGGTATAAATTCATCACTTTTGAGCAATATTGCGAGCAAAAACAGCTTGCCTCGTCGCCTAATAGTCTCCTCACCTCCTCGTCTAAATGGATTATCCTTCGCCACGATGTGGATCTAAAGGTGGCGAATAGTTTGTCCACAGCTCAAATCGAGCAGGAGTTAGGTATAGCGGCGAGTTACTATTTTCGGGTTGTTCCAGAGAGTAATCAGCCTGAGATGATTCGTGCGATAGCGGAGTTGGGACACGAGATAGGATACCACTACGAGGATATGGCTATCGCGCATGGCGATGCAGAGAAAGCGTATGCGCATTTCCAAGAGCAGTTGGCATATTTCAGAATGTTTTATCCAGTGCGTACTATTTGTATGCACGGTGCACCGACCAGCCAATGGGATGGAAAGGAATTATGGAAGAGGTATAGTTATCGCGATTTGGGTATTATCGGTGAGCCGTATTTTGATGTGGATTTCGGTGAGGTGTTCTATTTGACGGATACAGGTCGCTGTTGGGATGGCTATACGGTATCGGTTAGGGATAAAATACCTGTATATCAAGACCAATGGAATGCGCAGGGGCTGGTGTATCATGCCACTGATGATATAATAAACGCGATAGAAAAGGGTAGTCTTCCGTCTCGGATAATGATAACCACACACCCGCAACGCTGGACTGATAACCGCCGAGCATGGGTGAAGGAGATTATGATTCAAAACGCGAAGAATGTTGTCAAACGATTGATAATCAAAATAAAAGGTCACTGATTCAGTGACCTTTTATTTTCTATCTTGCCTTTAGTTTATCGCCTCATTATTCCTCTTCTTGATAATACCCTTGCTCAATACCATATTGTAATTCTGCGTCCATAATTAGTTGTACTTGTACAGCAGAGAGATTCACTCCTTGCTCTTTGAGAGCATTGATTAGATATTCAAGTTGCTCATTCTCATCAATTTCTCCATCAAGGTAAGTGGTTTCGCCCGTTTGTTCATTCTCTTCCAGCAACCCATGTTCCAACAGGTAATCATCCATTAAATCAAGTACAGATAGTACATCATTTTGTGTCATGGTTTGTTTGTCTTCTGCTGGAATGAGATTCCAAATGTAGTTCAAAAGTTCTTTTTCTTCTGCATTGAGAAGGCTCAATTCGATGTTTGTGTTCATAATTTCTAATATTTTAGTGAATTTGCTTGCAAAATTACAAAATTATTCTTACCTTTGCAAATTATTTGGAAAATAATTTACGATTATGAATAATTTTGTAAAACGAACCCTCTCTGCGATTGTGTATGCAGGTTTGGTACTTGCATCAATTTTGGTTCAACCTCAGTGTTTTGGTGGTCATCCGTTGTTGTTTGGTGTGTTGTTTTTGATTGTCAGCACATTAGCCGTTCGCGAGTATCATGTATTGGTGGGTTCTGATGTGCGTCTTCAGTCGTTTGCAATGATAGCTAATGCGCTGTTGTTTACTACGATGTATTTCCTGTTCTATGGTGATGGGATATGGTATGCGTTGTTGTTGGCATATGTGGCGGTAATTCTATTGGCCATGATAACGCAGCTTTTCCGTGAGAATAGCCATGCGATAGCATCTTGGGGAAATTTGTGTGCCAGCCAGAGCATGGTAGCATTGCCCTTTGCGCTGATGAATGGTGTGATGATGCACAATCGATATTTGCTCTTGGCATTGTTTATTCTGTTATGGGTGAATGATAGTGGGGCTTATATCGTTGGCAGTTTGACATCTAAACTACCAAAGGGTAATCACAAGATGTTTCCACGCGTAAGTCCTGCTAAATCGTGGGAAGGGCTGATAGGTGGAGTAGTTGTATCATTGTTGGCTGGTTATGTGTTCTACCGAATAGGTTGGACAGCAGAAATGGGACTGGCTAATAGCTTGTGGTTTGCGGCTTTCGGAGCGGTGTTTGGAACCTTAGGCGACTTGATGGAGAGTTTGCTTAAGCGCACGCTGGGTGTGAAGGATTCGGGCAAGTTCATGCCTGGTCACGGTGGCGTGTTGGATCGTTTTGATAGTCTGCTTTTGGCTACGCCAATAGTGTATTTTTTGTTTGTTTATTTGGTAGATTACATCTCTTGATAGCGAACATAATTGTAGCAGAATGTTTGCTTTAATTCGCATATTAAGCCTTTTTCCTCTACCTTTTCTGTATTTTATTGCAGATGCATTGGTGTATCCATTGATGTACTATGTGGTGCGTTACCGCAGAGCGATTGTGGCTAAGAATCTGCGTATGTCTTTCCCTGAGAAAAGCGACAAGCAGCGTAAGGAACTGGAGCATCTGTTTTATCATCGTTTTGCGAGTACGATTATGGAAATAATCTACGGCTATCGTATCAGTGATGAGGAGATGCGTGAGCGTTTTGTATTTGAAAATGTGGAGATTGTAGAGGAGTTGGCGCATAGAAATAAGGGCGTGTTCTTCATGCTTGGTCACTTAGGCAATTGGGAATGGATTGCAGATATAGGAAAGCGATATATAGACAGTAGCATAAAGGAGTATAATGTCTATCGCCAACTGAAAAGTGCCTCTGCTAACCAAGCTATGCTGGCTTTGCGCAGCAAACGCGGTGGTGGCGGATGCATAGAGAAAAACCAGTTATTGCGCCGACTTGTAGCGATGAGACATGCTGATAATCCTATCACCATAGGACTAATATCGGATCAGAAACCGTCTCCGCGTAATGCACATATTTGGACTAAGTTTCTTAATCAAGAAACCGCCTTTTTAGATGGTGGAGAGGTCTTGGCGCGCAAGTTTGGCTATGCAGTTACTTATGTACATATAGAATCGCCTAAAAGGGGATATTATCGTGCCCGTTTTGAGGTGATTACGGATGATCCTGCTTCTACTAATCCGACAGATATTACCTTGGCGTATGCTCAACTCTTAGAGCAGAATATTTTACAATCGCCTGAATTGTGGCTCTGGACCCATAACCGCTGGAAATGGAGTAGAACAGAGGCTTAGAGGGGTAACCCTCATTTTTTTTGTGAACTATATACATGTTGACACTTACTATCTCCTTGCCCTACGGGCAGAAATCTAAACAAATCTTTTTCGCCACGCTATAGCCACGCTTTTACGAGGTACTCCGTAATATATTACCACCGCTCCTCATTTCGCCTCATGCGAAATTCGTGCGCTTAATCTTAAGTAAATGTGGCGGGAACAACACGAAGTCTCAACAGGTATATAAATCCTTTTTTTTAGTGTTCACGAGAATTGAATATTCTGTGCAAATGTACAGATATGTGAAAAATATTCAATTCTCGTGAATTTGCTATGAAAGACCAAATTTCCGTGAAAAAGGGTAGGGATGTGAATTTTCTTGAAAAATAATTCACGAATACAGATATGCTAATTTCTAAATAATTTAACCGAACCGGGTGTATAAAATTCACAAATATGCAACATCTGCGATGTATATTTATTTAATTATGAAAATTTTGCCTATTGACAGATAGATACCCAGTAGTAGTGCTTTTAGTTATAGCGATTTAGTTATTGAAAAGTGTATAATATCAATTACTTACGGGTTTTATATAAACTAATAAAATAGCGTTTCTGTGATTGTGTGTACATATTTTCTATAAATGTATAGATATTTACCTATGTTGTTTTGTAAGTCGCTGATTTTCTATAAATATACATAGAATACTTAAACTATTTATAGGTATTGGTATTAGCCTGTAAATCAAGCAATGTGGATTTCTACTATACAATGTGAATAGCGGCGTGTTATTTGCAAATGTGAATTGCGTTTATTTTTGAAAAGTAAATCAGTGGATTTGCATATGTGAAATATTTTTCATATCTTTGCACCCGATTTTGTATAATAATGTGGTATTGTTTTTTAGAACTTATATAATTGTATATTATGAATGAGCGTGATCGTGTGTTGCAGGTGATGCAATCGGAGGGTATGAATGCCAAGCAGTTTTGTCAGGAGGTTGGTATTAGTCAAGGAACCTTGTCTAATATCATGGGTGGAAGGAATAAGCCCAGTTTAGATGTGATGCAGGCTATATTGCGTCGTTTTCGTGCAGTAAGTTGCGATTGGTTGATTATGGGTGTGGGTAGTATGTATATTGCAGGTACCCATGAAGAAGGTTTGTTGCCGCTGTTTGAGAATGATAAACAGGAGGATACTCCTATTATGGCAGTGGCATGTGCACCAACTGAGGAAAAACAGCCGAAGATGACTGTTGCTGCATCGCGAACTGTTTCAAAGATATTGGTGTTTTATTCGGATGGTACATTTGAGGAGCGGTAGCTTGTTGGATAGTTCCGCTGTAGATTGGTGCAAGGTGTAGAGACTTGGGAGAAAAAAGAGCGACACTTGCGTGCCACTCTGAATGTTTACAACTTCGGAATAATTCTTATTGTGTGTATCCTTCAAATTGTTCATTGAAATCCTGATAAAACAACCCACTAATAAAAGAAATTATCTGTGTAGTCAAAAACAACTATATAGAAAAATTTACATTTGAATAAAAAAAATGAGGATTGGTGTCTCCACCTGCTCTATAAGCGAGATCATCCATCGATAATAGCGGATGGTTCACCGAGCATTATCCTCAAATTCGATGGCAAAGGTAGTGCTTTTTATTGGATTATGCAAATTTTTGGGAAGATATTCCTAAAAATGTTCAAAAATGTTAGTTGGGATAAAAAAAAGAGCGACACTTGCGTGCCACTCTGAATATTTAGAGAATAATATATTGGCGAAGAATGTCACATGTTTTATTATATTCTTCTAAATAAGTCTGTACTCTTTCTTTACCGGTCATGTGATTATTTCCCAAAAGAATGTCGCGGAATCTTCTTGCTGCATTGTTGTATGTATCTTCAATGGTTTTTCTACAATGTGGATTATCTTCTCCTCCTTTCAAAGCAATCATTCTAAGATATTCATGCATCACTCGTTCAAATTGTTTTTGATACAATCTGTCTAAAGGAATAAATGTCTTATATATAAAGATGTTGGGATTCTCCTTACTTATTTTTCCTAGACAAAGACCATCAAGATTGAGCATACCAGAATTATGACATTCGGAATCTTCTTTGATTTGTTCGTTATCACTTACAATTTTACTACCTAACTGAAGTGCACCTGAATTTCGAGATAGAAACAACGCTATTTTGTATTGTTCAGTTTGTTCATCTTTGATGAAGCGCTCATAATAGCGTTTGAAGAAATGCGCTTGAAAAACACTGATGACCAATTTATATTTTGATGTCATAATGTCTTTTTTTGGAGCCATTGTAATAATCTCTTTTCCCCTTTCTCCCTCGTATTCACAAAAGACTGTTACTTCAGGATTGTTCCACCATGCATGCTTCTTTATTATTGTTAGATATGTATATTTGTTTTGGCTTTTTGGGTGTGTATAGAAATCAAAATGTCGCCATGGATATATGCGAGATTTCTGTGCACTTTTGCAGACTTTTGCTTTTATAGCAACATCATAATACTCTTTAACATCACGAATATCTTTTAGGATTTCGCGATATATTTCTTCATATGACATTGTGGAAAGAAGCATAAATTAAAAGTCAATTATGTAATTCGCACTATCGTCTCCGCTCGCTTTTAAAACAAACGGTCCATTATTCTTGGATACTTCTATTTTAACTATGTTCGCGCTTCCACGGCTATAGGAAACATGTGAATTAAAACCTTTCTTTACAGGTCCCACAATGACCTCCCATTTTAAACTAGTACGATTGTAATCTCCTGTACGATCATGTTTAGTTCCATTAACATCTGCGTATGTTATGGAACCAAAATAATAAAATGAGGATGAAATCGTATATTTCACATAGTACTCATCTCGTTGTTGAGTAGAATTACCATTACTTGGTTGATTAAATCCTTCGCAACCTGTTAAACTAAATGCTAATACGGAAAGTAAAATTACTGTTACAATCTTCTTCATAATTTGTTCTATTTATTTGTTAATAATTTCTTAGCAATAGTCATCTATACTATCTGGACCGTCCCATTCTAGGTTTTGAGCTCTTGTGTACGCAGCACGTACTCCATTTTCCTCAAAGAATGTTCCTTTAGAGGTATGGATAAATGCTTCTCCGTTCCACTCTATCTCTGACAGAGCATAATGCTTTATTCCATTAGGTATTTTTGTTGAAATGATGATTTTATCTTCGTATAAAGTAAACTCAAAAACTGTTGATGCACCATAGCTGGTGGTCACATATACTTTTTCTTCTTTTAGATTGTTGAAATAATCTTGCAATGGTTGATCTGATATCTCAGTAGGACAGCATGGAAACTCTGGATTAGTATGAGGAGCCCATCCTTGCTGAACTGCATATTTATTAGACGTTTTAAATAAATTAGGTAGTTTCACATCCTCATCTTTTATTTGAGGTTCTTCATTCGTCTTACTATGATACTCTAAAAACTCTTTGCCCCAAAAACTCTCATCAAATTTAGATGTATCTATAGATTCTCCCCAACCATCTTCCATGTGTGATTCTTGGTCATTTATCGGTGTGTCCAATACATCATATTGGGTTTTATTATTTATGCTTTGATATTGACTTCCATTTTTTAGAGGCGCTATAGCAGTTGGAATCCATGTGCCAAATTTTTCATTAAATATCCAATTACCGATACCACCAGTTCTCGTATTATTCTTTATCAAATGTAGTTCGTGTAAATGTTTCAAATTGTTAAATGATATTCTAGCTTCTTCTGCTGTTACTGCCCCCATCCATGAAAGATTGATATCTTGAGCACGCTGCGCTAATATTTTAGGATTCTCTATAAATTCCTGAAGTGTACAATAATAGAGTATCTTTCTCAAAGTTAATGGATTATTGAGGGCATTTTCCAATTTTGTTACCCATCTCAGATTCTCTGGTCGATTATTCTGACGATTGGTGTCTATATGATCAACCACTAACTGATTATTTTCTGGTTCTCCTAGAAAAGCAAATGCTACAATACGATGCACTATCTCTCCGCAAAAAGCACAATACCCTTTATCATTGGGTAATCCAAATGTCCAAATATTATCTTTAGGACGAGCTTTATTGGATTTAGGATGACGCATGATAGCGCCATTATCTCGCACAGAGTAATGTTCGCCCTTGTAGTCACAATCTTTGACCTCATTAAAGTATTCGTCTGGTGTAATCATACGATTTTCCTATCAAATTATATAAAAGTTAGTTATTTTTGCCAAGGCATAGACATTTTCATAAATTGTTTGTTGCCTTCTTTTGTACTATATCTCCACATTTGACCAGTATGCACATTCAGAAGAAAGCACATGTGCAAATTTTCACCACTCATATACAATTGATAACTTGAGTTGTATCAACTGCCTCATCTGTTTCTTTATTTATCTCTTCAAATTCCTTTTTTAAGATTCGGTATTTCCACACTGTTCCTGTATATTTATCTACTAAGAAGGCGAGACTACTATTGGCAGAAGACTGAATAAATTCATATCTGACATCTATTAATTGCGTTGAAACAGCAGCAGAATTGCTAACTGATACATAGTTAGAATAATTTTGTGCATTAAGCGAGATAGTGCTTATTAAACAGAGTACTATAGTCGTCAAAATCTTTTTCATAAATGCGTAATTTATAAACATTCTTACGATTCCTTTCTCTCCCCTTACTCCACCACCACTGCAGTGCCAGATATAGACACCAGCAGCATGGAGCCGTTGGGACCAACGGTTTCGTAGCCATACGATACGCCAACGATGGCGTTGGCACCCATCGCACGGGCGCGTTGCTCCATCTCGCGTTGCGCTTGTTCGCGGCCATCAATCATCGCTTTCTCGTATGTATTGCTGCGACCACCTATAAAATCACGAACCGATGCAAAGATGTCCTTCACAAAGTTCAAACCAAAGATAACTTCGCCCGAAACAAGGCCTTTGTATTCGCGGATCGTATGACCCTGAATAGATTGAGTAGTAGTTACGATCATAGTATTAAGTTTTTTTTCACCCTGCAAAGGTACAATTTTTTTCTGATATTTGCAAGGGAAATCGCTTTTAGTGGCGATTTTGTATGTTAGTTTTACTTGGTGAATTAACGCCCAGCACTAAACCAATTGCGGTGCTATTTCGCCAATGCGAGAGCTTGGTGTCCTGCATCGGTCATTAACCCTCGTGTTTCCAAGTCGGCACAGCGTTGTTTGTTGAGTTCCGTCCAATGGCTGCGTTTGCGGCGTGGCGACAAGCGTTGTGCCAGTCTGCCATCGGGTAGGCGCTTCAGCGTGGAGTCGATCCAACCAAAACACAAAGCCTCTTCCACCACATCGATATATGGCAAACAATCGCCACTCTCCGCAGGGCGTTTCACGCGGTACATGGCTATCCAACATTCCTTGTCCGAAGCGGCATGCTGCTCAAACCACTTGCGCAACTGCGCACGGCGACTAAATTCAAGTAGGTTGGTGATCTCCATCTCTTACCTCCTCTTTGACCACGAGCGGCCCTGCGAGGTGCTATAGTACAGTCCTTTGGAGGTTTGGGCAAGTAGTTCTCTGCCGCCGTCCATCAGGCATTGAAATTCACCGCAGGTGCTGCTCATATATCTAGATGACCAACTGCGTCCTTGCGAGGTGGAGTAGTAAATACCCTTGCTCGTAGCTGCTATCAGCTCATTGCCATAGGGCAAGAGGTCAATAAACTCGCCGCAGGATGTGCTACTGTATCTCGTTGACCAACTGCGACCTTGTGAAGTGGAATACTCAATGGTGTTTTTGGCAGGGTTGATGCGAATCATCTCGCTGCCCAACATGATCATTTGTGGCATAATGTAATGTATTAAATTTATGCTGCAAAGGTACGACTTTTTTATGACATTTGCAAGGAATTTGTTATTTTTTGAAAGTTGATTGAATTTTATGTATCCAGTTGGCATCTGCTGGCAATAAATAAGAAAAATATGTAAATAATTGATAGATAAATACATGTACTAATTGAATAATCCGTATATTGCCAGCATACCACCTAAATCTATATTCTCGTCCGCGCATGTACGGGTACATAAGTATAAAAACTGCTGGCAATGCTGGCATGCTGGCAATTATGATAAATTACTATAAGTGCACTTTTTTGAAAATTATCCCCCCTAAAAATTTGGAAATTCGAAAATTTTGTTGTATCTTTGCAGTTGATTTTTGGAAGTGTCTAATTTTCTACAAAAGAAACCTAAAATCTCCTTAACGGAGTTACGAAGATTGATAATAAAAGTGCTAATGAACTTATAGTGATCCTCCACGGAAGTGATAGGAATAGTGCGCTTATTGTGCGTGTATTGTCCGTGTATTGTGCGTGAATAGTGCGTAATATACAATAAGGATCAGTTTTAAAAAAGAAGACAACATAAACAACTTGCGCGGCAATCAACTCCCTGCCGCGCTCAAGAGTTTCACCAATATTGACAAAGATTATTAAAAACAGTTATAACCTTAAACTACTTAAATTACAAATTATTATGTCAAAAACTACTTACATGGCTCCTGTGGAGACATTCACAGGCAAACTTTCATCCCATAGTGCGGATGGTCGTATCACTGTTTCTCGTCGTAAATGCTATGGCAAAGACGACAAAGGAAGACCATTCTATGGTCCCGGAGAAACCTATATCTATCATTGTCATAAGGGCGAATGGTCGGAAGGAGCGAAGAAAAATCGCACATTGTTTCAAGAAGTGCAACTGCTTGCCAAACAAGAACTTGAGAACCCAGAAAGAGTCGCCTATTGGAAGCCACTGTTTGAGAAGCAATTTAAGCGCCCCAAAAAAGGAGAAAAACATTATGCCACGCTGCGCGGATTCGTGATTGCGCAAATCCATCAACAACTGAAAAAACAACAGGCGGGGTAGGAACAGAGGAACAGCTGGAACAGCAGATTCTATAAACTCGTCCGCACGCGTACGGGGACGAGAAAAAGAAAAGTGCTGTTCCTGCTGTTCCGCAAAATTCTATCTTTCAAAAAAAACGCCCGTAGAACTTGCGTATGTGCATTTTTTGTTGTACCTTTGCATACGCTTTTTATGAACGAACTAACAAGGCTGACTAAATGAAAACAAGTCGATTGATTATTAGCGGATTATATAAACTCCTGTGTGGTATGGCATCGATTGGCTTGCTGCTCTTTTGGCCAGCAGGCACATGGCACTATTGGCAGGCATGGCTACTGCTTGCCTTGCTGTTTGTACCAATGACCTGCATGGGTGTTTGGCTACTAATCTCTATGCCCGAACTATTGGCTAAACGGTTGAACAACAAGGAGAAAGAGCAGACGCAGAAACATGTGGTAGCCCTCTCGGGATTGATGTTTATCGGCGGCTTTGTTCTCTGTGGTTTAGATCACCGCTTCGCGTGGTCCAGTTTGCCCCTGTGGGCGAGTGTCATTGCCTCGGTAGTCTTCCTGATAGGGTATGCCTTGTACGCCGAAGTATTGCGCGAGAATGCCTACCTGTCAAGAACCATTGAGGTGCAGGAGAATCAGCAACTCATTGACACGGGACTGTACGGCATTGTGCGCCATCCGATGTACACAGCCACCTTGCTCATGTTCCTCTCTATGCCGATAGTATTGGGTTCAGCTTGGGCATTGTTGGTCTTCGGTGTTTATCCCGTACTGATTATCCGACGCATATACAACGAGGAGCAGGTGCTGACGGCTGGACTACCTGGATATACCGATTACCAGCAGCGCGTCCGCTGGCGCCTCATACCAGGCATTTGGTAGGATAGGAGAGAATAGGATAGATAGCATGTCCCAATCATCGGCCAACGGGCCATCTATTTATTAAAACTCACGGACGCATGCGTGTGTGTGAGTTTATAGAAAGTGTTGTCCCGTTGGTCCGTTGGCCGCAAAATCTGCACATTGATTCTGTATGTAGTAGGCTTGAAGTTCGTGTCGTAGGTAATGATATGATAGATAAAATCTATCGTTTTTGATAAAATCGCACTATAATTTGCATATATCAAGATTTTTCACTACCTTTGCACGCTTTTTTGTGTGGAAAAGTTATGGAAGGAATGAAACGAACATACGAAAGTGACCAGATCCAATTTGCGGTAATTGCTATAGAAACGGCTGCACGCAAAATGGGAATCACCCCCGATGAACTTGCTACTCGATTAGAAAAGCAAGGACTTATCGAGGGACGCTTGATGCGTTTTTATGACACCTTGCATACACAAAGTGCTGATTATGTGGCGGATGATATTATAGAGACATTGAGAAACTATGAGTCTGAATAATGCTATATTGTTTCATGGTTCCACTTTGGTAGTTGAGAAACCTCTCGTGAATTATGGTCGTCCAGAGTTAGACTTTGGACCTGGTTTTTATTTGACCCATGACCGTGAACAGGCAGAGCGATGGGCGCAAACGAAAGCAGGAAGAATGCGTGGTGGACAAGCCATACTGAATATTTATCGTTTTGATGAAAAGGCTTTTTCAGAACAATTAGCATACCAACGATTGGTGTTTGCCGATTACAACCAAGAATGGCTCGACTTTATTGCAGACAGCAGAAAAGGACACTCGCCATGGCAAGATTTAGACTGGATTGAGGGTGGAGTAGCCAACGATAGCGTAATCTCTACGGTGGACGCATATGTGGATGGATTTATCTCTGCTGAACAAGCCATAGGACAACTGGTCAACGAACGATTACGCCATCAAGTATGTATTCGCCATCAGTCCATTGTAGAGCAATTTTTGACTTTTGAACAAGCTAAGATTTTATAACAATGAAGGACTATATATTATATCGCAAAATCACGCGTATCATAATGCAACTGGCTGAAGAACTGGCTATTTCGCCACACAGAGCCCTATTGCTGTTTTACGGCAGCGAAGTGGGGCAACAACTGCATGATGCTAAATATGGGTATCAATTGATGTCCGACACCTATATTGTGAACGATATAAAAAATGCTATAAATAGTAAATAAGTAAATCGTATATATACAACATGTTTAGAACCAACACTTGTGGCGAGCTTCGACTTGCCAATGCAGGACAAACAGTGACCCTCGCAGGATGGGCACAACGAATCCGCAAAATGGGCGGTATGACATTCATCGACCTTCGTGATCGCTATGGCATCACGCAGCTCGCATTCCAATCCGACGGTAGCGCAGAGCAAGACGCTTTGTTGGAAAAAGCCAATGGGGTAGGGCGTGAGTTCGTGCTCCAAGTAACGGGCGAAGTCATTGAGCGTCAAAGCAAAAACCCACAACTCCCTACGGGTGAGATTGAGATAAAAGTGGCTGAAATGCAAGTACTAAACGCAGCCGTAACCCCTCCATTTACTATTGAGGACGAGACCGATGGTGGCGATGATATTCGTATGAAATACAGATACTTAGACTTGCGCCGTAACTGCGTAAGAAAGAACCTTGAACTCCGCCACAAGATGGCCTTCGAGGTGCGCCGTTACTTGGATGAGAAGGGCTTCCTTGAGGTAGAGACACCTGTTTTGGTGAACTCAACCCCAGAGGGCGCACGCGACTTTATCGTGCCAAGCCGTATGAACCCAGGACAGTTCTACGCCTTGCCACAAAGTCCACAGATCTTGAAGCAACTGCTGATGGTCAGCGGCTTTGACCGTTACTTCCAAATCGTGAAGTGCTTCCGTGATGAGGACTTGCGTGCAGACCGTCAACCAGAGTTCACACAAATCGACTGCGAGATGTCGTTCGTAGAGCAAGAGGATGTGCTCCAACTCTTCGAAGGCATGTCTAAACACCTGTTCAAGTCCATTCTCAATATCGACCTTCCTGATTTTCCACGCATGACATGGGCGGATGCTATGAAGTATTATGGTAGCGACAAACCAGATACACGCTTCGGCATGGAGTTCGTGGAATTGCACGATATTTTCCACGCTATCGAGGAACAGAAAGAGGAGAAGTTCAGCGTGTTTGCTAATGCTGCTTATATTGGTGGTATCTGCGCTACTGGTTGTGCAAGTTATACCCGCAAACAAATTGATGCACTGACCGACTATGTGAAACGCCCACAGATTGGCGCCAAAGGTATGGTTTATGCCCGCGTAGAGGCAGATGGCAATGTGAAGTCAAGCGTAGATAAATTCTATACACAAGAGCAATTGCAAGAGGTAGCAAAAGCCATGAACGCTCAACCTGGCGACCTCATTCTCATCCTCTCTGGCGACGACGCAATGAAGACCCGCAAGCAATTGTGTGAGCTGCGTCTGGAGGTCGGCAAACAACTCGGTTTGCGTGATCCTAAGAAGTTCTCATGCCTTTGGATTGTTGATTTCCCAATGTACGAATGGAGCGACGAGGAGCAACGCCTCATGGCTATGCACCATCCATTTACCAGTCCAAAACCAGAGGATATTCCTTTGATGGACACCAATCCAGCCGCTGTACGCGCCAACGCTTATGACATGGTTATCAACGGTGTAGAGGTTGGTGGCGGTAGTATCCGTATCCACGATGCAGCTTTGCAACAACGCACCTTTGAGATTCTTGGCTTCACACCAGAAGAGGCACAACTGAAGTTCGGCTTCCTTATGAACGCCTTTAAGTTCGGTGCGCCACCTCATGGCGGTTTGGCATACGGCTTGGATCGCTTCGTGAGCTTGTTCGCTGGCTTGGACAGCATCCGCGACTGCATTGCATTCCCAAAGAATAACCAAGGTCGTGATGTGATGTTGGGTGCTCCTGGCTTGGTGGATCAAAAGCAACTGGATGAACTGATGATCGATCTCCGAGAGATTAAGGAATAATAAACGACAATATCGACAACATTGCGCGGCAATCAACTTTCTGCCGCGCTTTGTTAGAGGTATTGTGACATATTTGCAGTATAATAAATATACCCTAATTGCAATTATGTAAAATAGAATTTAGTGAGAAGTACCCTAATAAAAAAGAAACATAATCTAAATTGTAAAATCGTAAATAGTCAAATCGTAAATCAAAATGACCTACCTTGATGAATTATTATTAAACGAGGACGAGAATCAAAATGTAAGAGTTGATTATATTCCACTGGCAGAAGATGACGACACCCAGAATCCCAACTTGAATAGTGGCGATGTGCTTGGTGTTCTTCCGCTGCGCAATATGGTGCTCTTTCCTGGTGTGTTGCTGCCAGTGACTGTGGCACGCCCCAAATCCAAGAAACTCGTTACTAACGCCTTCAAAAAAGACGAGTTGTTAGCTGTATGCTGCCAACGCGTACAAGATATACAAGAACCCAACAGCGATGACCTGTATTCTATAGGTACCGCAGGACGCGTTATGCGTACATTAGACATGCCTGATGGTAGTCTGATGGTGATATTGGAAGGTATAGAACGAATTGAAATACAAGAGATTGTAGCACAAAAGCCCTATCTGAAGGCTAAAGTGCATATCATGGATGAAGAATTTCCAAAACGCAATGACAAAGAGTTTATCGCCTTGGTCAGCAGCCTAAAGAGTCAAGCCGAGAAAATCCTCAAACGCATGGAGAATATACCCGCAGAAGCAGGTATGACCCTCAAAAGCATTGACAATCCCCCTACTCTGGTCAATTATATTTGCGGGAATTTTGGTGTGCGCATTGCTGACAAACAGCATTTATTGGAAATGAACTCGCTGAAAGAGCGCGCTGTGGCCTTGTTGGAGATACTTACTACCGAGCTGCAAATGCTTGATATGAAGAAAGTTATTCAAAACAAGACCAAAGAGGATATTGATAAAGAACAGCGCGAATACTATCTCCACCGCCAAATGGAGACTATTCAGAAGGAGTTGGGCGATTCTGATGAGCAACAAGTGAATGCCATGTTGGAGCAATCCAAACAAAAGAAATGGGGCGAGAAAATGCAAGCCGCTTTTGAGAAAGAACTCAAAAAACTGCGTCGCATGAACTCTCATTCACCCGAATATGCTACCCAACAAAACTACTTAGATACCCTGCTGGACTTGCCATGGAACGAGTATTCTAAAGATAACTACGATATTCGTAATGCACAAGAAATCTTAGATAAAGATCACTATGGCATGGAGAAAGTGAAGGAGCGTATCATTGAGTATTTGGCAGTGCTGAAGATGAAAGCGCAGAATAATGCCACAGAGATGAAAGCCCCTATCCTCTGCTTGTATGGACCTCCGGGTGTGGGAAAAACCAGTCTCGGACGCTCTATAGCCGAAGCGCTTGGACGCAAGTACGCACGAATCAGTTTGGGTGGTTTGCATGACGAGTCAGAGATTCGTGGTCATCGTCGTACCTACATCGGTGCTATGCCCGGTCGTATTATTGAGAACCTCAGAAAAGTGAAGACCAGCAACCCTGTGTTTGTCCTTGACGAGATAGACAAGATAGGTTCTGACTACAAGGGTGATCCAACAAGTGCATTGCTGGAAGTGCTTGATCCAGAGCAGAATACTACTTTCCACGATAACTACTTGGATGTGGATTACGACCTGAGCAAAGTGTTGTTTATTGCTACTGCCAACTCGCTTGATACCATTCCTCGTCCCCTACTCGACCGTATGGAACTCATTGAGATGACAGGTTATTTGCAAGAAGAAAAAGAGGAAATAGCTAAACGCCACTTGTTGCCAAAAGAACTCAATAATCACGGACTAAAAGCAACACAACTCAAACTAAAAAAGGCAATTATCTCTGAGATTATTGATAACTATACCCGCGAGTCTGGTGTGCGTAACTTAGAGCGCAAGATTGCTGCTATTTGTCGGAAAGTGGTGACACGCATTTCTTTGGAAGAAGAATACAATGTATCCGTTACTTCGGAAGACTTGGTGGCATATTTGGGCAAGAAACGCTACTCGCGCGATGAATGGGAAACCAATAAGTATATCGGTGTAGTGACGGGCTTGGCATGGACACAAGTAGGCGGCGAGATATTGTTTATTGAGACATCACTCTCTCCAAGTAAAACCCCTACCCTCACCCTTACGGGTAACTTGGGCGATGTGATGAAAGAGTCAGCCACCATTGCTTTGGGATATATCAAAGCGCATGCTGATCAGTTTGGCATTGCGCGTAAGTTATTGGATTCCACAGCAGTACATGTGCATGTGCCAGAAGGTGCAATTCCAAAGGATGGTCCAAGCGCAGGTATCACAATGACTACCGCCCTCGTAAGTGCCTTTACCAAACGCAAAGTGCGCCCACGCATTGCTATGACAGGTGAAATGACATTGCGTGGTAAAGTATTGCCTATTGGCGGTGTGAAGGAAAAGATATTGGCTGCAAAACGCGCAGGTATTACCGATTTGATACTCTGCGAAGAGAATAGAAAAGATGTTGAAGATATTGCAGCTAAATACCTCAAAGGTTTGTCTTTCCACTATGTGAAGGATATTCAAGAGGTGATAGACTTCGCGTTGTTGTAACATTTAGGCGTCCGGCTTCCGGCGTCCGGCGTCCCATTATCGCAGAATAGCAAGGGTATAAGCATACTGCTTATTGATATTTACCTTGGTTTGCACATCGACATGTTCGATTGCGACCAAGGTATTTTTTATTCCGTCTATAGAGAGGATACCCGTTCCTTGTAGTTTCAGCACAGCTTCCTTCTGTGTCCAAAGTCGCGTAAATGCAATATCAGGCGAAGCTGCTGCCCATATCTCGGCTTGCTCCTTTTCGTTCATAGTGCGCGCTACTAATTCGGGTTTTGCGGTGCGAATATGCTCAATATCAATGCCTATTGGCGTTTCGCTGACAGCTACTGCGATACCATATTTGCAATGCGAGATAGAGAAACATGGACCATGCTCCAAGCGTGGTTGACCATACTCATTATAGAGGAAGAGCGGGAAGCCAGCGTCCGGTGTCTGGCGGTCGGTATCAGGAGTAGAAAAACCGGCGTTCGGCGTCCGGAAACCAGAAGAGGCAAGCAATTGCATGAGCAACTCGTAGGACTTGAGGCAACAGAACTGTCCAAAGAGATGCTTGTACGCCAATGCCTGCTGACGCCGCTGGTCGCTCACCAACGGCAACAAACGAGCGACCTCTTGCTCGGTACATTGCGTCATATCATCAAATATGCGATAGGTCATTCTGTCTGCAAAGGTAGTACTTTTTTATGACATACGCAAAAAGTTCTGCCAATTTGTCAGTTACTTGTCAGTTTTTTCTATAAAAATAACTTTGGCACAGCATTTGTCTATTAAATGGTGAACGGTTGGCGGCTAAGCGGCAACTGAAAAAAACAAACAAGAATATTAACTAAAAAAACTTAAATACAATGGGAAAAATTATTGGTATCGACTTAGGAACAACTAACTCCTGTGTCGCAGTTATGGAAGGCAATGAGCCTGTAGTTATCACCAACTCTGAGGGTAAACGCACTACCCCATCAGTGATTGGTTTTGTAGATGGTGGTGAGCGCAAAGTGGGCGATCCTGCTAAGCGTCAAGCAATCACTAACCCTACTCGCACTGTATATTCAATCAAGCGTTTCATGGGTGAAACCTATGACCGTCTTGCTAACGAGGTTGCGCGCGTACCTTATAAAGTAGTAAAGGGTGACAACAACACCCCACGCGTAGATATTGATGGTCGTCTTTATACCCCACAAGAGATCTCTGCTATCATTCTTCAAAAGATGAAGAAGACCGCTGAAGACTATCTTGGTCAAGAAGTGACAGAGGCAGTTATCACTGTACCAGCATACTTCAACGACAGCCAACGCCAAGCTACCAAAGAGGCAGGCGAGATCGCTGGTTTGAATGTTCGCCGTATTGTGAACGAGCCTACTGCTGCTGCGTTGGCTTACGGTCTTGACAAGAGCGACAAGGATATGAAGATTGTCGTATTCGACTGCGGTGGTGGTACTCACGATGTGAGTGTGCTCGAATTGGGCGACGGCGTATTTGAGGTAAAATCGACCGACGGTGACACCCACCTTGGTGGTGATGACTTCGATCACCGCATTATCGACTGGCTCGTGCAAGAGTTCAAGAACGACAACGCAGGTGCAGACCTTAGCAAAGACCCAATGGCTATGCAACGCCTCAAAGAGGCTGCTGAGAAAGCTAAGATCGAGCTCTCTAACACCACTTCAAGTGAGATCAACTTGCCATACATCATGCCTGTGGACGGCGTGCCAGCCCACTTGGTGAAGACCCTCACCCGTGCTAAGTTTGAGCAACTCGTGGACGACCTCGTTCAACGCACTATCGCTCCATGCCGCACCGCATTGCAAAACGCTGGTCTCAGCGTAGGCGATATTGACGAGATCATCCTCGTAGGTGGTTCTACCCGTATCCCTGCTATTCAACAAGCAGTTGAGAAGTTCTTCGGAAAAGCTCCTTCTAAGGGTGTTAACCCAGATGAGGTTGTAGCTCTTGGTGCTGCTATTCAAGGTGGTGTCTTGACAGGTGATGTGAAGGATGTGCTTCTTTTGGATGTTACCCCACTCTCACTTGGTATTGAGACCATGGGTGGCGTGATGACTAAGATGATCGAGGCGAATACCACTATCCCTACCAAGAAAGCAGAGACCTTCACCACAGCGGTTGATAATCAACCATCTGTAGAGATCAAGGTATATCAAGGTGAGCGTCCAATGGCGCAACAAAACAAACTCATCGGTAGTTTCCACCTCGATGGTATCATGCCAGCACGCCGTGGCGAGCCACAGATCGAAGTGACCTTTGATATTGACGCCAACGGTATCCTTAATGTAACTGCTAAGGACAAAGCTACTGGCAAGGAGCAAAAGATTCGCATTGAAGCATCAAGCGGCTTGAGCGATGCTGAGATCAAGCGCATGAAGGCAGAGGCAGAGGCTAACGCAGAGGCAGATAAGAAAGAGGCAGAGCGTATTGCTAAACTCAACCAAGCTGACGCTACTATCTTCCAAACCGAGAAGCAATTGGCTGAGCTCGGCGACAAGATCCCTGCTGACAAGAAAGCTCCTATCGAAGAGGCACTCAAGAATCTGAAGGCCGCTTACGAGAAGAAGGATGCTGACGCATGCGAGGCTGCTAACCAAGCCCTTATGACCGCTTTCCAAGCAGCCAGCGCAGAGATGTACAATGCTACACAAGGTCAAGCAGGTGCGCAACCAGGCGCTGACTTCACAGGTGGTGCACAAAACGGCGGTAACAACCAAGGCGCAGCTGAAGATGTGGACTTCGAAGAGGTAAAATAATCCCTTACTCCCTATCAAGGGAAGAAGGAGAATATACAAACAAAATAGGGAATGTCAGACAGACATTCCCTATTTGCTTAATATAATCATCCTAAGAATACAAACCCTCACATACTATGATTTATTGGATTGTTTTCCAAAGTGGGTAATCCACAAATAAGTATTGTTTATCTGCTTCTTGCAGTATAATTTTTGTGGGATCAAGCGTGATATGATACATGCTCTTATCCGCTGAGTCTTTGGGATAATAGTAGTTTAAATCCTCTGTATCTATTTGATTTTCAATAATGGTTCTTATTCGGGCTATATACCCGCGAATATTTGGCACATTTTCCAAATACGATCGTTCGCATGGCGCATGCGCATCACGAAACAAATTACACACAGCATGGTATGCTTTACCCAAACGCTGTACCTCTTTTTCCAATAGCGGATGATGCTGTCCCGCTTTGAGCAATCCGCAATGATGGGTACAGAAAGTCTGGTGCAAAATGAAAACATATGTTGCCAAATGTGTGGCTGTCATTTGTATCTCAATACCACGCATCCATATACGCCGCGTTGGTATGTCAATCAATATTTGATTATCTTCTCCCTTGGTGTGATGACGCGCTAAAAAATCGAACCATTGCTTGTATAATCCGTGGTAACGGAAAAGTCCCTTGCCACGCTTGGGACGATGAAACTCTGGTTCGGTAATGAGATTCTCGTAACAATCCACCAAGTGGCGTACTTCATGCAGCACACTATTGGGTTCATTATTCAAGCGAATCGTTAGCATATTAACACAACAACGCTCGCGTTGCGTAGGAGTAGAAGGAGGTAATAACGATGTTCCAATATTGATTAGCAAGGAAGGCTCGATATTGTAGAAATGCTCTTTTTGACTCGTTGTTGCCAAATAGTCACGCGTGTAGATTTCGGTGGTAAAATGTGTGAGGCGTTCGTACAAACTATTTAACATGTCTTCTGATAGACGCGGATTCATATAGCGAAGAATATCAAATAGATACGATTTGTCCATTTCGCGAAAAGTCTGCGAAAGTTTAGGAATATAAATAAAGTCAAAATTCCATAATTGCAATAGATTAGCAATCGTGTCATAGTGTTCCTGAATCTCCTCATTGATAAGAGGCATATAGTCGCTTTCCAAGTAAATGACATACTTATCATCGGTTCGATAGCCCTTGGTTTCAGCCGTCAGGAGCATGTATTTGTCAGTTGTATCGTTGAGGCATGCAGATAAAGTGAACAGCAACAACGCTTCTTGCGCCACACAACCATACCCTGCGGAGGCAGCCATAGCAAGGTTTTTATACAAGCGTTGTTGTTCATCGCTTGGCATGTGTTTGAGATATTTGATAGCTTCTTCCAATGTAAGTTGTTGAGCTTCATACAATTCTTCGGAAGAAATATCAAATGTACGAATAATCTTGTTGTATGCAGCGATTTCTTCGCGGCATATAACCTCATCCGCCTTGATGATGTCAGATATTAGTCGTGAAATTGCTATTCGCTGCTTGTGGCGCATACTAAAATGATAGTCTTGTTTGTTAGTGGGCGACAAAGGTACAACATTTTTTCGACTTGTGCAAATATATGATAACAGGAATCTATCTTTTTTGAAAAATTACTTGCTACACTTGTGTATGTGTATTTTTTTTTGTAACTTTGCAGCCGAAAGTAATAGTATAATCAATATTCAAGAATATGGCAGACGATAAAAAGATTATTTTTTCAATGGTGGGCGTAAGCAAAAGCTTCTCACCTCAAAAACGAGTACTCAACAACATTTACCTCAGTTTCTTCTACGGAGCCAAAATAGGTATTATTGGTCTTAATGGTGCAGGTAAATCTACCCTACTCAAAATCATTGCAGGCATTGAGAAGAACTACGAAGGCGAAGTGGTGTTCTCACCTGGTTATAGCGTAGGTTATTTGGAACAAGACCCACAACTGGACCCAGAAAAGACTGTTCGTGAGTGTGTGCAACAAGGTGTGCAACCTATTATGGACATGCTTGCTGAATACGATGCTATAAATATGGCTTTCGCTGAGCCAGATGCTGATTTCGACAAGCTTCTTGCTCGCCAAGCGGAGTTACAAGACAAACTTGATAGCGTGGATGCTTGGAACATTGACACCAAGCTTGATCGTGCTATGGATGCGTTGCGTTGTCCTGCGGATGATGCGTTGGTTAAACACCTATCAGGAGGTGAGCGTCGTCGTGTTGCACTCTGTCGTCTGTTGTTGCAACAACCTGATATTCTGCTTCTTGATGAGCCAACCAACCACCTTGATGCAGAGTCTATTGACTGGCTCGAACAACACTTACACCAATATGCAGGTACCGTAATCTGTATTACCCACGACCGTTATTTTTTGGACAATGTGGCAGGTTGGATTTTGGAACTTGATCGTGGTGAGGGTATTCCATGGAAAGGAAACTACTCTTCTTGGTTGGAACAAAAGACCGCTCGTATGGCTATGGAGGAGAAGCAAGCCAGCAAACGCCGCAAGACACTTGAACGCGAGCTTGAATGGGTTCGCATGGCTCCTAAAGCGCGTCAAGCCAAAGGTAAAGCCCGTTTGGCTGCGTATGACCGTATGCTCAACGAGGAACAAAAAGAACGCGAGGAGAAACTTGAAATCTTTATTCCAAATGGTCCTCGCTTGGGTAATAAAGTCATTAATGCAGAGGGCGTAAGCAAAGCTTTCGGCGATAAGTTGCTATTCGAGGATCTTGACTTTATGTTGCCACCTAACGGTATCGTAGGTATCATTGGTCCTAACGGTGCAGGTAAGACGACCCTCTTCCGTATGATTATGGGTATGGAGCAAGCTGACAAAGGCACCTTCGCTGTGGGTGAGACTGTACGCGTAGGTTATGTGGATCAGGTACACTCAAATATTGATCCAAATAAGAGCGTGTTTGAAATGATAGCGGATGGCACTGAGTATATTCGTGTAGGTGGCCGCGAGGTGAATGCACGCGCGTACCTCAGTAGATTTAATTTTACGGGAGCAGACCAAGAGAAGAAATGTGGTGTGCTTTCTGGTGGTGAGCGCAATCGCTTGCACTTGGCTTTGACATTGAAATCAGAGGCCAATGTATTGCTGCTTGATGAGCCAACCAATGATATTGATGTGAATACGCTTCGTGCATTGGAAGAAGGTTTGGAGAACTTTGCAGGTTGTGCTGTGGTAATCTCACACGACCGTTGGTTCCTTGACCGTATATGTACGCATATCCTTGCTTTTGAGGGAGATAGCAAAGTATTCTGGTTTGAGGGTAGCTACTCTGAATACGAGGCAAACAAGAAAATGCGCCTTGGCGAAGATGCTACTGAGCCCAAACGCGTACGCTATCGTAGTTTGACATAAATGCTGGCACTGTCTCCATTCATAGTATTTATGATTGTGTATCTTGTGGGGTCGCTCATTGCGGGCGACTTCTACAAGTTACCACTAACTGTGGCGTTTCTAATCGCTTCCGCATATGGTATTTGTACCACACCTAAGCTACCGCTAAGAGAACGAATAAACATTTTCTCACGCGGTGCAGGCAACGAGAATATCATGCTAATGGTATGGATTTTCGTTTTAGCAGGTGCTTTTGCTAAGATTGCAGGAGAGATGGGTGCTATTGATGCTACGGTAAATCTCACATTGCGCTTCATGCCTGCAAGTATGTTGCTACCAAGTTTGTTTATAGCAGCTTGTTTTATTTCACTCTCTATTGGTACATCCGTAGGAACAGTGGTGGCACTAACGCCTGTGGCTGTGGGCATAGCCCAACAAACAGGGTCTTGCCTACCCTTGATTGTAGCTATCGTAGTAGGAGGTGCTTTCTTTGGTGATAACCTATCGTTTATATCTGATACAACCATTGTAGCTACACAAACGCAAGGATGTAAGATGAACGATAAGTTCAAAGCCAATATATGGTTGGCATTGCCTGCTGCAATCCTCGTTTTAGTGGCATATATCTTTATTGGAAATGACATACAAGTGCCAAATAATGTGGTACTTATGGAATGGTATAAGGTAATTCCTTATTTGGCAGTATTGGTGCTTGCTATTGCGGGAGTCAATGTGTTGGTTGTTCTGTTGATAGGTATTCTTTTGGCAGGAGGCATTGGCTTATTGACAGGTAGTTTCACAGTGATTGGTGGTATGAGTGCTATGGGAGAAGGTATTATGGGTATGAGCGAACTGATTATTGTTACTCTGTTGGCAGGCGGTATGTTAGCGTTGATTAGGCACAATGGAGGTATTGATTATCTAATTCGTATCCTTACACTGCATATTCGTGGCAAACGAGGAGCAAAACTGACTATTGCGTTGTTGGTTATATTGGCGGACTTGTGTACTGCTAATAATACGATTGCTCTGGTGACTGTGGGTCCAATGGCACGCGAGATTGCCGATAAATATGGAATAGACAGGCGATTAAGTGCTTCGTTGTTAGACACTTTTAGTTGCTTTGCACAAGGTATGATTCCTTATGGAGCACAACTGCTAATGGCAGCAGGATTAGCAGCCATTACGCCATTCGACATTATCGCTTATCTCTACTACCCTATGGCGTTGGGTGCTGTTGCGCTGATAGGTATTTTCCTGCGCTATCCACGCAAGTATAGTTGATTGAGTCCGATATATGAAGCAAGCAGGAAAGGATTTTTTCAGCCGCGTAAAGGGAACATCAGAGTGGTAACCGAGTGGTTTCGAAGGAAGAGAGAGACAAGATAGAGAATTTTTATCAAAAAAATCCGCCACTCATGTCCGAAAACATAAATGGCGGAAGAAAGCATATACTATCAGTAGAAATACTACCAATAGCCGAAAACGCTATATCATCTCAATCGGTCGGCTGCGCGAACAAGTGCCTCATCTTTCAAAATACGACGAGTAGCCATCATCAGCAATACGATATTCACCAATGGCACTGCTGCCCACACAGAGGGAAACCATTCTGCACCTGCTAAGGTCATGCCATTGATTGGCTCATACCCCTTCACGATAAAAGTGATATATAATCCCAACAACGCACACTGACCCAGACAAAGAATAGCATTCACTACATTCAAACGCGCTTGCAACATTCGGTTTTTGAAAAGAAAGATTGTCACCAGTGCCAATAGAGGTATTGCAATGGCAATAATAGTCAGTTGCCATGTATCAAAAGTCTGCAAACTCACATATGCAGTGCCCTCGGGCATAAGGAACTGAACTGGCGAAAAGAAGCACAATAGCGTGCCAAGAATAACTACCAACAAGAGGTACAATGTTTGAATTCGTTGAATCATATCGTGTTGTTTAGAATTGTGTAGCGTTGTTTAGTGTTGTGTAGAGTTGTTAATCAATTGACATATATCATTGACTAACTGATATTTCTCGCCAGTGGCGGGGCAAGTGGCAAAGCCATCTTTGTCGAATTTCAGTTTTTCACCGTGGCGACTGACCCACCCTATTCTACGGGCTGGATTACCTACCATCAATGCATAAGCAGGCACATCTTTTGTCACTACCGAACCTGCACCAATCAAGCAATATTCGCCTAACGAGTTGCCACAAACGATGGTAGCATTGGCGCCTACTGATGCTCCACGACGAATGAAAGTATCTTTATATTCATCCTTGCGGACTACTGCCGAGCGAGGATTGATAACATTGGTAAACACCATACTTGGTCCAAGAAACACATCGTCTTCACAGCGAACGCCTGTATATATAGACACATTATTCTGCACTTTGCAGTTGCGCCCCAAAACAACACCTGGAGATACAACTACATTTTGACCAATATTGCAATTCTCACCAATCTGACAACCCGACATAACATGCGAGAAATGCCAAATCTTGGTGCCTTTTCCTATTAGACAATTATCATCCACATAAGATGATTCATGAACAAAAAATCCATCCATAATTAAAAGAATGCTTTAAAAATATCATTACCATTTGCAAATATAAGCAGGGCAAGCAAGATCCAGAAGCCGATTGTATTTGCCACTTCAAGAAACTTATCGCTTGGCTTCTTACCTGTGATAATCTCCCACAATAGGAACAAAATATATCCTCCATCCAACGCAGGAATAGGTAAGAAGTTCATAAATGCTAATATCAAACTCAAAAAGGCTGTCATATACCAGAATGACTGCCAATCCCACAGATTAGGAAACATATTGCTAATTGCTCCAAAGCCACCAAGTGATTGGGCACCCTCTTTGGTAAAGACCAAACGAAATTGCTTCACATACATGACCAACTGATCCCATCCGTGTTGAATACCAGCTATGATAGCTTCTCCGAAAGAATAAGATGTATGAACTGCTGTATAATAATCCCATGGCATTAAACGATATACACCAATCATTGCATGATCGCCAATGAATAAATCAGCTTGCATAGGTATATTCGCACGATAGAAATGCAATGTTACACTATCACAAGGGTGTTTTGCTAATTCATTGGCTATTTGCACTTGGCATAAACCCAACTGATCATTCACACCCACAATACTATCGCCTTTCTGCATTTGAGCAAACGAAGCTGCACCACCGGGCATCACGGAATCTATAACAAAAGGCATGAAATAAGAGAGTAGCGTATAACCTTTCTTAATATAGGACTTATCCGCACGCTGCTTTTCGCGCTCCTCGGCATCAATATCGTTTTGCAATGCCAAATAGCGTTCGCCCAAGTCTTCGGACAATGTTAATTCGATAGTGTCTGTGCCACGCAATACAATCACATTACGCTGACCTTCCAAAATAATGGCTTGTGTTATATCTCCCAATGTCTGTGGTTCTACCCCATTGATTGACAATACTTTGTCCTGTTGTCTAAATCCCTCATCTACCAGTATATCAGAGTAGTAGAGTCCTGTATGTATCTGACTGAGAGGCAAAGTGTCTTTTCCCCAAGTGAAAAGCACCATACCAAAAATAAAGAGGGCGGCAATGAAATTAACCATAATACCACCAATGATAATACAAAGGCGTTGCCATACATTCTTTGATCGGAACTCCCAAGGTTGTGGCTCGGAAGGAAGATCGGTAGCTGATTTGGTTTCATCCACCATTCCCGCTATAGCACAATACCCACCAAAAGGCACCCAACCAAGTCCCCACTCTGTATCATCTGGATAACGACGCCAATCATCCTCTGGTAATACTGCCAATTCATCATCAGTCATAGGACGATAAATAATTTGCCCTTTATCATCCTTCTTTTCATTGCCCATGGCATCAAGTACAGGCACCGCAGATGGCTCTACATTTGGTGCGAAGAACTTTATTTGCCATTTACCATTGATCTTCTTAGCTCGAACGAGCGAGAATTTAGGATTAAAAAACATATAGAATTTCTCCACGCGAACCTTAAACAATCGCGCAAAGAGAAAATGCCCTAACTCGTGAATAACGACGAGAATACTAAGGGCAAGTATGAGTTGTAACCACTGCATATACTGTTAAGTTGAAATAGTTTTAATAGTTTTACAAGTTGTAAGAGTTGTTAAAGGTTTAACGCTTCTTTTGCTATTCTGCGTGCTTCTTTGTCGGTCTGGACATAGTCCTCATATGTTGGTTCGACTATAAAAGTGGTCTTGGTCATCGTTTGTGCTATCACATCCGACATCTGCAAGAAAGCACATTTGCCATTGCGGAAAGCCAAATTTACCACTTCATTAGCAGCATTCAGCACACAGGGGGCATTACCACCCCTATTTATAGCTTCATATGCCAAAGCAAGGTTGGGGAAACGATCCATATCTGGAGCCTCGAAAGTCAACTGGCTGTTAGCAAATAAGTCCAATCGAGGTACATCGCTCTGCCAACGCTGGGGATAAGTGAGAGCATACTGAATAGGCATACGCATATCGGGTGTGCCCAGTTGCGCTTTTACACTACCATCTACAAACTGCACAGCAGAATGTACTACGGATTGCGGATGCACTAACACTTGGATTTTCTCAACAGGAATATCAAATAACCATCGCGCCTCAATAACCTCAAACCCCTTATTCATCATGCTTGCAGAATCAATGGTGATTTTTGCTCCCATTTCCCAATTGGGGTGTTGAAGCGCTTGTGCAGCTGTTACATGCTGCATTTTCTCCAACGAGAAAGTGCGAAATGGTCCACCACTGGCAGTGAGAAGTAGTTTCTCCACACTTGCCATATCTTCTCCTACAAGCGATTGGAAAATAGCAGAGTGTTCGCTATCTACGGGAAGAATAGACACCTTGTGTCGTTGTGCTAAACGACAAATGATTTCACCTGCTACTACCAATGTCTCTTTGTTGGCAAGTGCTATGGTCTTTTTCGCTTTGATTGCTGCTATCGTAGGCGGTAGACCTGCGTAACCGACCATTGCTGCAACTACCACATCTATTGCAGGCATAGTAACCAACTCTTCCAATGCTCGCTCTCCTGCCATAACCCGAATAGGCAAATCGCTAAGTGCTTCACGCAAACGAGGATAGCAACTCTCATCAGCTATACATACCACAGCAGGATTGAACTCCAATGCTTGCTCAATCAGTAGTTCCACACTACGGTGAGCAGTCAAGGCATACACACCAAACTCCGTTGGGTGCTGACGCACAACATCCAATGTCTGGGTGCCAATACTGCCTGTACTACCTAATATTGCTATTTGTTTCATTGTTTATGTATAGTCGAATGTTGAATATTGGGATTAGAAAGCAATCACTTCTTCTGGATTGATAGCTTTACCATCTTGCCAAAGTTCGAACCACAATTGCTTTCCATCTACAATAGCTATACTCTCACCCACTTGCACCACATCACCTACACGCTTTATAATCTTGTTAATATTGCGATAGATTGATAGGTAGTTGGTATGCTGAACGATCATGCTATATGTATTATTTATCTCGTAATTAATACATACGATAGTACCAGATAATACCGAAGTTACATTCTCTTTATCAGGTGTTTGTATCATAACACCATATCGTTTTTCCTGTTCAGAGAACGATTGGATAATCACACCATGTGCAGGGCGGAAGAAGGACAACATAGGTGCAGTGTTGGCAACATAGAAAAGTTGCAAATTGTCTTTTTCTTTGGCCTCATACTGCGCTATGAAGTCGGCTGTGGCTTCGCTTTTAGCTTCGAGTAGTTGTTCGCGTGTGATAATATACATGGAGTCTAAACTCTGTACCGTATCTGTATGCATTTCGCCAGCCACTACTTGTTTAATAACATCCAAATATTGTCGTTGCGTTTCCAATGTGGCACCTAACGAGTCTATTCGTGCTGTTTCTTCAATGAGTTGTTGTCGAATATCTTCGGAATACCCTGGCAGATAGTTCTTGACTGGTGTGTATAATATCAACAACGAGAATAGTCCCATTGTCAACAAGAATAATAACGCAATGAGGACAATAGCACCCCATCCACTAAGACGGACATGCAAATGATCGGTTAGCGTCTCCTCATCCAGAACGCTAATACGATAGCGTTCTCTCAAACGCTTCCAAAGCGATATTTTCTTCTTTTCTTTGGTCATATATTACTTCAAAATGGTGCAACCCTCACAAGGTTTGAGTTGCTTGAAGAAGTCGTTGCCTTTATCATCTACAAGAATAAATGCAGGGAAGTTCTCTACTTCAATTTTCCAGATAGCTTCCATACCCAATTCTGGATATTCTACACACTCGATAGACTTAATATTCTCTTGTGCAAGAATAGCTGCAGGACCACCAATAGAGCCCAAATAGAAGCCACCGTGCTTTTGACAAGCGTTGGTCACATCAATTGTGCGGTTACCCTTAGCCAACATAATCAAACTACCTCCGTGCTCTTGGAACTCATCTACATATGGGTCCATACGACCAGCTGTGGTTGGACCCATAGAACCACAAGGCATACCCGCAGGAGTCTTAGCAGGACCTGCATAGTAAATTGGGTGATTCTTCAAGTATTCAGGCATACCTTCTCCTGCATCCAAACGCGCTTTAATCTTAGCGTGAGCAATGTCACGACCTACAATAATCGTACCATTCAAAGAGAGGCGTGTACCGATTGGGTATTGGCTTAGAAGCTTGCAAACATCTGCCATTGGTTGGTTGAGATCTACGCATACTGCATCGCCTTCGCCTGCTTGACGCAACTCCTCTGGAATCAACGAAGCTGGGTTATTGTCCATCTTCTCAATCCAAATACCGTCTTTATTAATCTTACACTTGATATTGCGATCAGCAGAGCAACTTACACCCAAACCAATAGGGCAACTTGCACCATGACGAGGCAAACGAATCACACGAATATCGTGTGCCATATATTTACCACCGAACTGCGCACCAAGACCAATTTTGTATGCCTCTTTCAGCAGTTGTTCTTCGAGCTCTATATCGCGGAACGCACGACCGGTCTCGTCGCCAGTTGTTGGAAGAGTATCATAGTAGTGGGTAGAAGCTAGTTTCACAGTGAGCAGATTCTTCTCTGCACTGGTACCACCAATCACGAAAGCAATGTGATATGGAGGGCAAGCCGCCGTACCGAGTGACTTCATCTTTTCCACGAGGAATGGGATGAGTGTACCCGGGTTTTGGATACGCGCTTTGGTTTCTTGATAGAGGTAGGTTTTGTTGGCAGAACCACCACCCTTGGTCACGCAAAGGAAGTGATATTCCATACCTTCAGTAGCTTCCAAGTCAATTTGTGCTGGCAAGTTGCACTTGGTATTCACCTCATCATACATATTGAGAGGAGCGTTTTGAGAGTAGCGCAGGTTGCGCTCTGTATAGGTCAAATATACACCTTTAGACAGCGCCTCTTCGTCGCAATAGCCAGTCCATACTTGCTGACCCTTCTCGCCATGAATGATAGCAGTACCCGTATCTTGGCACAATGGCAACTGACCTTTGCAAGACACTTCTGCATTACGCAAGAAAGTGAGTGCTACATATTTATCATTTGCACTTGCTTCTGGATCGCGCAAGATTTTAGCTACTTGCTCGTTGTGACTACGGCGAAGCATAAAACTCACATCAGAGAATGCAGCATTCGCCATCTTTGTCAATCCTTCTGCCTCAATCTTGAGGATTGGTTTTCCTTCGAACTCGCCAACCGACACATGGTCTTTAGTCAGCAGATAATACTCTGTTTCATCCTTTCCAAGTTGAAACATGGGTGCGTACTTAAATTCCATAATTTGTTATTGTGTTTATATATTATTCTCTATTGTTTTTCGTTGCAACAAGCGTATGCATACATATTTTCCGCGCAAAGTTACTACTTTTTTTTGATATGTGCAAATAATTTACACTTTAAGCACAAAAAAGTACTACCAACAACTGTCCTGCCATCACTCGAAGAAACATTGTTAATGGATATACGGTCGCATAAATGACCGAAGCTTGATCGTTATGGTTAGACAAACTTTGTGCATACCCCAAAGCAGGAGCACCTGTCATTGCGCCAGTAAGAAGACCTATCACTTTGAAATAGTTGATACGCATACCTTTGTACGCCAAAAAACCGACTATAATCAACGGAATCATGGTGATAGCAAATCCATAAATAATCCACATATAGCCACCATTTGCAATGGTAGGAATAAATCCATCACCAACGCTCAGTCCAACAGCTGCCAAAAATAAAGTTAAACCAACTTGGCGTAACATCATATTTGCTGATGTGGTAGCAAAAGTGACCATATTGTAGTAAGGACCGAAGCGTCCAATTAACAATGCAACAATCAGTGCTCCACCTGCTAATCCGAATTTAAACGATATATTCATACCCGGTATTGCAATAGGCAATGAGCCCACCAATACACCCAAGAATATGCCGAAGAAAATTGGCATCAGGTTAGGTAAATCCAAGCGTTTCAACTCGTTTCCGAAAATATCTGCCACATGACGCACATCATCACGGTCGCCCACTACCATAATGCGGTCGCCTAACTGAAGAACAAAATCAGGAGTAGCCAAGAGTTCTACACCTGCTCGATTGATTCGCGTAATAGTAGCATGATAACGGTGGCGCACATCAAAAGTACTCAATCGTTTGCCATTACACTCAGTGCGCGTAACCACAATACGACGAGATATCAAGTGATTAGAACGCTCTTTTCCGCGAAAACCGTAGTGCGTGATTTCGCCTAACACTTGCAGGTCTTTTTCATGGCGTTTATCGCTCACGATACGAACCACATCGTTGGGGTACAACATTGTGGTAGTATCTACCAATTCATCTTTACCATCCTGATGAGTCACTCGACTCACCAACATATTACTCACAGGGCATAGTTTGTGCAACTGTTCCAGCGTAATCGCCTCTGGAATAGATAAACGAATATCTACGCATATAGGATCATCATCGGAAACATGTTCTTGACGCAGTTTTTCATCTTCTTTTGTAAGATTGACGCGACAACAAAAGCGTATTATCTCAAAAGATAATATAAGTCCAACAATACTAAGCGGATATGCCAAAGCGTATCCCATAGCGATATTGGGTGACACGAAACCTAATAAATCGGAGGCTGTTTGTTGCACAGCACCCAGCGAGGGGGTGTTCATAACCGCACCTGACATAATACCTGCCATAGTACTCATATCAATGCCTGTTAAGAAATGCAATACAATAGTGGTAATACATCCCAAGATGACTATTGCCAATGCCAACAGGTTGAGTCGCAAACCGCTCTTGTCAAATGGCGAAAAAGAAGGACCTACTTGAAGACCTATAGAATAGATGAATAATATGAGACCTAAATTTTTAGCGAATGAAGACACATTCTCATCTATGGTTACGCCAAAAGAAGAGATAGCAATACCTATAAACAATATCCATGTTACCCCAAAAGAGAATTTCTTTATACGCAGGTGTTCGCCTGCCCATAAGCCAAGAAATACTACCATTGTTAGGAGAACAATGGACTGAGTGACTGAATGGGTGAGGAATAATTCGCGGAAGAAAGGCATTATTGTTCAGTATTTATATATTTAATTAGTCCGACAAGTGCTTCGGTGACAGCGCGTTGGGTAATTTGCTCGCGTTCGCGGGTTGCACCAAAATAAAAACACTGTGCTTCAGTACCTGTTGGTGTTGCCCATGCTATCCAAACTGTACCTACTGGTTTATCTGGTGTACCACCAGTAGGACCTGCAATACCAGATGTAGCTATTGCATAATCGGTGTGCATGAGTGCGCGAATATTGTCTGCCATTTCGCGCACTGTTTGTTCGCTTACGGCACCATATTGCATTAGTGTATCAATTTGTACACCAAGCACTTGCTCTTTAATTGTGTTGTCATATGCCACTACCGACCCCATATAATAGACCGACGAACCAGATCGTGCATTGAGTGCTGCTGCCAGACGACCGCCAGTACAACTCTCAGCTGTAGCGATTGTAGCATGATGTTGCGCAAGCAAACGCCCTGCCAATGCTTCTAACGATATATCTTCAACCGCTAACAAGTATTCCTTGATTAAAGGTAATAGTTTTTGTATCTGTGCTTCTATCTCACTTTCACTTGTATCGGCATAGGTACTTAGTCGCAATCGAATAAGTCCGTCTTTGGGTAGATAAGCAAGATGCATAGAAAGAGGGAGCGCATTTTCCCAGTCTTCAATAAGAATAGCCAATTTTGATTCAGGGATACCGTGTAGCAAAATGGTACGATGAATAATCCCATTTTTCTGCCTTCCATTTTCATCTTTCCGTTTTTCGTTTTCGGTCTTTAGCAAAAATGGTATCACTTGCTCTGTCATGGCAATCTTCATCTCATGCGGCACACCTGGCATGGCAATCAGGACCTGTGAATTATCCTCGTAGCTTGCCTCTTCTCCTTTTCTCCTCATTGCCTCTTTATAAAATACCATGATCGGTGCACTCCCCACTCTATTGGGTAAAATCGTTGCCGATTCAGGTACAAACCACTGGGTAGCAGTCAGTCGATTGAGCGCCTCTGGTCGATCTTTGTATAAATCGTGTATGTGCGCCTTGACGCGAACATCTTCAACGAGTGTTGTGTTGAAATATTCGCACATCACATGCTTAGTAATATCATCTTTCGTAGGACCAAGCCCCCCTGTAGTAAAGACAATATCTGCACGCAAGAACGCCTCGTCAATAGCATGTAAGATGTGTTCACGATTATCATGGACAGAGGTGATCTGATAGAGTTCAATTCCCACTTCATTAAGCCGTTCTGCCATCCAAGCAGAGTTGGTATCGACCACCTGCCCTATTAGCAATTCATCACCTATGGTTATTATTTCCGCTTTCATTCCGCTTCTAACCTTTAATCTGTTTCTTCCACTCCTCTGCTACAAGGCAAAGTTCATCATACCATTCTTGTCCAAAACAACGGACAAGTGGTTCTTTTAGAAATTTATAAATAGGCAGATGTAGTTTCTTACCCAACACTCGTGCACAGTGGCAAATATCCCAGCGGTGGTACTCTACTCCTATCATATCCCCCACTCGATTAAGACGAATAGGATATAAATGGCAAGAGATAGGTTTCTTAAAATCAATCTTGCCCGCGTTATATGCCTTTTCTATCAAACAATAACACCAACCATTATGGTCCGTACGAGCAAAGACACAATCTTTGTCATTCACAATTGAAGTGACTTTCTCGCCAGATGGGTCAAGATATGATAGCCCCTGCGATTCGACTACAGCACACGCCTCTTTGGTCATGTCTGGTAACAAAACAGGCAGGATCTCGCGTATTTTCGCTTCCTCTTCATCTGTGAGTGGAGCGCCAGCATCTCCTTCGATACAGCAACAGCCACGACACTTGTCTAAATCACAGCAGAAGTCTTTCTCCAAGACATCTAAACTGACTAATGTATTCTGAATCAAGAACATAATCTATATTTGAATAATCTCATTTCAAACAATTTGCAAAGGTAGTACATTTTTCTGAAATATGCAAGCGTTCGATACATTTTTTGTTGAACACTTGCATATGTTGAAAAAAAGTAGTACCTTTGCGACCGATTTGGCAAAAATTTTTCTACAAGAAGATATGAATGTATGAAAACAATACTTTTTTGGATAAAAAATGCGCGAGATATTTCGCTTCCACAGTCAGCCCTACCCTGCCTTACGGCAATCATACTTTGTATCGGGCAAGATGGATTCCTTTGGTGGTTATCATTTCCTGTTTTTTTGGGTATATGCGCTGCACATTTAGGTATGAATCTCGCTGATGACTACTTCGATTACAAGCACGACTCTCGTGTCCGTTCCGACTTGAGTAGTACCAGTATTCGTGCCCGTATGGAGAAATGTCACTACATCCAAAGTGGCGCTACCGATATACACCATTTAGGTTGGGCAGTAGTGGGTTTCCTCGCTTTTGCTGCTACTATGGGTGCTATCACTTTTGTAGCGCAATGGCTCATTCATGGTTGGCAAGCGGCTATGGGCATCGTGGTTTATGGTGTTTTAGGATTGATTGTAGGTATCAATTATTCAGGAAAGCCTCTTGAATTGGGTTATCATGGTCTGGGTGAATTAGTGATTGGACTGATGTTCGGTCCACTCAATATGCTGGGTATTCAAGCGGCATTGACAGGCACGCCCTTCACTTGGCAAATGCTCTGCATGAGCATCGCTATCGGATGTATGGTAACCAATATAGTCTATGTCCACTCGGTCATGGAGGTAAATGCAGATGCTGAACTCAGCAAGATGACTTTCGCTCGATTGTTATTAGGCAAGGATATCCACAACCACGGCAAACAGCGAATGATTCTCTTCATTGGATTTTTTGCGGTCGTTCCTTTTCTTTTATTGATTACAGGTATATTGCTCAATTGGTGGAGTCCGTGGTACCTATTAACTATGTGTACCTTACCTATGTCCATTTTCCTGATTCATTCCACACGACTCTTTGCTTACGGTTTGCCTCGCAACGACATGCCTCGTTGGTGGATGGGGCCAATGGGCGACTGGGCTTCATATGTCAAGAGCGGTATGGATTGGTTCCTCTTCCGCTGGCTTCTTGCACGAAACATATGCACATTCTTCTGTCTTATCCTTATCATAGTACACATTATCTTGCTGGCAACAGCATAGTAATAGAATATGCAAACCGACGATTCCAATAACACCTCCATCCTCAGCCGCAAATGGTTAGTTCGTACATGCATCACCTTAGCGGTGCTTGTTGCGTTGTACCTACTCGTTCGCCGATTAAGCGGCGTACTGCTGCCATTCTTAATTAGTTTTGTGGTAGCGTATATGCTGGCCCCTATTGTTAACTTCTTTCAACATACATGCCGCCTAAAGAGTCGCGTGCTATCCATCATTGTTACTATTCTGCTGGTGATAGGCGTGCTGACTGGTGCGGTGGCGGCAGTTTTGCCAGCCATTAGTCGCCAAGCGAATTCACTCTCGCAAAGCGTCAAGACCTATATAAGTCAGTGGGACGGTAGCGAATATTTCTCGCCTCAGGTTAATGAACGCATCGAAGATATTATCCAGAGCATCGACATCAAAACACTCATTGAATCTCAAGAAGTACAACAGTGGGTCAAGAAAGCGTTACCTATCTTAGGTGACTGGATAAGTAGCGGCGTGAATGCGTTGATGGGACTGGCAGTGGTATTTATATGTATATTGTACATTATTTTTCTGCTCATTGATTACGAAAAGATTACCACCAATTGGCACAAATACTTACCCGACCGTTTCCGCGATAGCATTGTGATGCTCATCAGCGATTTAGATCGTAATATGAATGCCTACTTTCGCGGGCAAGCTCTTGTGGCTGGTATCGTAGGCATCTTGTTTGCTATTGGATTCCAAATCATTGGCTTGCCAATGGGTATTGGTATAGGTCTCTTGATTGGCGTACTGAACCTCGTGCCTTACATGCAAGCATTGGGTATTCCGCCATGTATCTTGCTCGGACTCATCCAAGCAGCAGAAACAGGTCGTCCCGTGTGGGTTGTGATGCTCTGTATTGCTGCCGTATTTATCATTGTGCAGAGTATCCAAGATATGGTTCTTGTGCCAAAGATTATGGGCGATGTCACAGGCATGGGGCCCGCGTGGATATTGCTTAGCTTATCCGTATGGGGTTCATTGCTTGGATTTGTAGGTATGATTATCGCCTTGCCTGTCACCACCCTGCTCGTATCTTACTACAAGCGATTTGTATTGCACATGACAGACGATATGACTAAACCCTTGCCACGCGCATCGCGAAAATATAATATATGGAAACTATTTAAGAAATAATACACATGCAGAAACATTTACTTACACTTGCTACCATCATTTTTAGCATCCCCCTCTGGGCGGGTGACATATTGCTACAAGGCACCCCTATCGGTTCGCCAGCTGTTGATTATAACAATGGTTCGGTCAGTACTACTGTAAACCAACCTGCCAACGCTTTTGATGGCAACCTCAACACCTACTATGCTTCTTATGAGCGTTCATACACATGGGTAGGATTAGATTTAGGTAAACCGCATGTGATTACGCGCGTCGGTTGGTCGCCTCGCAACGATGGAGTTGGTCCCGAACGAGTAAAGTTAGGTGTTATCGAAGCTGCTACCCGAAGCGATTTTTTAGATGCCATACCTTTATATATTATAGACAAAGCTGGCGTGATTGGTGAAACACATTATGCCGATGTTCATGTTAGTAAAGGTTTTCGCTATGTACGCTATGTAGGACCAAATAATGTGCGTTGCAATATTGCCGAACTGGAGTTCTACGGTCACGAGGCGGAAGGTGATGAGAGTCAATTCTATTTACCAAGCGGATTACCATTGGTGGTAATCAATACTGTTGATGCGGTAGAGCCGTATGATAAAGTCAATGATATTGGTTGCTATGTGCGTATTATTAACACTGACCATTCTTTTGTCTTGGATTCTGCCACTACTCGCCTACGCGGCAATGCTTCCACTCAATTTCCGAAGAAACCTTATCGTATCAAGTTCGATAGTAAACAAAAGCCTTTAGATGCCCCCGCTAAAGCAAAGAAATGGACACTCATCAACAACTACGGCGATAAGACCCTTATGCGCAACTTGTTGGCATTCCATATCAGCCAACAGATGGGTATGCCATATACTCCTTACGGACAACCTGTAGATGTAGTACTCAATGGCGAATACAAAGGATGTTACCAACTCTGCGACCAAATAGAAGTCAATAAGAACCGAGTGAATATCGACGAAATGGAAACTTCCGATATTTCAGGCGAAGCATTGACTGGAGGCTATCTTTGGGAGATTGATGCATACGCCTACGAAGAAAAGAGTTGGTTTAACTCCAATCATAATATTCCTGTGACTATCAAATCCCCCGATGAGGATGACATCACACCAGCGCAAAGCAAGTATATCCGTGACTTCTTCAACGCTATGGAATCGGATGTCTATGGCAATCATTTTGCAGATCCTGTCAATGGTTGGCGTCGTCTGTTAGATGCTGAAACTTTCCTCAATCATTTCCTTATTGGTGAGTTGTCGGGTAATACAGATACATATTGGAGTGTGTATCAGTACAAGAAACGCGGTGAGGACAAAGTTTATACTGGTCCAGTATGGGATTTTGACATTGCTTTCGACAATGATTACCGCACCTATCCGCTCAACAATAAGTCTGAGTTTGTATGCTTCAGTGGAGGATCTGTTGCTGGCGATATGGGTACTTTTGTGCGCCGTATTGTACTGCAAGATCCAAATACGATGTCTGAGTTAAAATCTCATTGGCAAGTAGGTCGTTGCAACCAAATCACGGAGGAAGACCTTTGTCAATGGATTGATAGTATGGCACTCGCTATGGATCGCTCACAACAACTCAACTTCATGCGCTGGAATATTCTCCATAGCAAAGAGCACATGAATCCCGTGGCACGCGGTAGTTATGCCGCAGAAGTCAATTACCTGAAGGAATATATCACCAAACGCATACAATGGATGGACAACCGTTTGGGCTATGTCCATACCGACATCCAATCACCCATCGCTAACACCCCATCGCCAATAGCCATATGGGACATTATGGGCAGATTGATTTATCAAGGCGAACAAATACCCATTCTGAATAGGGGTATGTATATCGTTCGCCACAACGACAAGACTGAAATAATAATGATTAATAATTGATATGAATAGAAAAGTTCGTGTTCGTTTTGCACCAAGTCCAACGGGTGCATTGCATATCGGTGGCGTTCGTACCGCCTTGTTTAACTACCTTTTCGCTCGCCAACATGGCGGCGACATGTTGCTTCGTATTGAAGATACCGACTCTACACGCTTCGTGCCTGGAGCTGAAGAATATATCACTGAGTCCCTCGCTTGGCTTGGCATCGAGATTGACGAGGGTATCTGCCAAGATGCGCCTAATGGCAAAGGCGATTATGGTCCATACCGCCAAAGCGAGCGTCGCGAGATTTACCACAAATATGTGGACCAACTCCTCGCTTCAGGCAATGCTTATATCGCTTTCGACACCCCAGAGCAATTGGAAGCCAAGCGCGCTGAGATTGCCAACTTCCAATACGACGCCCGCACTCGCGAGCAGATGGTGAACTCGCTGACACTCAGCAAGGAAGAGGTAGATGCTCGTATCGCTGCTGGCGAGAAGTATGTCGTGCGCTTCAAGGTGGAGCCAAACATTGATGTACATGTACACGACCTTATCCGTGGCGAAGTGGTTATCAACTCCAATATCCTCGATGATAAGGTACTCTACAAGTCAGCCGACGACCTGCCTACTTACCACCTTGCTAATATCGTGGACGACCACTTGATGGAGATTAGCCATGTCATCCGTGGCGAAGAGTGGTTGCCTTCTGCCCCACTCCATGTGCTTTTGTACAAGGCGTTCGGTTGGGAAGACACCATGCCTCAGTTTGCACACTTGCCACTCTTGCTCAAACCAGACGGAAACGGAAAGCTCTCCAAACGCGACGGCGACCGACTCGGATTCCCTGTTTTCCCACTTGAGTTCCACAACCAAAAAGATGGCTCTGTATCATCGGGTTACCGCGAAGAAGGCTACTATCCTGAGGCGGTAATCAACTTCCTTGCCTTGCTTGGCTGGCATGCTACAGGCGACCAAGAGATGTACACTATGCAAGAACTCATCGAGCAGTTCTCGCTGGAGCGCGTGAGCAAGTCTGGTGCTAAGTTCGACTACGAAAAGGGAAAATGGTTCAACCACCAATACCTTCAACTCCGTAGCAACGAAGAGCTTGCTGAACAGTTTATGCCTATTCTCGCCTCTCGCCTTTCGCCTAATAGCCTTATCGCCTTATCGCCTGATGTAGTGGCGAAAGTCATTGGTTTGACAAAAGATCGTGTAAACTTTGTTAGTGAGTTGTGGGATCAAGTTAATTTCTTCTTTGTGGCTCCTACCGAGTATGATGAGAAATCATTGAAGAAGCGTTGGAAAGAGGATTCTCCAAAGCATATGACCGAGATGCTCGCTTTGTTGGAGGCGCACGATGATTGGTCTGCGGATGGATTGGATAATCTCATTATGCCTTGGATTGCTGAGAAAGAGTATGGTGTAGGTATCGTGATGAACGCTTTCCGTATTTGCCTTGTTGGTGCTGCTCGTGGTCCACATATCTGGAATATCACCGATGTGCTGGGCAAAGAGGAAACTCTTTCCCGTGTCCGCACAGCCTTGGAGAAGTTGGGATAATCCCACACACCTACACAACATATAAATCCCCTCAACAATTATTTCTGTTGAGGGGATTTATATGTGTAATCTCTCATCAATTACGGGTTCATAACGGGTTCTTGACGGGTTGATTACGGCACATTGTAAGTCCATCGATAGCACATCCATATCTCATTTTTGCATCTCTTCTTTATCTCAACAGAAGAAAAATAATAAACAAAAGCAAGAATTAGAATCTTTAGAAAAAAAATACCGATTTGTACACGATGACAATTAGAATAACATCTTGATTTGATTTATAATATTGTCAATATTAAACAATTGCAATATCCCATCACATGAAATTTGGTATGCAGGTTTACCTCCATAAGGGAAATGAGACGCAATATATTTAGAAGGAACTGGTTTTGCAAAATCAATCAGTAAAAATTTATTATCTTTTGTTGAAAAGCCGAGAAGCAATGATTTTGTTCTTTCTAATTTCATATACTTACTATCTCTTAGATCAAGCAAACCAGTTCTATACCAATAACCCCCATAATCAGTCATCAATTCCATTGGACGAGAATGACCATTATAAGTAACCAATGTGTCACTTGAAGCAGACACTTTGGCACTTGAAAGAATTTCACGATTTTTATCTGCTCCGTCACCTTTGATATTCAGACCCTTCTCTGAAAATAGATGTAAAATATAATCTTCAAACAACCATGACGCAACTAAATCTTGTGCATATTGTAGAGGTGTTCTACTATCTCTATGATGAGTACATGAATTTAATGCTTTGTACACATTAGGATATTCATTCTGTAGCTGTTCAATTTTGCCTTCCAAAATTAAAATATTGGATTGATGATATCCACATTTCTTGGCAATAGTTACAAGATTCTCTCCAAAAAAAGAACCTAAATTAGCAAATGCTCCCATAGTTGATTTAGTTTTTTTCGTATTGTTTTTTTAGACGCTCATAAATCCGTCTTTTTATTTCGTCGCTACATCTATCAATTACCGTTTCACTGCCAATACCCACAACTCGTCCATTAGCGTCAAAGACCCACCAGTCTCTATCAGCTCGGTTGCATTCATCACATTGTGGGATAATATTTCCTGGCGATAATTCTTTAGAAGGATCCATGTGTCCCATTTGAAGTCGTGTAATTTTGGAAGGATTACGAAAATTCTTCTCACCTTCTTTAGAACCACAGCAAGCACAACGATATTCATAAGCAGCTTTGAGTTCATCAAAATCCTCTGTAACGGTTCGACGGGATGCGTTATACCCAGGATAGGGCTCTTCAAGCGTTTTAAGCCAATAATCTCCAGCTTTTAACCCCGCATCAATAGCTTCATTATCCTTCCTTGTACCAGATAGAATATACCAGCCTTTTTGATGCCCTAAATGGCGTGCTTGTTGAACATCATTGACATTAGGATCTATCAACTCACGAATAATTTGTGTCAGTTCTTCTTTGGTCCACACCCTTGTTTTGGGGTATCCTTGAAATAGGCAAATCAAAACAATAGCATCTTTGGTATATTGATTTCCATTTCTCAAACGAGGGAGTCTTACATCATTTTCTTTCAAATGCTGATTATAGTACTTAGAAATAATCGCGTAAGATTGTTCAATCTCTTGAGGTGTAAGCATAGTTGTATATATTCTAAAGGTTATGACACTAATTTAAAATAATTCCATTTGGGTTGGATTGCTAGAAGTTGCTATATGTTTATTTTTTGTTACTAAATGTTCTTTAACAGAATCTTTGATTGCTTTAGACAAAAATGTTGGTACTGCGTTACCTATTTGTAGGTTACGCTCTGAACGAGTACCAAAGAAATGATAATTATCAGGAAATCCTTGTATACGCGCTCCTTCTCTTGTTGACAATGGTCGAGGTTGCTTTGGATGAACACAACGAGAAGATGAAACACAACCTAAATTTCGGGTTACTGTAGTACTTGGTTTGTCCCACCACAACCTACAATAGCAATTAGCAAAACCACTTGTTGGTCGTAATTCTTCCGCGACATCCATAGGCGAGCCGCCATCTGGCAAAGCTTCCATTAATTTAACTAAATGTTCTCCATTCTTAGACACATTATGATCCATCAGTTCAGCAGGCGCATTCTCACGCATCAATCTTTGATAATCATTTTGTGGTTCACTGGAATATACGAGTGTTTTACCTCCATTCGCTAAAACACCTAAATCTCCAATAGCCTCTCCAAGAGTTACATATGGTTTAAGACCTTTTATCATCCCTGTTTCGGGATTATAGTGTGTAGGCAAAGGATAGTTAAATTCATTATCAAGTAATGTTCCTACAAGGATAACACGCTCTCGGATTTGCGGAGTTCCATAGTCAGCTGCATTTAATAACTTGATATAAACTCTATATCCAAGAGATTCAAACAATTGAATAATCGTTTGAATCAATGTACCACCACACATAGAAAGTAAGCCTTTAACATTTTCAAAGACAAAAACTTTAGGGCGTAATTCCGACAAAATTCGATAGTACTCTTGAAAGAGTTTCCCACGAGGATCATCTATTAAACGTTTTCCTACTGTAGAATAAGCTTGACAAGGTGGACCTCCTACTACAATATCAATATCGCCTACCTTAATTCCAAAATCATTAGACAAATCAGACAACGAAAAATCTTTGATGTCTTTATTGTACATTTTTACTGATGGGTGATTTTGTGAATATGCTGTTGCCATAGGTAATAAAATCTCATTGGCTGCAACAATTTCAAAATCCTCATCATGGGCGAATCCATAGGACAATCCTCCCACACCAGCAAACAAATCAACTACTTTAAATTTCATATATTATATTTTGGATTCCCTTTTGCTTTATCAACATGATTGATAATCGACGGCAAAGATACGCTTTTTTTTTGAATTGTACAAATATATGTTTGTATATGTCAGAAAAAAAGTGTACTTTTGCACAAAAATTATCACATAAAGGCAATATGACCGCACGCGAGGCACTAAAGACATATTTTGGATACGACAATTTTCGCCCATTACAGGAGGAAATCGTCCAATCCGTCTTAGACGGTCGCGACACGCTGGCTCTCATGCCTACTGGTGGCGGTAAGAGTTTGTGTTTTCAAGTTCCCACGATGGTGATGAACGGTCTATGCCTCGTTATCACGCCCCTCATTGCTTTGATGAAAGACCAAGTGGAGAACCTGCGCAAGCGTGATATTCGTGCAGCTGCAATCTATACGGGCATGAGTTACGAGGAGCAGAAGACAGCATTGGATAATTGCCAATGGGGGCCTTACCACTTTCTTTATGTTTCTCCCGAGCGCCTCGAATCAGAGGAGTTTCGTGAGCGTCTTGCTCGTCTGCCAATCTGCCTTATTGCCGTGGACGAAGCACACTGTATCTCGCAATGGGGATATGATTTTCGTCCAAGTTATCTCAAAATTGCAGAAATACGCGATTTAGTAGACGGAGAGGCTCGCCTCCCCATCCTCGCACTTACAGCAACGGCAACACCTGAAGTCGTAGATGACATCCAAGAGCGGCTGGCATTTCGCGAAAAGAATGTACTGCGTAAGAGTTTCCTACGCAGCAACCTCAGCTATGTAGTACGCCAAACCAATAAGAAAGCCGATGAGATTGTACATATTCTCAGCAAAGTACCAGGATCGGCTATCGTATATGTTCGCAATCGACAACGCGCACAAGAATTGGCAGCCTATCTCAACGCGAAAGGCCTTTCCGCCGACTTTTACCATGCGGGACTCAATTCAAAAGAGCGCAGCATAAAGCAAGAAGCGTGGAAAAAATTTAAAGATGAAAGGGAGAGCCAAGCAATTCGTGTTATCGTAGCGACCAATGCCTTTGGTATGGGTATCGACAAATCCGATGTGCGAGTGGTAATTCATCACGATTTGCCCGATACAATTGAAGCATATTTCCAAGAGGCAGGACGAGCAGGACGCGATGAACAAAAGGCGTTTGCAGTACTGCTATACGACCCTACTACTGACAAGGTCAAAGCTCGCAAACGCGTAGCAGATAATTACCCTCCGAAAGAATTTATCTGCGATGTCTATCACAAGACTTGCGATTTCTTGGGCGTGGGAGCAGGTAGCGGACAGGGACATACATTTATGTTGCCCATACATGATCTTTGTCGTATTATGCATCTACCCATTCTACAAACTTACTCTGCCTTACATCTACTTTCGCAAGCTGGTTACATTGATTTTCAAGAAGAACAGGAGATACACCCTCGTGTGAAAATTCGCATTACACATCAAGAAATAGCAGACTATGGTTTAGGTGAAATGCAGTTAAAAGTATTAGACTTGCTCATGCGTAAATACACAGGTATCTTCACCGATTTACAATATATTCATTTTGATAGTTTATCAAATGAACTGTCATATAAGCAATTACACGAACTTTTAGTATCACTGGCACAACGCAATATACTGACTTATATCCCGCGTAGCATCGAAAATACTTTCTATTTTGTGCAAGACCGACAAGCAGATATTTTTCTACCTATATCCATATACGAGAAACACCAGCAACAATATATAGAAAAGCTAAAGGCAATGGTAGAATATGCTGATAATCAACAATATTGTCGTTCGCAATTATTATTATCATATTTTGGCGAAGACAATGCAGACACATGCGGCACTTGTGATATTTGTCGCGCAAGAGCCAAACAAACGAACACTTAACATATAATAACAAAAAAATAGGGCTCAGTGCCCTATTTTTTATACAAAACTTTATCTGCGAGTGGTACTACCACCTCCACGAGAGGAACCTCCTCCTGATGGACGCATTGATCCTGCACCAGAAGACATACCACCAGAACGCATAGTAGAACCTCCACCAGAAGAACGAACAGAAGAACTACTACTTGTGCGCATACTCGAACTGCTGGAGCGATTTACCGTGGGTGATGACGAACGCGTAGTAGAAGGCACTGTAGATGTTCTATTCACCGTAGATGACGAACGAGCAGGTGTCGCTATAGTATTGCTTGAACGACGAGGACTCGTAGTGACCGAACTACTGCGTGTAGGTGTACTGCTTGTGCGAGTTGTTACGGATTGCGAACGCGCAGCCGTTTGCGCGGTAGAAGCATTTCGTTGGGTGGTACGCATGCCTGTATTCTCCACACGAGTAGCACTGTTACCGATGCGACCATTAGTACGAACATTAGCACTATCAAAAGTACGCGCAGATGTACTGCGCGAGGATACGCGTGTATTGCCAGTTGCTGTACTGCGCGAAGTTGTTGTATTGCGCATGGCTGTAATACGCCCTCTGTCTATATCACGAGCATTGCTATAGTTGCGCGATGCATTGCGGGTCGAAAACGAACGCTCTGGATGGCGTGTAGCATAATCCGTACGACTCACGGTACGATGCATTGGTTTGTAATAGGCGTGATAGTGGTGACCAGTGCGATAGGTGCAGATGGGATAATAGTGGTGATGCCAATAGCAATGATCCCAATATAAGTGATGTGCTATGCAATGATAAGGATGCCACCAACCTGGCCAATACCCCCAATAGTATGGAGAATGCCAGCACACCCATGAGGGTCCCCAAAACCAATCATAAATCATTGGACGATAGATATATACAGGCTCTATAATATAGTTCTCACCATATATATACTCATCACCTATCACTTGCACAGTAACAGACTCTGATTCTGGGTCTTTCTCAACAAATATTGATGCTACATCTTGATAGATATCTTTCGCCAACACTGCTTGTATAACAATCAAGTGACGATTTTGGTCGGCTGTTTCTACCACACGCAGATAATCCACATCGCCATCGCCATTTAAGTCCAAATTCGAAAATGCAGAATCAGGATTATTCAGCATTTGCTCAAATGTTGCCAAGTCTTTGGCTTGACCAAACAATGTGGCTACCATCTTCAGGTCAAGATTTTCAGAAATGTCTGCATTGGTAGCAGTAACAGTTACAGTCTCATCTGCCATCATTACATTAGGAGCCAAGAATAAGGCGCCTAAAGAGAGAGGCAATAACAAAAATAATCTTTTCATACTCATACCAATTTTAAGTTGTGATACATTTTCTCCTTCTTTGTTTGCATATAACGCAGGTTATAAGGATTAGGAGCTATTTCTATTGGTATATTCTCCACAATTTCTATGCCATAACTTTCCAAACCTATTCTTTTTACAGGGTTATTAGTTATCAAGCGCAATTTCTTAGCACCCATATTTTGCAAAATTTGTGCCCCTACTCCATAATCGCGTTCATCAGGTTGAAAACCTAAATGCACATTCGCTTCTACAGTATCTTCGCCTTGCTCTTGCAGTTTATAAGCACGAATCTTATTCATCAATCCAATGCCCCTACCTTCTTGATTCATATATACAATAATACCTTTGCCCTCTTTCTCTACCATTTGCATAGCCTTATGCAATTGCTCACCACATTCACAACGCTTAGAACCAAAAATATCACCTGTCATACAAGATGAGTGAACACGACATAATATAGCTTCATCGTCTTGCCATTCGCCTTTCACAAGAACAATGTGCTCCAAACCATTATTCAGTTGTCTAAAAGGAGTGAGCATAAACTCGCCATATGCAGTAGGTAGCGAAACGGTCTCGCCACGCTCAACAAGACTATTGGTTATTGATTGGCTATTGTCAATAGGCATTTCGTGCTTCATACGATAGGCAATAAGGTCTTTTATAGATACCAAGCTCAATCCGTATTTCTCTGCCACTTTCTCCAAATCTGGCATTCGCGCCATTGTTCCGTCTTCATTCATTATCTCAATGAGTGCAGCCACAGGTTGCAATCCCGCCAAACGCGCCAAATCAACGGCGGCTTCGGTGTGTCCTGCGCGTTTGAGAACACCTCGCTCCTGTGCATAAAGAGGATTAATGTGTCCTGGGCGTCCAAAAGTCTCGGGTTTGGAATTAGGGTCCGCCAAGGCACGAATAGTAGCTGCACGGTCTTCTGCGCTAACACCCGTTGAGCATCCCTCTAATTTATCCACCGTTACAGTGAATGGCGTACCGAGCATAGAGGTGTTATTTGATACCTGATGTACGAGATCCAACGCTGCACAGCGTGTTTCTGGCAGCGGCACACACAATACTCCACGACCATGCTGGAGCATAAAATTCACTTTTTCTGGTGTGATTTTTTCAGCAGCAATAATGAAATCACCTTCGTTTTCACGATCTTCATCGTCAACTACAATCACGAATTTACCTTCTTGTATGTCGCGAATTGCTTGTTCAATTGTATCCATACCTTATATACTATTTTTTTTAATTTACCAAATAATTTCATCCACGCTTCAGGATTAAACAATGCAGAGTCTGTAGCTGCTTTGTAAGTTAGAAAAATACCAATTGGCAGCAAGAGAAAAGAACTCAACCACATTCCTGCCCAACATGGCCACAATGCCTCGCGTGCCATCTTATATCCTGTATTGTCTATAATGTAATAGATGATAAACATAATTACAGATATTACAACGGGCATGCCCAAACCGCCTTTCCGAGTAATAGCTCCCAATGGAGCCCCTATGAAAAAGAACACGAGACACGCAAATGCCAATGTAAATTTACGGTGTAGTTCTATTTCATGGCGGCGTATATAGCGTTGGTAGTCATCTAACATTAGCGCGTTGTAATCTATTTGATCGCGTTGCGATTTCGCTTTATCCAATGCAGCCGAAGTTGCTCTGTAGCGCTCATCGGGTGATAGTTGAGCCAATAGTGTATCAATGTCATAGACTTTCTCAATAGGAGCACCTACCATTTCTTCTTGTAACACGCGTTTCGGTTGGCGTTCACGACCAAAATACTTGTTTTCTACAATGGAAGCACTTTGTTCCGCACTTCGATGGTGTGCTAACACTTGTACGGAGTCTATACTTGCTATTAGTTGTCCCACATTTTTTGATACATGTTGATCACTCAATACATCTTCGTTGTAACGATTGAACTCCATATCGAAATCTATAAGCAATTGCTTTTGTACAAACGATTCTCTACGATATGGTATATTCTTTTCGGATTTCGTTGCTCGCTTTTGTTTGCGATCAAGATTCTCAAAGGACTCGCCACTATACAATTGAAGCAACAAGTATTTCTTATCATCCGTAAAATATATTCGACCAGAATCAGCGACCATCACGGTTGCATTTTGAAATCCCTCTGAATAATCATAAATCATCATATCATATAGCATTCCTCGACTAGGATTCTTATGCCGTACATAGATATTATATCCATCTATTCCATCATAGAACTCTCCTTGTGGAATGTCTAATTCGGGGGATTTTTGTCGAAGTGAAAATATCAATGCCCACAATTTTACTTGCGACACTGGCAACACATAATTAGAAAAGAGAAATGCTCCACTGCAAATCAACAAGAGTGATATAGTAAGTGGACGCATAATACGAAATAGACTAATACCTGCCGCTTTCATGGCTGTAAGTTCGGATTTTTCTCCTAAGTTACCAAAAGTCATCAGCGATGCCAATAGAATTGCCAAAGGCAGTGCCAACGGAACTACCGATGCTACTGCATAGAGAAAAAACTCCGCTAATACAGTAACCTCAACTCCTTTACCAACAAGATCCTTGACATGCATCCACACAAACTGCATAAGCAGAATGAATATGCAAATCATAAAGGTCATGCCCAACAATCCGAGAAAGTGTTTGAGCAGATAGCCATCTATTTTTTTTATAAAACCCAAAACAAATAATACAGCCTATAATTCAACCAAATATGCTATTTCTTTTCCAAATTATCCGCATCAAAATTTAGAGGAAGCAGATCGGCGGCTTTTTCGAAGATATAGCAAGTGTCTTCTCCGTACAGAACCACTTGCATAGGCTGTCCATATCGATGTTCTGTTTCCACCATGACTTGCCTACATGCTCCGCATGGACTTGCAGCATCTTTAGTAAAATGACCATTGGTATAGCAAGCCACAGCAAGTGCCAGCACGGGAGTTTGAGGGTTGTTGGCATTAGCTGCGAATAGCGTTGTACGCTCGGCACATAAACCACTCGGATAAGCAGCATTCTCTTGATTACTACCAGCAACAATCTGACCATCAGCCAACAACGCAGCAGCACCAACATGATAATGTGAATAAGGGCAATAGGCATTTTGAGTCATTGACTTAGCTTTATCCACAAGTTTGCGCAATGTTGGATTCATCTCCTCCAATGTGCATGCAGTAATTTTGGTTTGTAATGTTAATTCTTTCATAACCGAATATTTTTGGCATTTTCACCCAATCTGCCTGCAAAGGTACAAAAAAAAATGCATATATGCAAACATGTTATTTTTTTTTAATCAAATTTGATTCATTTCAGCGTTTTATGCGAGTTTGAAACAAATATTTTGTATGTTTTGGTTTAAAAAAAAATCATTTTGCTTGCGTATATATATTTTTTTTTGTACTTTTGCAGCGAATTTGCGGCATTAGCACATCGGTAGTGCATCGGCTTCCCAAGCCGAGGAGGCGGGTTCGATTCCCGTATGCCGCTCTTTGCTGAATAACGAAAAGCAAAGAATAGTGTGTCGGTCTATCGCGGGATAAGGGAAGAAAAACATGTGTTTTAATCCCCTATTACGAGGAAAGTCCGGGCAGCAAAGAGCACCACAGCGGTTAATGGCCGTCAGGCAGCAATGTTTGGTCCCTGCAAAAGCGACGAACAATCGAGTTATCGAGGAAGTGATACGAGCATACTGTGGGCTGCAATTCCAAGTATACCAGTGTTTGAGCGCTGCTCGCGCAAGCTGGAGGGTAGGAAGCAAGAGAAGCATGTAGCAATACACTGCTCAAGATTAATGATAGACACCCACTCATGGGTACAGAACCCGGCTTATAGATACACTATTTTTTTGACCATAAACAACCTGAAGGTCCCGAAGGCTATAATGCCTCACAAATCCTTGAGGACAATAATAACATTATCAACAATGAAAAAACTATTTCTTTTTGCAGCACTCTTTAGTGCTATTACTCTCAATGCTAAACCACGCATTGACAGAGCGGAACCTCTCTCTTGGTGGACCGAAATGAACTGTCCACTCACTTTGATGCTTCAGGGTGAAGATCTTGCAGACGCAACGGTTTCTATCCAATTACTCCACAATGGTAAACCTGTAAAAGGCACTACTACAGGCCTGCAAGTCACTGGTCAGCACAATGCGGAGAGTCCTAACTATCTATTTGTAGATTTGGCTGTTAATCAAGCAGGAACCTATCGCATTACTCTCAAAAAGAACAAACGCACTACCTATGTAGATTACACCATCAACACACGCGTTGCTGGTAGCCGTGAGCGTCAAGGATTCACTTCGGCAGATATGATTTATCTGATTATGTCCGACCGTTTTGTGGATGGAGATGAGAGCAACAACACTCTCCATATGGCAGAAAAAGCAGACAAGAGTAATGTACACGGACGCTTTGGTGGTGATATTAGGGGAATTATCAATTCGCTCGACCACATCTCCAAACTCGGTGCAACCGCCATTTGGCCAACCCCACTCCTTGAAGATAACGAGGCAGCATGGTCTTATCATGGTTACGCTTGCTCTGATTACTACCACATTGACCCTCGACATGGCAGCAATGAGTTGTACAAAGAGATGGTTGAAAAAGCTCACGAGAAAGGTATTAAAGTCATTATGGACATGGTTCCAAACCATTGTGGTGCGTGTCACTGGTGGATGAAAGATTTACCATATCACAATTGGATTAACCAGTTTGATGAATTTACCAATACGCCTAATGTTTTCTCTGCTAACTACGATATCAACGCTTCGGAATATGATCGTCTGCTTTCTAATCGTGGTTGGTTTGATCGCCCTATGCCAGACATGAATCTCGAAAACCCAGACCTATTGCAATACTTTAAGCAATGGGCTATTTGGTGGATTGAATATGCTAACCTTGATGGTTTGCGCGTAGATACTTACCCATATATCGAGATGATTCCTGGTAGCGAATGGGTGAAAGCGATTATGGAAGAATATCCTAATTTTAATATCGTAGGTGAATGTTGGACACGCCCTGCTCCTGCTGTGGCATATTGGCAATCAGGTGTTAAAAATTACAACGGATTTGATAGTCACCTTAAAAGCGTGATGGACTTCCCTGTGGAAGAAGCTATCCGTCAAGCCCTCGAAAATGATGGTCAAGGTTGGGGAAATGGTCTGACCCGTGTGTATGACGCTGTGGCAATGGACTATCTCTATGCTGATGTACATAATATCATGATTATGTTAGGCAACCACGATATGGATCGTATTGCTGATGTTGTTAAAGATGGCGACTTGCGACGCGTAAAGTTAGCCAATGTGCTTTTGGCAACCATGCGTGGCATTCCACAAGTCTTTGCTGGAGATGAGTACGGACTAAAGTCTTCTGATCGCAGTCTTGGTCATTCTACTTTGCGTATGCCTTTACCTTTGGGCGAAGAAGTTACCGAAGAGATGCAAGATATGTTTGATTATCAAAGCAATTTATTCCAATGGCGCAAGGGCGAACCTATCTTACATACAGGTAAGACGATGCACTTCATCACTCGTGACAATACATACGCATATTTCCGTTATACCGATGAAGGCGCAATCTTCGTATATATTAATGCCAGCGAAGATCATCGCACCATCCCAACAACTCACTATGCAGAAATACTCAACAAGTATAATCCTGTTGGTCAAGATATTATTACAGGCAAACAAGTGGATTTGAGTAAGATAGACTTAGTAGCATCCCCGCTCTCAGCTTTGGTTGTAAAACTCGAAAAATAAATCCACCCTCAATCTTCTTAACAGAAATTAAAAGGACGCAATCATTTGCGTCCTTTTAATGTACAATATAGTTGCTCCACTTCGCGGAAAGGAATCATTACAAAATCGCGCTCGTGCATACGCGGATGAGGAAGTATTAGCGTACTACTTTCATAAGTTAGAGATGATAAGTGAGATGTGAATGGCAAATAATCATATGCTTTTAGTAAGTCTATATCAATAATGCGATCGTGGTAGATACCATTGATAGACTTCTTTTCACGCCCCATCTCACGCTCAATCTGCTGAGTAATAGTAAGTATATCTTCTAACGAATGGCTTGTTTCGCATAAAACGACCATATTCGCAAACTCATTCTCTGACACAAATCCTTGAGGCGCACTCCTATAAATGGAAGAACAAGCGATACATTCCCCCACTCGCTCCTGCAGTAACTCAATGGCGTTGCGCAAATTCGCATCGCGTTCTCCTATATTACTTCCTATACCGAAGTAGATAAGCATAATATGGAAAATATAATGTGTAGAATGTAAAGTGTTGGATTATAGTTTGATAGGTAGATTGACAAATTCGTAGTCAATGGTTTCTCCCATAATGGCTATCAAATATGCTGGTTTCTTATCCTCATCGGTCATGGAATCCACAATGATACATGTAAGTTCGTCAAATAGAGTCACTTCACGCGAATGACTATGCCCTGTGAAAAGTATATCTACTCCGTGAGATTGGAACAAGCGAAGCAAGGTGTAAGTCTCCTCAATAGGGTAATTGGTAGCTATACCTTGCGAATTATCACGCATGAAAAAATGCGTATGGCTACCTGCTACAATATGTCGGAAGTTTTGCTTACTCGCCCACTCCAAGGTATTTCTCATCCATTGCAGTTGTTTCTTACCCAGCGTGCCATCTGCACTATCGTACATAATGAATAAATCTTTTTGCCCCAGAGGAGTCTCCACGATAAAGTAATAAACGCTGGTCTTAAAATTCTCCAAATACTCATCCCATTGCTTAAAACAGATGTCGTGATTACCTGCCACGAGCATTATGGTATCTGGCTTGAGCGGATTGGAAGGAACCTCGTTGAAACTATTTACCACATCTGGATAGTGGTTAGACGCATCCACTATGTCGCCCAAGTGCAATGCCACTGGGCACAACAAGTCTGCACGATAAGCACGAATAAAGTTCTGCCAGTTGTAGAAATCAGTAGTGATATGAGTGTCGGTACATACATATACGCGATAATTCTCCACAGGAGCTTTAATCGTAACAAAAGGATGCTCCGCATTATACTTCTCCGAATCTGCAAAACGCACATCGGTACGAGGTGCAGAACCAATGATATTACCCACCAAATCCAAACGAGCATCTGGTCCGCAAGCAGTGAAGATGGAACCAAGAACAAGGAACAAAGAGCCAAGATAAATGTATATATTCTTCATAAGACCTTTTTAATTATTCAAAATTAAAATCGATATTCCCCTCCCACACGCACTTCAGCTGCGTAGTAGTGTGCATTCATATGGAACATACCTGCATTCTTATATTTGCCAGACAGGCGAACGCGCCAATGCTCATTCACATCATACCATCCTCCCAAATACAGCATCGGTGTCCATGGTCGCTCAATCATGTAATTATCTGCATTGGAAATAGCAATAGCGATATTCCATGGAGAAGTCACAGGGCGCACAAAACCCTCTACTCGATAGAGCAACTGAAATGGTTCAACGATATATTTATCAAGGGTATTTCTTTCGTATGGCAAAGGCATCATCACTCGGTTAATTAGTCCAAATTGCACATTGACATACTGCATGCGGTATCCCAAGGAAATGGCATGTAGAAACTCATTGACTTGATCGCGTGCCACGAACCGCGCCATCAGCCTATCTTCAATATACATTTCGCCCACTGGCAACGCAAACTTGGGGCGCAATTGCACACCCATCGTATGCACATTAGCGGTACTCATGCGCACATTAGCTTGCATCTCAAAATGCTGATTGATAGGCATAAACGCATCAATATCGAAGTTCGCCATCGAGCCATAGGTAAGGTTATGTCCATATCCCGCATGCAGCGAAATACTATATGCCGTATCACCTAATTGCACTTGTGCTATTGCCATTGGAGCAAGGAGCAGCGAGAAGAGCAAAAGATGAACACGGAAAAGTAACATGTGAAAGGTATTTTTTTTCATATTCTGTTCTTTGTCTATATTTTGGGGGCAAAGGTACTACAAAAAATGCACATACGCAAGTATTCAACACATTTTTTGTACGATAATGTCAAAACTCACATTACCTAAAATGTTATATTGAACCCAGCATGAACATTAATACCCGCTTGCGCATAGTACCAACAACAGCGACTTCCATCTGCGAAGCGACTGGCCTCTGCTCCACCATTATTAGCATATTTAGCATTGAAAATATTATTTACCTGACATAATAAACGAATTTCAAGTTTCACAGGCAACAGATATTGCAGATTAATATTCGTAGTGGAATATGCACGCATTGAAGCGTTCTCATCTTCTGTATTATCTAAATACTGTTTACCTACAACGCTCGTTTGAATAGTAGCTGTAAAATCTGCCACATCGAAAGTAAATAAAGATAACGCAGTGATGCTTGGCGAGAAAGCAATAGTAGTAGTACCTACAACAGAATCTTGTCCTATCCAATTCCAATCATTTTGATTGTCATACAAATCCACATATTGATGATAATTGAGAATCTTATTTCGTGACGCTACTAAATTGCCATCCCAACGCAACCAATCAAAAATCTTTACGCCAGCAGTCAGTTCAACCCCCATCCGATAAGAATCTTTGACATTCTTAGTCTTATATGCGCCTACATCATTGTATTCACCCGTAAGCACCAGTTGATTGTCGTAATCCATGAAGTATAGATTGGCGCCAAGAGCAAAACGCGAGTGCGAATAGGTATAACCAACCTCGTAATCGTATAATCGCTCTGCATGTGGAAGACCTACATAATCGCCCGTGACCGCATCGAAAAGCACATTCTCTTTGTAGTTATTACGATTAGGTTCACGGTTGGCGATGGCGAATGATGCAGAGAATAGATGACCGCGGTTTTGATATGTCAATCCCGCTTTAGGATTAAAGAAATGAAAATTCACTTCGAGAGGTAGATTGGTCATATCCTCATCATTAACTCCATTGCGTTCGTAGCGCACATAGCGGTATTGCAAGTCGGCATACAAACTCAATTTTTCCTGTCCCCTGTTGATGACACGCCAATTAGCTTTGGCATAAATGTTCGCATCTGTCTTCTTTGCATCATTGCGATAATACTCATAATTGACTGGCAAAACAAGCGTATCTTCGAGGTAGTGCAGCGTACCAAAGTGCTCGCCTATATAGTGGTTGACTGCGCCGCCAAACTGAAGATCAAGAGGTTCGGAGATGTATCTTGTTGTTAAGACCCCGCCAAAGAAATGATTGTCCAAATGCTTACGGTACATACCATATGCTTTGTGGGAATAGGGCAACCCCCAATAGGATAATTTCTTTCGTTTGTATTGTTCATAGTAACCTGCGCCATGGGTATAATGGGCAGTAGCAGATAGCAACCACTGAGGAGTAAAACGGTGATTAAAAGTCAATTGTGCATGCTGTTGAGCATAATTATCGGTTTGATTAGGATAGTAGGTAGTAGAATCAGACCCATCAATGGCAGTAGTGGTATATTCGCCTGCAGGATTATAGCGACGATCGGCACCATTGAGTCCATAGGCTGTTGCATGATCTACTCCATCCCACCCCATACCAGTCTTCTCGCTACCACCAAAAAATCGTGCTACGACTTGTGTATGGCTACCATACCATCCCAAATCACCGTAGTAAGAATACAAATCGGATGCTGTACGATAGAGAAAACCATCGGAGTTTACTTTGCTAAATCGTGCATTAGCTTGCCATTGATTAGGTAAAACAATGTTAGCAGATAGCATCTCACGAAAAGTATTATACATTCCTCCATTGAAACCCAAAGTGACATGACTAACCGAATCATCAACTGCTGTCATCTGTTTTCCATAGGTCTGCATATTAATACTACCTCCAAAGGAAGCACTTCCGTTAGTAGAACTACCCACGCCACGCTGTACTTGAATGGAAGACATGCTACTACTCATGTCGGTCATATTCACCCAAAAGACAGTTTGACTTTCGCTATCGTTGAGCGGAACATCATTCACCGTCATATTGATTCGCGTATGATCCGTACCTCGAATACGGAAATAGGTATAACCTACCCCTAATCCATCATCGCTCGTAGCAATCAATGCAGGAGTTGTCGAAAGCAAATAAGGTAAATTTTGCCCTACATTGCTCCGATTGAGTTGCTCATTGCTGAGTGAAGCATAGTTGTTAGTGACCTGCGCCACTGGCGCGTTAACGATAACTTCGTCCAAATTACGAACCAAAGTTAGTGTGTCGGTGTTAGCAGTAACGACACCACATGCGGCCACATAAGCCGCTAAAAAGATAGTTTTTTTCATTTTCCCTCTACAGAATTACCTGTGCAGGTTCAAAGGGTATGATCTCAGCCCAAAGAAGTGAGGCACCCCTAAAGTTAATAAATTTATGTTTACTTTACCACAAGTAATTACCTGCGGTCTCTTCTTTCTTGTTATCCTATCTCCACTGTAGTATCTATCTTTCGTATTAGCCCTTTGAGTACATCACCAGGACCAAACTCATAAAATGTAGTGGCTCCATCTGCAATCATTTGTTGCACACTCTGTGTCCAACGAACAGGCGAGGTTAATTGTTTGAGCAATTGTGCCTTTATAACATCTTTATCTTTTTCCGCACGCGCGCTCACATTTTGATAAATAGGGCAGATAGGGGTACGGAAAGTCGTTTTCAAAATGGCTTTTTCTAATCGCTCCGCTGCTGGTTGCATCAAAGGCGAATGAAATGCGCCACCTACTGGCAGACGCAAAGCACGCTTAGCGCCCGCTTCTTTCAAAGTCTTGCAAGCCAATTCGACGCCTTCATTTGAGCCAGAAATAACCACTTGACCTGGACAATTGTAGTTAGCTGCAACAACGCATTCGCTGATTTGATTGCATATCTCGGCTACTTGACTATCAGCCATGCCCATTACAGCCGCCATTGTACCCGATTGTAACTCGCACGCCGCTTGCATAGCCAAAGCGCGTTCGCTCACCAGATGCAGTGCATCAGCAAAATCCAACACACCAGCCAACACCAACGCCGAAAACTCGCCCAAACTATGACCAGCCACCATTGCAGGCTGAATAGAAGTCAATAAACGACATGCTACAACCGAATGTAAGAAAATAGCAGGCTGAGTAACACGCGTCTGACGCAAGTCTTCATCTGTTCCCTCAAACATCACATCTGTCAATGAGAAACCTAATTCTTTATTCGCCTGTAGCATTAAATCACGCGCCAAAGAATAGGTGTCGTACAAATCCTTGCCCATACCCGAGTATTGAGCACCTTGACCAGGAAAGACAAAAGCGGTTTTGTTGTGTTGCATTGTGTAGGATTGTTTAGAATTGTAATTAGATTCTCTGCAAATTCGGGTGCAAAGGTACAATAAAATTATCAAATACGCAAATAATTGCACTGAAAATAGAAAATTATGGGAATTATGAAATATAATTTGCGTATTTGAAAAAAAAGTAGTACCTTTGCAGGCTGAAATAAAAATTGGGAACAAAAAGAATATTAATCATAAATTTTATTTAAGAAAATGGACAACAAGAAACGTGTTTATACCTTCGGTAACGGTAAGGCAGAAGGTAACGCATCAATGCGAGAGACATTGGGCGGTAAGGGCGCAAACTTGTCTGAGATGAACCTCGTAGGTGTTCCAGTGCCTCCAGGTTTTACTATCATCACAGATGTTTGCAACGAGTACTACGAAGTAGGTCAAGAGAAAATTGTAGAAGTTCTTGACAAAGAAGTGAAAGCAGCTGTAGCTCATATTGAGAGCTTGATGAATAATACCTTTGGCGATCCTAAGAACCCACTCCTTGTGAGTGTTCGTTCTGGTGCTCGCGCATCTATGCCAGGTATGATGGATACCATCTTGAACCTTGGTTTGAACGACGAGGTGGCTGCTGGTCTCGTAGAGAAGACTGGTAACCCACACTTCGTATATGATAGCTATCGTCGTTTCGTACAAATGTACGGTGACGTAGTTCTCGGTATGAAGCCAGTGAACAAAGAGGATATGGACCCATTCGAGGCTATCATCGAAGAGGTTAAGGAGATCCGTGGTGTGAAGTTGGATAAGGATTTGACTGTTGACGAGTTGAAGCTTCTTGTAGCTCGCTTCAAAACAGCTATCAAGGATCAAACTGGTCACGACTTCCCAACCAACCCAGTAGAGCAACTCTGGGGCGCTATCTGCGCTGTGTTCCGCTCTTGGATGAACGAGCGTGCTATCCTCTACCGTAAGATGGAAGGAATTCCAGATGAGTGGGGAACTGCCGTAACCGTTCAATCTATGGTATTCGGTAACATGGGCGAGACATCTGCTACAGGTGTATGCTTCAGCCGTGATGCTGCGACAGGTGAGAACTTGTTCAATGGTGAGTACCTCGTTAACGCACAAGGTGAGGACGTGGTAGCAGGTATCCGTACTCCACAACAAATCACCCTTGAGGGTAGCCGCCGTTGGGCTGCGCTCCAAGGTATTAGCGAGGAAGAGCGTGCTAGCAAGTATCCTTCTATGGAGGAGGCTATGCCAGAGATCTACAAAGAGCTCGACGCTATCCAAACCAAGCTTGAGAACCACTACCGCGATATGCAAGATATGGAGTTCACCGTACAAGAGGGTAAACTCTGGTTCCTCCAAACACGTAACGGTA
>JAGBZD010000081.1 GCA_017628395.1 Paludibacteraceae bacterium | reverse complement strand
GGTCCCCGAAAAAGTTCGTGACTTTTTGGGGTGCTTTTGATTGCCGCGCAAGTTGTCGGTATTGTCGTTATAAAAAAATGGGATTTATATATCAGTTGACACTTACATGATATTCCTTGAGCGCGGCAGGGAGTTGATTGCCGCGCAAGTTGTTTAAGTTGTTTTTTAATAAATAATTCTTGTTGTTTTGTATTGCAGTGTCATCTCGTATATAGTTCCCAAAAAAAAGATGCGCCAACTTCATGACGCATCTTCTTTTTTTTCAAATATAAGGATTCTTAGCGAACTAATCTACCCGAAATATCATACACATCGCCATTTGGCATCACGAGGTACAGCGATTGGTTAATGAGTACCTTGCGAGCTTGTGGCTTAGACACCTCAATATCTTCTACTGCGGTGCTATTGCCATAATATGACCATGTACCATCATTTGCTCCCCAACCTGTAATGGTGTAACAGTTCTTGTCTGCTGGAATTGTCAAATCAGCAGTCTTGTTCCAGAAGTTGGCATCACCCTCCCACACTACACCTGTAGCAGCAGGAGCAAGACGCAAGAAGATGATAGAAGAGTGACCTTCATTGATGTTTACTTGATAAATGTCATTTGTTACGGTTGTCATTTGAGTATCAAGCGTTTCTGCGGTACCCCAAGCATGTACAAAGAATTTAGCATCAGCTTGATTCCAGAAATTCGAACCTCCTGTGTTCAAATAGATGGTGCGTGTTCCATCTGGATTAGGTGTTGGGTCTGGATCTGGTTCTGGGTCAGGATTTGGATTAGGTGTTTCGCCACCCTCGCACAATGCTGTTACAGTACCGTTGCAACCATTGAAGTCGTACAGACCGTGCATTGTGAAAGCCAAGTCAGCGGTTTGTTTGCCGTTGCCATTCCAAATGATCATCCATGTAGAAGGATCGCCTGTTGCACTGGCAGGAACCACGAATTTGAACTTACCGTCGCCCAAGTGAGTAGCTGCAGTACCTGGCCATGAACCTGCAAGAGCAGTCTCAGTGCCTTTAATCCACATATATACATTGGCAGCAGTACCAAAATCTGAGCCTTGGAAGAACACAGCGCGCTCGTCCGCAGATTCCAAACACATCTCTGTTGGCGTTGGTTCTGGTTCTGGCTCTGGTTCTGGATTAGGCGTCTCGCCTGTATCACCACCCTCACAAAGTGTAGTCACCTTGCTTTGGTAGCCGTTCATAGTATAAAGTCCACGCATCGTAAAACTCAAGTCAGCGGTTTGCTTGCCACCATTGTTATTGTTCCAAATAATCATCCATTGGCTCTCATCACCAGTTACATTATCAGGAATCACGAACTTAAATGTACCACCACCTAAGTGAGTAGCTCGTTGTCCAGGCCATGCACCAAGCAAGTTGGTTTCTGACCCCTTGATCCACATATATACTGCCGCAGAAGTGCCAAAATCTTGTGTTGCTTGGAAGAACACCGCACGCTCGCTTGCGCTCTCAAGACAAGGCTCTACAGGATCGCCCCAGTTACTAGAACCTCCACCGCCGTTGCCACCTGCGCCAAAGCGATCATCCAATTCTTCTTGAGTACCATCCCAAGCAGGGTTGCTACCTGCCACAGAAGATGATTGGTAGAGATACTTGCCATCAGTACCAATCTTACCAGGTGCTTTGGTGAGCTCGGTATTCAATACATAGACACGCATATTACCCTTACCAGAGCAAGAAACAGATAGCGAACCATTGGTTACAGTCTTGGTATCACCTGTAATACAATCTACATAAGTACCATTAGGGATGCTAGAGAAGGTTGCACCACCAGAGATAGTCACAAGTACATAAGAATCGGTGGTAGCGTCAGTATAACGACGCTTGAAAGCAAACTGACCGTTGCAACCAGAAGTGCTATATTGACCCTTACGCAAAGCAGGAACTGCCATACGAATCTTAGCCAAGCGTTGAATATGCAATGATAGTGGGTGTTTCAAAGTTTGTGCGATATTGCCTGTAGCATTGCTATATTCCGCAAAATCGGTTACCTTGATATCGCCCTTGATATAACCGCCGAAGTATGCACGGCCTGTTTCTTTGAGGGCAATATTAGGACCTTTATCAATCACACAGCCTTTCTTAAACTCGATCTCGGAGCCATAGTATACGCAAGGTATGCCACGGAAAGTGAACATCAAGGAGAGGTTCTCTGCCCAAGCGGATTGATCTTGGTCGAAGCGTGTGCCTTCAGGCGCACCATCTGGCGCATAGTCGTGAGAATCTACATAGGTTACATTCCAAGTAGCATCGTTATAGCGGTTATCATTATCCTTTACACCCCAAGCCTCGGAAGCAGAACGGAAGTTCCAGTGCATCGGGAAGTCGATAACGCTAAGACCTGAGTATTGGCTATAGTCTGGTTTGTGGTAGTTATTGCCATTTAGCAATGCATTTTGTGAAGTACGACCATCGCTATATTGGCCCACATAATCCTTGGCGTGTTGGTCTACGGCAGTAACATTGGTGTGGCTACCTTTGGCACCTTCCATTACAACGATATTATTCCAGGAAGTCTCACTATTGTCCCAAGTGTAGTTT
>JAGBZD010000080.1 GCA_017628395.1 Paludibacteraceae bacterium | reverse complement strand
GCGGACGGTATTTTGAGCATTTCGAAAAGCTTCGCGTTTGGATTGGTCTTTGCCGATCCAGTTGTTGTAGAACTCGGTCATCAGTAGTTGTGTGGCCTTGTCACTTACCTTCCACAGACTCATGATGATAGTTTGGACGCCTGCCATCTTGAAGGCACGTTGCAAGCCAAATACACCTTCGGAGGTAATGTCACCTTTGGCTGTCTCACAAGCAGAAAGGACAACTAAATTGGCATCGCGAAGGTCCATTAAGGAGATCTCTTTGGCCGTTAATATGCCATCTTGGACGCCTTCGGGGAGATGTTTGCTATTTCCTTGCAGTGCAATGTTAGCTCCTGCAAACAAGAGTCCGCAACGATTTAATGGGTCGATGATAGGACCATGATGACGATGCTCTTCTCCTAATAACTGCATTTGCATACGTTGAGTGAAATAATCCTGCTTTTGAGCTGTACTATCGGTCCATGTGAAACCATGCGTACCGATATGAAGGATATTGTTATGTTTGCCACTTAATGCTTTGAAAGACTCTTCATTGGCTTTGGTAGTGGTATATAGTTGAGCAGTGATATTATTTTCCTGTAGCAAGGTGTTAATATGCTCGGCTTCAATCTTTGTTCCCAGCAAATACTGAGCAGTACCGCGATTGAGCGTATCGTTTTCAAGAGAACGAGATGCCAATAAATCGGCACTATCGTAAGCACGGCTTTCATCCAGCATGCTGGTTGCATCTATATCATAGGTAATGCCACCATAGATTGTAGCGGTAGTATTTTGCAATTGTGGTTTGTTCATTACTATCTCGCGCGTAGAGGATAAGCGCACCATATTATAGACATCAGACATTGTTCGTTCTTCATCATAAGGGAGATACTCTATTGCTAATTGATGAAGCAAACCTGAAGGAGCAAAGTAGATTGTTTCGCTCTCATTTATTTTAGGGAGAATTTTGCTCCAAATGAGTTGTGAGATAGTATCTCCGTTACCATAGAAATCATAGGTCTGGTTTGTGATAGTAGGGCTACCAAAAGACATAAAAGAAGTGATTTCTTTTTGCTCGAAGAGTGGAATCATTTCTGGGTGTTCGCTATCGTGGCGGAGGAGTAACGCGCAATACATCGTGCTATCTTCTGATAAAGGGGCAGAGAAGTATTCAATTGCCACCTCGTTAGGAGATAAGTGATTGCGCACACTATCCCATGTGATTTGCCACATGGCTTGGTGCTCGCGAAAGGCTGCGCTAGAACGGGTGATTTGCTTCTCAAGCTGTTCCGCTTCTGCTTCAATTTGTTTTAGGTAATTAGATTGAGGTTCTTTTTCTTGTAGTACTTGTATCTGTTGCTTTTTTGTAGTAAGTTCATTCCATTGACGAATGAGAATTGTATCATTACTTTCTATTATAGATCTTTTGACTGACTCTGATGAGTTAAGTAATAGACCCTTTACAAATAGTTCGTTATTGTAGGCGAAGGTAGAGATAGAATCATCTGCAAAATGATATTTATAACTAAATGATGGATATGAATACTCAAAATAATTTTGCATGGTCATCCAATAACACTCGCGTTGATATTCAGTCATATAATTCATAGAAGATAAAAATAAATATTTAAACGAATTAAAAGAATATTGAAGGCTATTCAACGCATTTATAAAATCACCTTTTCTTGAATAATTTAATCCTAATCGATGAATCCAATATATCGTTTCTCTATTTAAATTTTGAAAAAAAGAGTTACAAGATTCAATTACTTTTAAATAATAAAATTCAGCATGATCATAATCTTCCATAATAAAATATAGTAACCCTATAGAACCTATAGCTGAAGCATATACAGGCATATTATTATTCATTTCACAATATTCGATAGTTTTTTTAAAATAATATTCTGCCTCTAAATATCTTCCCATACTTTTATACAAATTTCCTATTCTCACAAGTGCTATTGGATAAGTATGTAAATCCATATCAGTAGCAAATAAATCCATATAATGTAGGTAATATTTTTCCGAAGATAAATACTCTCCCATAGAAGCATAAAGCACACCAAGATTTAATAAAGTTGTCCCATAGGTACGATTATCTTTTTTTATTAGCTCACATATATCCAATGCTTCTAATAAAAATTTTTCCGATTGAACATAATCTCCTAACTGTATATACATATCTCCCAATAGATTCAAAATTATTACATGGTGTTCATGTAATGCCCCCAAAGTGGAGTTACATAAATCTTTTGCCTCGATCAGATACAACTCAGCCTCATCTAATAGCCCCAATTTTACACAACATCCCCCAAGGCTAGTTATAGACTTAATATAACTAGAAATATGCATTGTTGAATCCTTTAATGCTTCTATATAACTCATTTTTGCGCGATCAAAATCTCCTTTTTGCTCATATAGCAGTCCTAAGTTATGATAAATGGCACCTGAATGAGATTGACTATATTTTAATATTTCCAGCCAACATCTTTCTGCTGAGGCATAATCACCAATTTCTAGATAAACTAATCCTAGTCCATTTATAGATGCTAAATAATGTACGTCTAATAAATCTTTTGTATTTTCAACTACTTTTAAAAAGTTCAATTTTGCTTTAGGCAAATCCTTTTTCGCCAAAAATATATTTCCTAACTTTATTAGTATATCATTACAATCAGGATGGGAAAGTCCTAGTGTAGATTCAAATATCTCCAATGCTTGTAAATAGTAAGTTTCTGCCTCATGATAATCACCTTGTAAAGAACATATAAAACCTAAATCACGTAAAGAGGTAGCATAATTGAGATGAGAAATACCTAACAATGATTTCAAGATTTCTACATTTTCTAATAAACTCATCTTAGATTTTGTATAGTCATTAGTTACAAAATATAAATTATATAGACGGCGAAGAATTTCTGCATAGTTTATATCAATACCATATAACGACTTATAAATATCCTTTTCCTTCAAATAATAAAATTCCGCTTTAATATATTCTCCTTTAGTTTCATATAAAATTCCTAAATTTCCGATGGAGATTAAATAATCAGGATGTAAACTACCCAATACAGATTCACGTATCTCCAATGCTTGTAAATAGTATATTTCTGCTTCATGATAATTACCCTGCATATAATATATATAGCCTAAATCAGATAAAGAAGTTGCATAATCAGGGTGTGTTGTTCCTAATATAGACTCACGCATGTCTAACACTTGCAGCATATATTTTTGGGAGAGTTCAACATCTCCTATTTGATAGTAAATGTATCCTATATTTTGTAATAATACTGCATAATCTAAATGATTTGTCTTCTGCAAATATTGGAATATTTGCTGGATACATTGAAAAGCGTTTAAAGCATTCAAAAAGTTTCCATTATTGTTATATTCTATTCCACTTCTATATAATTCATTAATGACACACGAAGAAACAGAATCTATTTTTTCTTTTTCAAGACCTATAGAATCTAAATAATAAATTGTTGGAATAATCGTAGCTGTATCTTGCAGGATTAGATTTGCTGCATTACTATATTCACCCCTATTGATTGCATCAATCATTTGGTACTTATGAAAGAGCGAATCGGTTTGTTGAGCCGATAAAGATATGGATAATAGTAGCACTAAAAAAAATAACATGTGTTTCATAATATTGTATTTTTAATCTAACATTATAAATCCAGCCCAATATACCGGCTCTAGATACTTCTTTCTAACCGTGTTCTGTGCTTGGCGAAAAGCTTCGCGTTTGGACTGTTTCTTGCTAATCCAGTTGTTATAAAACTCGGTCATGAGAAGTTGGGTGGCTTGGTCGTTGACTTTCCAAAGACTCATAATGATAGTTTGTACACCTGCCATCTTAAAGGCGCGTTGTAAGCCAAAGACACCTTCGGAAGTAATATCGCCTTTGGCGGTTTCGCAAGCAGAGAGCACTACTAAGTTGGCATCGCGCAAGTCCATTAAGGAGATTTCTTTGGCTGTTAATATACCATCTTGTACGCCTTCGGGGAGATTCTTGCTATTTCCTTGCAGCGCAATGTTAGCTCCTGCGAACAATAGTCCGCAACGATTTAATGGGTCTATGGATGTATCATAGTATTGCTCTTGTCCCATGAGTTGTACGCGTTGAGCAAAAAAGTCTTGCTTTTTGGCTAAGCTATCTGTCCATGTGAAACCATGGGTACCGATATGGAGGATGTTGCGATGCTTACCACTGAGAGATTTGAAGGATTCCTCATTGGCTTTGGCAGTCATATATAGTTTGGCAGAGATATTGTTTTGCTTTAGTAGTGCATTGATACTTTCTGCTTCTTTCTTGGTGCCTGGTAGATATTTTACATTGCCACGATTGAGGGTATCATTCTCAATACTGCGTGAGGCGAGGAGGTTTTCAGTCGCATAATTCTCACTTTCTGCAAGAAGGACATCTTCCTCTAAGTCATACGCAATACCACCATAGATGGTTGCGGTAGTGTATTCTGTGTCTTGTTTGTTTAAGACAATCTCTCGTGTGGAAGAAAGGCGTACCATATTATAGACATCAGACATAGTGCGATTCTCATCATAAGGAAGATACTCTATAGCTAATTGGTGGAGCAAGCCCGATGGAGCAAAGTAAATTATTTCGCCCTCATTTATTTTAGGAAGTATTTTGCTCCAAACGAGTTGAGAGATTGTTTCGCCATTAGCATAGTAATCGTATGTTTGATTGGTAATGTTGCCTTTGGAGGTAGATAAATATGATGAGACTTCTTTTTCCTCGAAGAGAGGAATAAGTTCGGGGTATTTGCTGTCGTGGCGCAAGAGAAGAGCACAGTACATAATAGAGTCAGTATAACCTTCACGGAACAAATGAAATGATGTGAATTCTATAGCAACTTGGTGTGCGTCTAAATTCGTCTGAATGTCTCCCCATACATGGTTGATTTTATTCTTTGTATTTCTATAAACTTCACTTTTATTGGTTAACAATTTATCAATATCGTCCCTTCGCTTTAGTAAGTTTGTATGATCACTATGTATATTTTCATTGATAAGAAGAGACTGAATATGTTGTAATTCGTTAAATAAGTCAATAAGCATAGTATCTCCACTTTCAAGTATAGCAGACCGAATATGTTTAGTAGTAGATAATAATATGCCTTTATAAAACAATTCATTATCGTACGCTATTTCACTTATAGTATCCGATGTTGTAGAGTATTTGTAGAATAACCCAGGATACTCATTTGAGAAACGATACTGATTCAACGTCCAATACTCATCTCGTTGTTCCGCAGATAGAAATGATAGATTCTGTTTAGCAACATCCTGAAGTAAATGATAACTTTTTATAGTTACTTCATATGCATCATCATGTTTACCCATTCTCTCTAAAATTAAGGCTTCTTGATATAGACTATTAGGATATTCGTATTTAGCAGAACCCAATGTATATGCTAATTCATATGCATCTACACATTCTGAAATATATTTATATGCTCTTTCGTAATCCTTCTCCATAAAATGTATTATGGCTAATTCATCTATAGCAGTAATATATTGCCAATAATTATCTGACATAATTTCTGGCTTATGCGATGTTACTGATGATAAAACTTTCTTAGCTTGTTCAAAGTCAAGTTCCAAGAATAGCAAACGTGCATATACAAAGGATGATAAGAAGAAGTAATTTCTTACTTTTTCATTATTATTTTGACTGAGCACTAAATATGATTGTTTGATCACATTCATTGCTTCTTTGGGTTGTTTAAGAGCAAGATAGATAGCTCCTATATATGTATTATATATGGCTTCTATCATGTCATTTTTTTCAAATAGGTTTGTGGCATCTTGTATGAGTTTTCTATATTTGATCAGTGCTCTATTGTAATCTCTATACAGATAAAATGTGAGAGCTCTAATTTCGTTGCATGTTATATCCAAATATTGCATTTTCTGCACATCGGAAATAGAATAGATTAGTTTATCACACATCTCAAAAACATGTTCACTTTGGATATTTTCACCTTTTCGATAATATATAATACCTAACGAATTATAATCACCAATCAACGATATAGTATCTAATTTTTTATGATGTATATCTATTATTTGCTCTAAAACGGCGGATGATTTGTCCAACTCTTTGTTGTTTGCATATAATTCTATTAACTGTCTTAACTGACTTATGTACAGAGTAGAAGTATCTCCATCTAACGTTTTGTATATTTCAGCAGCATTAAGGTAATAGTATTCTGCATCAGCATAAGTACTTGGAGATAGTGATGCCATATCACCGAACAAAACTAACTCACGAGCATACCAATACCATAGTTTAAGATATGATTCATATGAAATCTCTTGTTTCGCAGCATATCCAATAAACGCATCTAAATCATCAAGGAAAACAAAAGCCTCGTCTGAAATCTTATCAATACGTTCAAGTTGCTTAAGAGCCTTATCATATCTCTGTTCGCTAATGTATTGGCACAAATCTTGTTCTGCGTTATTTGCAAATATAGTGCAAGCAAGTAATAGCGAAATGAATATGGTGGATAATTTTTTCATAATATCACTTTTAATCTAACATAATAAATCCAGCCCAGTATTCGGGTTCTTCGTATTGGGTGCGGACGGTATTTTGAGCATTTCGAAAAGCTTCGCGTTTGGATTGGTCTTTGCCGATCCAGTTGTTGTAGAACTCGGTCATCAGTAGTTGTGTGGCCTTGTCACTTACCTTC
>JAGBZD010000011.1 GCA_017628395.1 Paludibacteraceae bacterium | reverse complement strand
TTACGCAAGATCTCAGCCACAGGGTTATGCCCAACGATTGCCTTACGCACATCAAAACCGTGACGACGACAAATAGTTGCTGCCAACACATTGTTCATGTCTTGGTTGAACGCAAACCATTTGCGAACGAACGCGTTTTTGCTCGCAAGACCCATTTCGTATAGCACCTGCGTGCGCAAGTCGGTTTCAGATAGCACTTCGCGTGCGTCTTCCCACCATGTTGGCTGATTCAAGATTGTCTCGTCATACTCGGCAATCTTATCCAGCACTTCCTGCGCATCAGATGGCATACGCAACACAGAAAGCAGTTGCAGGTCCTTCTCGGTGAGTGTCTCACCAAAAAGCTCCAGCAGAGCGTCCATTGACATAGGCGCTTCCCCACCCGCTTTCAAGTCAGGCAAACCAGCTAATAAACATTCGTATCCCATAATTACATTGTTTAGCGTTGTGTAGTGTTGTTTAGCGTTGTGTAACAATTCTACACTACTCTACACAATTCTACACCATTCTACACAATTAAAACAGCACTTCGATCAATTGTGGACGCAAGAACTCTTTAAAGTACTCTACAAACTCCTTCTCGCCGAAGTTCAACTTGTAGCCACCTTTCTCAGGTACGATAGCGAAGTCGGTCTTGATACCCTTCACCTCGTTGATCTTCACACCTTTCTCGAGCAAACCTTTTGCGTTAGCAGCAAAGTATTTCTTCAGTGCTTCTGCATCTTTTGCCTCAATAGTTACATCGCCATCTTTCGCCATTTGCTCAGCGAGCTTAGCGATTACGCCTTGCATGAATTTTGCGTCAGCGGTAGCAGCTTTCACGCTGTCAGCAGCCACCTGCTCGGTCAGGAGGTTGGTTACCTCTGTTTTGAGTGCGCTTACGCTTTGCTCTGCAAAGAGTTTCAACTCGGCACGAGTGTTCTTGTCCATCTCTGCCAATTTTGCTTCTGCAGCAGCTAATTTCTCAGCTGCCTCTTTCTCGGCTTTAGCCACGATAGCAGCTGCTTGCTCTTGTGCTTTCGCTACAATAGCTGCTGCCTCGGCATTACCTTTCTCTACGCCTTCTGCGTAGATCTTGTTGGTCAATTCTGATAGATTCATTTTGTATATCTTTTTTATTATTTATTCGCTTCTTTTTTGCCTTTTTCAGATCTTTTGCACGCAAAAGCCCATAATCGCTACAAAGGTACTGCTTTTTTTTGACATACGCAAATAATAATTGAAAATTATTGTTTTTCGCTTATTTTCCTATTATCCAATCGTGATTTGCCCATTCAATAGCCCCCTCTCCATGGTTGTCCGTCATGGGTGCAGAAATCCACTAATCGCAACCCCATATAGCAAACCAAAACCGAGCGGTATTTCCATGCCGCTCGGTTTGTGTGATATCCTTGAATGAACGATAATTGCCCCCTAAATTGACAATAATTGTTTTTAATAATTTCAATACACTAATTGTGCAAGATAACTCCTTCGAGGAAAATTTTCACACCTATCAGAATAAGAATCACCCCTCCAAGAAGGGTTACATTCCATCGTAGGCGAGTACCAACCAGATGACCGATTACAAAGCCCGTCATGGAAAACAGGAAACAGGTCGCTGCAATCACTCCCACTGCAATCCAAAGCACCTCTGGATGAGGAATAAAAATTACGCCCGTAGCCAATGTATCCATTGAAGTAGCAAACGCCAACGATAGTAAACCAAGAACAGAAAAATCGGCTAAGTGCGCATTATCATCATCGCCTTTGAGCGAGTCGTAAATCATTTTCCCACCTATAAATCCAAGTAATGCAAGGGCTATCCATGGGGCAAAACGCTCGAAGAACGCAGCAAACAAACTACCCGCGAAATAGCCAATCAAAGGCATGCCCGCATGAAATACGCCAAACAGCAATGCCATCAGCATAGGCTTGACATACCGAGGCACATAGCCATGAGGCGAAGTCAATCCCTTGCAGACCGACACCGCAAAACAATCCATGGCTAAGCCAATAGCGAGCAATATTATCGTGATGATACTCATCGTTTTGTACGATAGCGGGCAGCCACTTTGCCTTTGGCAATATTGGTGAGTTTAGTCTTCACGAACTGACGGCGAATAGGCGAGATTCGATCCGTGAACACATGTCCTTCCAAGTGGTCATACTCATGCTGGATGATGCGTGCCGCAAAGCCATCGTAGGTCTCTGTATGTTCGGTGAAGTTCTCATCCATATAGCGAATAGTGATGCTGGCTGGACGAATCACATTCTCTGAGATACCAGGAAGCGAGAGACAACCCTCCGAGAATGTTACATCTTCCTCGCTCTCTTCAATAATCTCAGGATTGATAAACACCTTCTTAAAATCCTGACACTCAGGATAATCCTCTGCCAGTTCGGTACCATCCACGATAAAGAGACGGATTGCCTTGCCAATCTGCGGAGCAGCTAATCCACAACCTTCGGCAACAGCAAGTGTTTCCCACATATCCGTGAGCAACTGCTTGAGATCCAAAGAGTCAGGGGTAATATCTTCTGTGGGCTTTCGCAACACAGGTTGACCATATAAATATATAGGTAAAATCATTGTAATTTACTATTTGACAATTTACTATTTATAGCGTAAAGGATAAGGATTCGTGCGTATATCCGCTAACGAATACTATCCAAATAACCTTCCAATATGATACACGCAGCCAATTTATCCACCACCGATTTGTCTTGTCGTTGGCTCTTCTTCATTCCCCCTGCAATCATAGCTTGGTGAGCCATCACCGAAGTGAAACGCTCGTCATACTCCTTTAGCGGCATATTCGGGAATACTTTGCGAAAGCGATTGATAAAAGGTTGGATGTATTGCATGGATTCGGAGTCCTCGCCATTCATTTGATAAGGATGACCTATCACTACCTCATCCACTTGTTCCTTTGCGAAGTAGTCTTTGAGCCAGTTTTCAAGCGTATGTGTAGGGATAGTAACAAGCGGATTAGCCGTTATACGGAGCATGTCCGTAACGGCTAATCCTGTTCGTTTGCGACCAAAGTCTATCGCAAGTATTCTTCCCATTAGTCTGCGAGAGCTTCGTACTTGTCGTTCATACCAAGACGGTAATAGAGCGAACGAAGTGAGCGCTTGTAATCATTGTTGTCTGGCTCCAACTCGTATGCCTTTTCGAAGTATGGCAAGGCCTTTTGGAAAGCAGCATCAATCTCAACCTTTGCTTTAGCATATGCCTTGTTATCCAAATACGCAGCATCATCATTGAGTTTGTTACCAAGATCTACATACGCAAAGCCCAATGTCTCCAAGAAAAGCGCATTATTTGGCTCAATAGCAATAGCTTGCTCAAATGCCTTGAACGATTCCTCAAAACGACCAATACGAGCAAGAATAGAACCCTTAGAATTGTAGTATTGACCTACATTTGGTTCGCGAGCAATAGCCAAATCCAAATACTCAATAGCTTTCTCTTCTTGACCAGAATTGATATAGAGATTTATCAGGTTTTGCATAAACCAAGCTTCCTCTGGGAACAATTGAATACAGTTTTGAATAAAATCCACTGCTTTGGCTGTATCTTGTTGCTCGATATAGATTTGATAGATGTACTCGTTCGCGAAGATCACTTCTTTTCGCAAAGCATTTGCGTTCGCATGCTCGCTATTCATACGATCAAGTGCGGCTATTGCCTCATCGTACATTTTTGCCTCATATGCAAAACGACCTGCGTAGTACAAACATGTGTAATAACTGGTATCACGGAGCAATTTCTCTAACTCTGCAGGATTCTCTTGCAATACTTGCAGCTCAGGAATATTGACATGAGCGATAAACATTTCGTATGCCAATGCTGGATTATTTGCCTCATAAGCATTGAAACCCGCAGCAATCAATGGTTGGAATTGGAAATACTCAACTACTTTAGGAAGAATATTCTTTGGAGTACGAGTATCGTATTTTGCTTTACCTTTTTTGTCATAAGTAGGTATTTGCGACAACTCAAATGCTTTATCCCAATACTTAAGCGATTCAAATACAGCAGCACCCCATTGGTCAATATCAATATTTTGTCCCATTTGGCGCTTCAAGTTATTTGCAGAAAACTCCTTATATCCAATCAAACCTGCCACATACCAAGTATTGGCCTGATCTTTGGTTTCATCGTTTTGCAATGCCTCTTCGATAGCAGCGCGAGCACCTGCATAATCTGGAGTCTCTGCATCAGCCAAACCACGCGCTTTACTCACATTCGCTTTTTGTGCAAAGCAGCCTGCGCTTATCAGCACAAGGGCTGCAAGAAAAATTGATTTTTTCATATTTGTAACAGTTTTAAAAGTTCTATACATTCTTATTATTTCCCACTGATTACACTGATTTCCACCGATTATTATCCGTATTCATCCGTGAGCACAGTGGGAGTTTATTGGTTACTCTTCTGCGGTAGTTGCCTCCTCTGCGGTTGCCTCGGGTGCTTCAGTAGCCTCTTCTACTTCCTCTTTTGGAACTACGCAGCCGAACATGAGCGTATCGTTGCGCTTTTGGAGTTCGATGAGTTTCACACCTTGGGTAGCACGACCCATCACGCGGATAGTATCCATTGCCATACGGATAGCGGTACCCGACTTGGTGATAAGCATGAGATCTTGCTCGTCTGTAACTGCCTCAAGACCAATCAGATTACCTGTCTTATCGGTGAGGTTCATAGTCTTCACACCCTTACCGCCGCGGTTAGTGATACGATAGATTGGCTCACCATTCTCGTCGTCGAGGTCGGTACGCTTACCGAAGCCCTTCTCCGAAATCACGAGAACAGACTCCTTGCTACCCTCCTCCACACAAATCATGCCAATCACGCGATCTTGACCGTCCTCATCCAGTTTGATAGCACGCACACCTGTAGCTGTACGACCCATTGGGCGAACGGTATCCTCTGGGAAGCGAACCACCTTACCATTGTAGGAAGCTACCAACATTTGGCTATTGCCATCGGTGAGCGTCACGCGAATCAGGCGATCCCCCTCACGCAGACCAAGAGCAATGATACCGTTGGCGCGTGGACGGCTGTAGGATTCGAGTGTAGTCTTCTTCATCAAACCATCCTTGGTAGCAAAGATGAGGTAGTGGTTTTGCACATACTCCATATCGTTGAGGTTCTTCACATGGATAAACGCGCAAACCTTGTCACCCTTTTGGATATTGATCATGTTTTGCAACGCACGACCCTTTGATTGGCGGTTACCCTCTGGCAATTCATATACCTTGGTCCAATAAAGGCGACCTTGCTCGGTGAAGAACATCATCGTAGAGTGCATGTTCGCTTGGTGAACATACTCAATGAAGTCCTCATCGCGCGCAGCGCTGGCTTTTGCACCTACGCCACCACGACCTTGCTGACGGAAATCAGCCAATGGGGTACGCTTGATATATCCAAGGTGAGAGATGGTGATGACCATATCGTCGTCGGCATACATATCCTCTGGGTTGAACTCGGTAGCCATCTTGATGATGCGTGTGCGACGCTCATCGGCATATTTCTCTTTGATTTCAACGAGTTCGTTCTCAATCACTTCGTAGCGCATCACCTCGCTGGCGAGCAAAGCGTTGAGGTGTTGGATAAGCTCTTGCAACTTCGCATATTCCTCTTTCAACTCGTCGATACGCAAGCCAGTGAGTTGCGACAAGCGCATATCTACAATAGCTTTTGATTGCAAGTTATCGAGGTTGAAGCGTGCTTCCAAATTGGACTGTGCTTCGGCAGGAGTGCGGCTTGCACGGATAATCTTCACCACCTCGTCGATATTATCTACGGCAATGATCAATCCCTCCAAGATATGTGCACGCTCCTCAGCCTTCTTCAACTCATACTTCGTGCGGCGAACCACCACTTCCATACGGTGCTCAATAAAGTTTGCCACCATATCGTGCAAATTCAGCAGTTGTGGACGACCTTTCACCAATGCAATACTATTCACAGAGAAGCTGGATTGCAACGCGGTATATTTGTAGAGTTTATTCAATACTACTTGCGCATTCGCGTCGCGCTTAATCTCAATAATAATGCGCACATCGCGTTTCGATTGGTCGCTAATACCCGAGATACCCTCAATCTTCTTGTCGTTCACAAGGTCTGCGATATTCTTCACGAGGTCAGACTTCACCACGCCGTATGGCAACTCGCCAATCACAATGCGCTCGCGACCGTTATCCTCGGTCTCAATCTCCGCTTTGGAACGAATAATAATACGACCGCGACCAGTCTCGTAGGCATCACGCACGCCTTGGTAGCCATAGATTGTACCACCTGTTGGGAAATCTGGTGCCTTGATATGCTCCATCAGTTCTGCCACGGTGATTGGCTCCACTTCTGGGTTCTCCACGCGTGCTACAGCATTCTTCACATAGGCAACACAACCATCAATCACTTCGCCCAAGTTGTGGGTTGGCATATTCGTAGCCATACCTACCGCAATACCGCTGGCACCATTCACCAACAAATTGGGGAAACGGCAAGGCAACACCACAGGCTCGCGCAGCGAGTCGTCGAAGTTTAGTTGCATATCCACGGTATCTTTCTCTATATCGCGGAGCATCTCCTCGGCGAGTTTAGAGAGGCGTGCCTCGGTGTAACGCATAGCAGCTGCGCCATCACCGTCAATAGAGCCAAAGTTACCTTGACCATCTACCAACACGCCACGCATATTCCATGGCTGTGCCATACGCACCAATGTGCCATAGATACTGCTATCACCGTGAGGGTGGTACTTACCCATTACCTCACCCACGATACGAGCGGATTTCTTGGTTGGCTTATCGCTGGTGTTTCCCAGCTCGTTCATTCCGAAGAGCACACGGCGGTGCACTGGCTTAAAACCATCGCGCACATCAGGCAACGCACGCGCCACGATTACACTCATCGAATAGTCGATGTACGAGGTTCGCATTTCCTCGTCAATCTTTACAGGAATAATTCTGTCGTTATCAATCATCTATATAAAAGTTTTAAAAGTTTCAAAGTTTTAGTCCCCATTTTTCCACGCTGCAAAATTACTACAATTTTTCGACATATGCAAATTTTTGCGTTTTTTTTTGCATTTTTCTTTATTCTTAGGGAATATCGAATTTGAATATAAAATGTCTTAAATCGCAAATAAAGCCACAATATGGCTTTTACCATAAATACTATACATGCGCGCACTGGCGCGCGAATCGGCTCATCAAACCTATTCGTAATGACAACATCATAGATATATTTTTAAGCAAAATTTGTATATTTCAAAAAAAAGCACTACCTTTGCGAGTTGATTATGCAAAATACCCTACAACATATTATAAAACGCCTATGGGGCGTGTTGGCATGTCTATTGCTGACCAGTAACTTGTATGGAAAAGAAGTACGAGTCTTTGGCTATGTACTGGATTCTGACAATCGCAGTATAGAATTAGCCAATGTATATATCGAAGAAAACACTACAATTGGCACAACGACTAATCAAAACGGCTACTATGAGTTGTTTGTAGATTTACAAGATACACTTACACTCGTATATTCGATGATTGGCTACGAAACAATTCGCCAACAAGTATATACCGAGCGAGAAGTGATTGGCATAAATGTCATTCTCCCCACCAACGAAGAACTATTGGGCGAAATCACCGTGCGCGCCATTCAGCGGCAGACCAACACCATGGACCGTGTGGACATTGGTGCCGCACGACTGATGCCTGACGCTACGGGTGGCGGTATTGAGAACCTGCTCATCACTTTTGCGGGCGTAAGACAAAATAATGAGATGAGTAGCCAGTACAATGTGCGCGGTGGTAGTTTTGATGAGAACTCGGTGTATGTCAATGGCATAGAGGTACACCGCCCACTACTCATTCGCAGCGGACAACAGGAGGGACTGAGTTTCGTGAATACCGACATGGTGGAGAATGTGGATTTCTCCGCAGGCGGCTTCGACGCTAAGTATGGCGACAAGATGTCGTCCGTACTGGATATCCGCTACAAGCGCCCTACCCGATTGGAATCGCGCCTCAACATGAGTTTGCTGGGTGCAAGTGCTTATATCGGTTGGGGCAATGGCACACAAAGCCAAATGCATAGCATCCGATACAAGACTTCGCGCTATCTGCTGGGCGCACTCGAAACAGCGGGCAACTACAAACCCAACTTCATCGACTATCAGACACAGATGACTTGGAATTTAGGCGATGAGGTGAGAAGGCGAAAGGCATGGGAGATAACGCTGCTGGGTAACTTCTCGCAAAACAGCTACGAGTTTGTGCCAGACTCGGTAAGTAGCAGTTTTGGTACGATGCAGCAAGCACTGAACAAAACCATTTGGTACGAGGGACAAGAGAAAGACATGTTCCGCACCGCTTTTGTGGCACTGAGTGCGACCCATCAACTCCGCAAAAACATCCGTTTGGGTTTCGACCTGAGCGGTTTCTATACCCACGAACAAGAGACTTTTGACATCAGCAGCGAATATGTGCTGAGCGAGAAACCTGCTGACGGCAGTTCGTCTAACACCCCCAACGGCGAAACCATCAATGGCAATGTACCCAATGGTAGTGTGTTAGGTACGGGCAAGTTCCACGAACACGCACGCAACACCCTGCAAGCTGGCATGCTGACGCTGGCGCATAAGGGCGAATGGAAAAAAGGCGAGAACACCCTACAATGGGGCGTGAGCGGACAAGTGGAAATGATCAACGACCGCATCAACGAATGGGAATGGCGTGATTCGATGGGCTATAGTCTGCCTAACCTGAGCCAAGAGATGGCGCTCTACTACGCGCTGAAGGGTACATCGCATATGATTAACGGTCGCGTTCAGGCATACGCACAAGACACCTATCGTTGGACAACCGCACAAGGCGATGTATTGCTGACGGCGGGCATGCGCCTCAACTGGTGGAGCTATACCAATGAGGTATTGCCTTCGCCACGCGTGAGCGTTGTGTGGATGCCTGGCTGGAAACGCGACTTCACTTTCCGCGTGGCTACTGGACTATACTATCAAGCACCGTTCTATAAGGAACTCAGACAAGTGATAGCAGATGAAGGAGGCGTGAATCGTATTCACCTCAACGACCGTTTGCGCGCACAACGCTCGTGGCAACTGGTATTGGGTACCGACTACTATTTCCGTGCTTGGGGACGCCCATTCAAGTTCACTGCCGAAGCATATGGCAAACTCATCGACCGCATGGAGAGTTACACAGTGGACAATGTGCGCGTGCGCTACTCGGGTATCAATGACAGCGAGGGCTACACCATCGGACTGGATTTGAAACTCATGGGCGAACTGGTGCCAGGTGCTGACTCGTGGATTAGTTTCTCCACCATGCGCAGCCGTATGCGATTTGTGGACAACGCCACACAACACCCAACCACGCTACACAACACCGATTGGATTCCCACCCCACAAGAGCAACGCTACAACCTAACTATGTATTTTCAAGACTATGTACCACGCTTCCCACAATACAAGATTCACCTCAAGTTTATTTGGAGCGAGGGTCTTCCGTTCGGCTATCCACGCAGAGAGGACATGCGCTATTTAGGTCATATGAGCGACTACCGCCGCATTGATATTGGTGCAACGCGTACTTTTAGTGCGGCTACCGACAAATGGATGAAGAAGTCGAAACATGTGGATAGTTGGAGCATACAACTGGATATTTTCAACCTCATTGGATGGAAGAATGTGAATAGTTACTATTGGGTGACAGCCGCCAATGGCATGCAATGGGCAAGTCCAAACTACCTGACGGGCAGAATGATCAATCTGAAATTTGATGTGATGCTCAAGTAGTTTGATTTATTTATCGTGGAAGTCGCGATTGAAAAGCGCGAGGCGTTGGTCGAGGAGTTCGTATTGCTCCTCACGGATACACGACACGCAACCACGCATACCTTCGCGCTTGGCACCTGTGCTGGCGAGTGAGATAGCCGATATACCATAATAAATCAGTTTATTCACCATCTTCTCACCCGTCCAGTCCTTGTAGCCAAAGGTAAAGAAGAATCCATCGCCCACCTCCTGTTCATCCGCATCTTCGTCATAAACGATATGGAAACCATTGCGAAGCATGATTTCCTTAACCAACTTAGCCCTTCGCGCATATTCGCGAGTGGTGGTGACAAAGTCAATCTTACCTTGGCATGCCGCCTTAAACATTGCCGCCATAGCAAACTGCACACTATGCGTCACACCCGACGACAAACTATAAAGGACATTATAAATAAAGTTGCGCAGGAACTCGCCATCGTTCTGATAACGCTCTGCCAATGTGGCAAATCGGCGGTGTGCCAGATACGGGTTGATAGCAATAATCGCCGCACGCTGACCTGCATAGGAGAACATCTTGGAGCAAGAGATCATATGCAAGCAGTTGTTGGTATAGCGCCCCACTGTAGGTTGATACGGCGGCTCGTAAGGCGTACCACGCTCGGCATCGCGGAAGTCCATATTCAAGTATGCCAAGTCCTCAATTACCAGCACATTATACAACGAAGCCAAACGACCGATAATCTCCAATTCACGCTCCGTGAGGCACATCCATGAAGGGTTATTGGGGTTAGAGAACAGCATGGCTGCTATCCTACCCGACTTGAAATGGCGTTCGAGTTCTTCGGCTAACGCTTCGCCACGGAAATCTGCCACATCAAACGAGTCCACACGCACGCCAATCACCTTGCATTGCTGTTTCTGCACAGGGAAGCAAGGGTCGAGGAAGAGAATCGTATCGCGCTTCTCGTCCAATTGCGATACCAGCATATTGATAGCAAATGCCGCTTGCATGCTGCCCACCGTAGGCACGATGCACTCGGTAGGGATATCTAGGTTCATGAACGCACGCACAAACTCGCTACCCCAGTGCTTGACTTCGGTGATACCTGTGATAAGGGGATATTTGGAGCCCATGCCCGCCTTGAGCGCCTTGTGCTCGGCAGCTATACCGATTTGCTCGGCAGGTAGTCCGGGTTCGCCCAATTCCATATGGATAAACTCCACGCCTGTCGCGCGTTCAATATCCTTGACTACGCCCACGAGTTGGCGAATAGACGATGCACCGAGTTCTTTGGCGTTGCGCAGACCAAAATCAATACATGTTTGGTCCACGAGTTGTTTGTTCAAAGGAAAGCTCATAATTTTTCTGTATTTCCCACTAATCTCACTGATTTTCACTGATTGGAACTAATCAGAACAAATGGATTCGGCGTATCCGTGTACATCCGTGAGATCTGTGGGAGGTGTTTTTTTATTTCCCACTGATAACACTGATTTACACTGAGGTATCTTGGAATCCGTGGGCATCCGTGTAATCCGTGGGAGGTATTTTTTTATTTCCCACTGATAACACTGATTTACACTGATGTTAGGTGTATCCGTGTTGATCCGTGTAATCCGTGGGAGGGGTTTATTTCCCACTGATTGCACTGATGTATCGGGTATCCGTGTACATCCGTGAACTCTGTGGGAGGTATTTATCTTCAAAATCCACACAATTAGTGGGAATGGTTGTAGCCTGCTTCAATGGCGGCGAGGTTGGCAGCGACAATGGCTTCGCCTTTGCGAGCAAAGATGCGCTTCACGCCCTCTACAATCTTGTCATGGTCAATGCCTAACATTGGAATAGCAGCTCCAAGCAGCACCATGTTGGCTGCTTGCAGTGGTGCGCCTGCTTCTTTTGCCAATGTCTCCACATCCAATAGCACATGATGAGGAATAGCCTCAACATGCTTGATTACCTCCTCTATATCAGGATAATTAGGGATATTCACAAAGGGTTTGCTGCTGGTGACAATCCAGCCATCTTCTTTCAAATAAGGCAGATAACGGAGCGCCTCCATTGGTTCGAGTGAGATAATAATATCTGCCCCACCCTTGGGGATAAGATCCGAGTAAATGGGGGCAGAAGACAAACGGAGGTTGGATTGCACATCGCCGCCTCGTTGGCTCATACCGTGTACTTCGGCTTGCTTGAGATAAAGTCCCTCGTTGAGGGCTGCATCACCTATGACAGTGGCAATAGAGAGGATACCTTGTCCACCTACGCCTGCTAAAATAATATCGCGTTTCATCGTATGTGTTTTTTATTTCCCACTGATTGCACTGATTTGCACTGATGTTAGGTGTATCCGTGTTGCTCCGTGTAATCCGTGGGAGTTATTTTATTTCCCACTGATAACACTGATTTGCACTGATGTTAGGTGTATCCGTGTACATCCGTGTAATCCGTGGGAGATTAATCATTTTTTGTTTTGCTTGAGGTGGCGTTTGAGTGTTTGGATGCACTCGCGGCGAGCGATGACAACAGAAGTACCGTTGTATGCTACCTCCTCGCGAAGCACTTGTTTGATCTCCTCCATATGCTTTGGCAATGGCACTACCACGCGCACATGCTCAGGCTCTACACCCAAACCAAGGCAGATTGCCTCCAAGCGACCCGTACCCGCCGAGTCTTGTCCACCAGTCATACCTGTGGTGAGGTTGTCGGAGATAAGCACCACTACATTTGCTTTGCTATTCACACAGTCCAATAGTCCAGTCATACCCGAGTGAGTGAAAGTAGAATCGCCAATCACTGCAAACGATGGGAACTGCCCTGCATCAGCAGCCCCTTTTGCCATCGTGATACTCGCGCCCATCTCTACACACGCGTGGATAGCATGGAATGGCGACAATGCCCCCAGTGTGTAGCAACCTATATCGCCGAAGATTTTCGCTCCCTCATGCTCTGCTGCCACTTCGTTAAGTGCCGCGTACATATCGCGGTGACCACAACCTTGACAGAGTGCGGGTGGACGACCGACAACGATTTCAGGAATCTGGCATCCGTGAACCGGCATCTGGTCACCCACTAACGCTTGCGCTACGCAGTCGGGGGTCAGTTCGCCCATGCGAGGGAGGTCGCCCGTCAGACGACCTTTCACGGATACGGTTGATGGTACCATACCGCGCAGCAGTTCTTCCACTACGGGTTGTCCCTCTTCCATGACAAGAATCTCCTCTGCGCCATCGGCTACCATCTGGTCAATCAATGCTTTTGGCAATGGGTATTGAGTTACCTTCAAAATACTCGCCTCTCTAAACGCTAAACTGTAGGCACTTTCTGCGCCGTTCTCTAAACACTCCATCAGGTAGTTATACGCAATACCTGTGGTCACAATCGCCTTGGTTGGTTGTGTACCTTTGGTATAGGTGTTGTATTGCGACTCCTCGCTGGTTTGCACGAAGTCGGCTTGCGCTTCTACTAGTTCGGCGTAGTTCTTACGCGCGAATGCAGGTAGAAGAATAAAGTGATTGGTATTCTCAGGCACGGACAGCGCATTTTGCTCACGAGGGGTATCTATCGTTTCCACTACGGCGCGCGAGTGCGCCATGCGTGTAGTCACGCGAAACAGGATAGGTGTACGCAACGACTCCGAGAGGTCGAACGCATAATGCATCATGTCGTATGCCTCCTGCTGGTTGCTTGGCTCAAGGCAAGGAATCATGGCGAACTTAGCATAGAAGCGCGAGTCTTGTTCGTTTTGCGAGGAGTGCATGGATGGGTCATCGGCGGCGACCACCACTAATCCGCCATTCACGCCCGTGATAGCGGCATTCATAAATGCATCGGCGCAGACATTCATTCCCACATGCTTCATGCAAACGAGCGCGCGCTTGCCCATATAGGACATACCCAAAGCCCCCTCCATAGCGGTCTTCTCGTTGGTAGCCCATTGGCAAAAAATCTTGCCTTTCACCTCTAAACCAGCGGAAAGTGCTCTGCGCTTTTCGCTCAATTGTATATACTCTGTAATCTCAGTAGATGGCGTGCCTGGATAGGCATATACGCCACTCAGTCCTGCATCAATAGCGCCCTGCGCTATGGCTTCATCGCCTAAAAGAAGGTGCTTCATGGTAGTGAGTAATTAACAATGAATAGTTAATATTTTTTTAAGGTTAAATTTTTATGGTGCAAAGTTACAAAAAAAATCGCACTTATGCAAATGCAAAGTGCGATTTTGGGTCTATATATGTTGTAAAACATTTATATTTGTTCTTCCAACAGTTTCCACAGCGTATCTTCAGGCACAGGAGCAGTAATCGAAATTGGCTGTTTGCTGACAGGGTGAATAAATTCGATTTTTCTGGCATGCAATGCTATTCCACCATCTGGGTTACTGCGTTTAGCTCCATATTTGAGGTCTCCCTTGATAGGAGAACCTATGGCTGATAGTTGGCAACGAATCTGATGATGGCGACCTGTCTCAAGATTTACTTCCAACAACGTATAGCGGTCGCTTTGAGCAATAGCTCTATAGGAGAGAACAGCACGCTTGGCATCCTTCGTTCCTTGCTTAACAATAAAGGACTTATTCTGTTTCTCATTGCGCCATAGATAGTGTTCGAGCTTTATTGCCTCTCCGTTTTCCGTTTTCACCTCTCCGTTTTCCGTTTTCACCTTTCCGTTTTCCGTTCTCTCCACAATCGCCCAATAGGTCTTGCGTATCTGTTCGTGCGACTGAAACATAGCATTGAGACGCGTCAATGCTTTGCTGGTGCGCGCAAAGAGTACCACACCCGTAGTAGGACGGTCAAGACGATGCGTAACACCCAGAAAAACTTCCCCCGGCTTTTGGTATTTCTCTTTGATATACGCTTTCACCATCTCAGAGAGCGGCGTATCGCCTGTCTTATCGCCTTGTACAATCTCGTGGCAAGTCTTGCTGACAGCTATTATATGATTATCTTCGTATAGTACAGTCATGTTGATTTGCAATGTGACAATTTTATGATTTTACACTTTCGTATATATCCTATCATTTCGAATTCCGTGCAAAATTACAGAAATATTTTGAATTGAGCAAGATTTTTGCAATTTATGGTAAATATTTCAATTTATTTTTGTACCTTTGCAGCCGATTTATGCAAATTGGGGAGTTAGAGCAATTATTTGCCCTACATCCAGAGGTGAATGTATTGGCAAAAGAATTAAGTAAAAAGTGCGAAAAACATTTTTTACTCAGGAATCTCTTTGCCTCATCCCAAAGTTTATTACTCCATGCGGTGCACCAGCAGTTGGTAGCAGCCAAGCAATGTCGTCCCATCCTCGTTGTATTAGACAACGCCGATGACGCACAATATATGTATGCCGATTTCCGCACGCTAAGTGGCGATCAAGGTGTGTATTTCTTTCCTTCTTCCCATCGCCGACGCCAAAAAACCGACGAAGCCATGCTCGTGCAACGCACCGAAGTGCTGAGCGCACTGGTAGCAGGTAAGGGACGCTCTAATGAGCTAATGGGTAATGGATATAGGGTAATCATTGTCACCTATCCTGAAGCATTAGCCGAATCGGTTCCCCACCCTAACACGCTACAGCAACAAACGATTAGCCTGCGCACCGAACAAGAGATAGCACAATCCCTACTCATCAAACAGCTGCTCGAACTGCATTTCCAACGCGTGGATTTTGTTTATGAGCCAGGGCAGTTCGCCGTACGAGGAGGAATAGTGGATATATACAGCTTTGCGCACGACAATCCCTATCGCGTGGATTTCTTTGGCGACGAGGTGGACTCTATTCGCGAGTTTGACATCGAAACACAACTCTCGCAGACGCGCCTCTCGTCCATTGATATTGTAGGCGCTAACACCCAAGAGGAATCCACATACATCACGGAATATCTGTCCGACAAAACCCTGTGGGTAAGCAACGACTTTAACCTCGTACAATACAAACTAAACAACGCTACACCACTCTCCACCACGCTAACCAACGCTTCACCATGCTACACCACCATCGAGTTGGGGCAAAAAAGCAGTTTCCCCACCTACGACACGCTGGATTTTGACACGCAGCCTCAACCCACCTTCAATAAGAACTTCGATATTCTCACGGATGACCTCATCGCGCGCATACGCGATGGCTATAAGGTATATATCCTCGCCGAACAAGTGAAGCAAACCGACCGTCTGCGAGCCATCTTCGAGGATAAAGAATCGGGCATCACATTCATACCTATCAACCAGACCTTGCACGCAGGCTTTGTGGACAACGCAGCCAAGATATGTTGCTACACCGATCATCAGATATTCGAACGCTACCACCGCGTCACACTCCGTTCGGAGAACGCCAGACGAGGCAAAGCCATCATCACGCTCAAAGAAATCAACCAACTTCAAGTGGGTGATTATGTAGTACATGTGGACCACGGTATTGGTCAGTTTGCGGGACTGGTAACCACCAATTTCTATGGTCGCCCACAAGAGAGTATCAAACTTACCTATCGCGGTGGCGATACCATCTTTGTTAGCATTCACAACCTACACCGCATCTCCAAATACAAGGGGCGCGAAGGCAGCGAACCTACCATCTCGCGTTTGGGTTCAGGCGCATGGGAGCGCATGAAAGAGCGCACCAAGGACAAGGTGAAAGACATCGCCCGCGACCTCATCCGTCTATACGCCACCCGCAAGCAGCAACAGGGCTTTGCCTACTCGCCAGACGGCTATATGCAGCACGAGTTGGAAGCGTCCTTCTTCTACGAAGACACCCCCGACCAAGCGAAAGCCACCTTGGACATCAAGCACGATATGGAAAGCCCCATGCCTATGGATCGATTGGTCTGCGGCGATGTGGGTTTTGGTAAGACTGAAGTGGCGATGCGCGCAGCCTTCAAAGCGGCTACCGACGGCAAGCAAGTGGCAGTACTGGTGCCTACCACCGTACTCGCCATGCAGCACTACAACACCTTCCGCGAACGCTTCCGCGATTTCCCTGTGCGGATTGAATACCTCAGCCGAAGCAAATCGCCAAAGCAAGTGAAAGAACTGCTTGCCGACCTCAAAGACGGAAAAATAGACATACTGGTGGGTACACACAAGCTGGTGGGCAAACAGGTATTGTGGAAAGACCTCGGACTGCTCATTATTGACGAAGAGCAGAAGTTTGGCGTGGCTGTCAAAGAGAAACTCAAATCGCTGCGCACCAATGTAGATGTACTGACACTGACCGCCACACCTATACCGCGTACCTTGCAGTTCTCATTGCTTGGTGCACGCGACTTGAGCATCATCAACACCCCACCGCCCAATCGCTATCCCGTTATGACAGAGTGCATTACGCTCGATGATGAAGACATCATCAAAGAGGCTATTCAGTTGGAGATGCAGCGCAACGGACAAGTATATGTGGTTTGCAACCGCATTGAGATGTTGCCCCGCATAGAGAATCGTATCCTGCGCCTGTGTCCCGAAGCACGCACTGTGATTGCACACGGACAGATGCCCGCGGGCGAGATGGAAGAGCGATTAGAGGCATTTATCAACTACGACTACGATATTCTCATCTCCACCACCATCATCGAATCGGGTGTGGATATTCCGAATGTGAATACGATTATCATCCATTCGGCACAGCACTATGGTTTGTCTGACTTGCACCAACTGCGCGGACGCGTAGGTCGCTCCAACCGCAAAGCGTATTGCTATTTGGTTACACCAGACAAGGAACTGCTCACCAGCGATGCACGCCGCCGACTAGACGCACTGACCACTTTTGCGGAGTTGGGTTCTGGTTTCCAACTGGCAATGCAAGACTTAGACATCCGCGGTGCGGGAAATATGCTGGGTGCAGAACAAAGTGGATTCATTTCAGACTTGGGCTATGACACCTATCAGCGCATACTCAACGAAGCCGTAGAAGAAATCCGTGAGGAAATGATGGAATCATCCCTTTCGGACAATGCTACACCACTCTACACGACTCTAAACAATTCTACACCTCGCAAGACCTGGTGCAGTGATAGTTTGCTGGAAAGCGACCTACCCCTCTCGTTCCCGCCTACATATGTCGAAAATATCTCCGAACGCATCACTCTGTATCGCGAATTGGATAGTCTGAGCGGCGAAGATGCTCTTCTCGAATATCAGAAGCGATTGATTGACCGTTTTGGTCCGTTGCCAGAGGAGGCAGAGCAGTTGCTGAATGTGGTGCGGTTGAGATGGTTGTGCTGCAAAATGGGTATAGAGAAAGTGATTTTGAAACAGGAACGCATGTCCATGTATTTCGTGAATCATAATCCTAAGTATTTCCAATCTGAGATTTTTGGAAAGTTAGTACAATATGCATGTTCGCGTGCAGAGCGTTGCCGCCTGGTAGAAGATAAGAATCGCGAAGGAAAGCCCACAGGCAAACGCTATATGGTGGTGCAACAAGTGAAGACCATTGGTGGAGCACTGCATTTACTCAGCAAGATCAGTGGAGATAAAATATAGGTCAAATATCCCACTAATTACGGGTTCATGACGGGTTTATGACGGGTTCATTGTAGCACATCGTAAGCCAATCAATGGCAGATTTATAACTCATTCTTTACATCATTTCTTTTTCCAAAACGAAGAAACCAGTAGTGAAACTTAGAATTCTAAAGATTCTAAATTTTCTAACATACATATTTTACACTTTCTTTGATTATCACAGCGGAATAAAAGATATAGAACTATTTATAATGGCAACAAAACAAACAATAAAGATATTTGCAAACGGAATCGAGGATTTGATTAATATCATATCAATATAAACTAAAGAGAGTGTGTCAGCATATTGACACACCCTCCTCTTTTTTGGGCTATTAATCCGCATAGCAAGGTCTACTAAAGGCATACAGGACGCACGGCTCGTCCTGCATCGCGATTGTCTGTAGTAACATTTACATAACTATCATTGAAAAATATGCAATGCGCTTTAGGGGTATATTCTTCATCAAGAGAGCTTGCCCAATAGTGTCCCTGTCTTCCTACTTCTACAATTGATTCGAAGGTGCTACATCCCGTTGCAGGAAGAAAAATGTACTGTCCATTTATTCTACTTGTCACCTTGTAACCACTTACTCCATTTTGAGTGGTCCATGACCAAGTACATTGTTCGTGCAATTCTGTTATCTCAGCACTGGTTGGCATGCGCCAACGACCACCCCAATTAGCACGAGCAGCATCGTCTGATAATTCAAGAGTGGTTTTATTATCTACGGTACCATAGCTGCTATTTGTGCAGTACTTTGTTATATCTAACCAATTGGAGATAGAATGCTTATAGGTATCCCAATAATAATATGTTTTGGTTGTTGTTTCGCCCCATGCGAAATAACCGCCATACTCCTCTGGGTTATTAGCACCTACATTGCAAGTTGCCCATTTAACACTTAGCCCCAAATCTACCCAGCTGTGTCCATTTTCATTACCAATATTACCACTATCTCCCTCACAATCAACTTGTGTATAGGTTGCCTTATCCAAACCAGCTGTAATTTCTATACATGCACTTTCGGTCAAAGTGATATCCACAGTCTGGTTTTTATCACCATTCCAGTCTGCGCCATTCCTAAAAATGATGTTCAATTCAACGCTGTATTGTGAATATACATACCAATCACCTTCTTTAGTAGGAACAACTATATGCCCCTCTCCACCAGTAGGCCATACCCATGCTGTAATCTCATCTGTCCACTCCGCAGGAACTTTTGCCTTTATAATAATATCCTTAGCCTCTCCTTGATTAGGTAAATCATTAGGATTATACAAAGCCGTCCATGCCTCAACAATATCACTTGCAGAATAAACGCGATCATATCCAGTTTCGACATAATCCCAATTTGGACCTGACAAGTATCTATATTTCATATTTGTTGTGGCATTTTCGATTGTTAAAGTATAGTGAAGTTCATCCACTTTAACCATTTCTCGAAAGTCCCAATTGGTCATCTCACCGACAATATAGCATGTATAAGTTCCATTTGGTACAGTTACATTATATGTTATATCAGTAGGTATTTCATTAGGATTGTAAATCGCTCTCCATGCTTCAACAACATCATTTTCAGAATAAACACGATTTCTATCTATTATTTCTACATACTCCCAACTCGGACCTGAACAATACTTATACTGCATATCAGTAGTAGCATCTGCGAAAGTAATAGTGTAGTGAGTGTCATCCACTTTTGTCATTTCTTGTTGTGTCCAAGTAGTCATTTCACCTGCAATATAGCATGCATTCGTTCCCGCTGGAACGGTCACATTATATGTTAAACCTGTATTAGGATTCGGATTATCAGGATTGTTAGGATTATCTGGAGTATCAGGAGTGTCAGGATTATCTGGAGTGTCAGGAGTGTCAGGATTATCTGGAGTGTCGGGTTCTTTTGAAGTTACTTCTCCAGCAAGAGTTTTTACAAAGTTTACAGCTGCCGATTTAACTTTTGCAAAATCGGATGCTCCAAGAGAAGATGAACAGTCCAAAATCAACATAACTACAGCACTGGTACGCTTCTCTTCTACATTAATTGATTCTGTCGGTTTAAACTCGGAGTTTCGTGTCCAAGTAGCAACACTTTCTTCCATATGCCATTGCTGCATCTTGGTAGTAGATATTGCATTTCCTTTTAAGTCGGTAAAGTTCTCGAACAGAAATTGTATCTTAACACCTCCTGCATTAGTTTCTAACACCTTTTCTCCACTTGAACTCTGACAACCAACATATTTAATACCATTCAATGCACCATTTGCATACACGCCCTCCAAATAACATTTGGATTTTGTAGGATCTGTCACATCATCAAATGTAAAACGCTCTTTTTCCTTTTCCGATGGCATAGGGATTGTTATTGTCAAAGAATGCGTTTCCGTCTTGGAATATAGCGATTTGGCAATAGCTTCAAATTTAGCATTTACTTCATCCATATTGGAAACCTGCATTGCATTCTCTTTACTGCTCGAAAGTTTTAACAAGTTATTTTCAAAAGTTGCAACAGCATCACTTTCTATATCACTACCACGAACACCAATGGCATAAGCATTGATAGGAAGATTATTTACTTTTATGCGTTGTAGTTTTTCAGCAATTGCTTCAACATAGGATTTACTATTAGCAGTATAACTATTATTTTGATCTTGTTTGTCTAACGCACGAGAACCTTGGTCTAATCCATCCGTAAAAGTAATAATGGAAACACTGGATACATCTTCTGGGAAAGCGCATTTTTCCAAGTAAGAAAGATTATTATCTACAGCATAATACAATACGGTAGCATCGCCCATAGATAGTCCATTAATAAATGATTCATAAGGTTTCGAATTGCTCAATATTTGATAACGCCCGTCATCACTACCATAAAATTTAATTGCGTTACTAAAACCAGTAATGCCTACATACATACCAGTTTTTGTATATACAAAATCTTTGTTTGCATTTGGATTGTCAGGTTCATTTACATCTTTACATGACATTAATCCAAAACAGCATACTACGCTAAATAGTAGCCATAAAAAATTAATTCTTTTCATAACTTTTTATCTTTTTCGCCTACTCTTTATCGGATTTTCGGCTTGCTCCGTTGGTTAATTATTTGATTTATAGTTTATTTATTTTTGAATATGCATACAAAAAAAGCGGTTGTCAGCTTAACTGCTGCTCCGCTTTCAATACAAACGCGTTGCATTTGTACAAAAAAAGCGGGACTGCACTGTTGCTGTTCCGCTATTCGAGGCTCTCGCATTGCCTTTGTATCCGAACAAGCAACACCGAAGCCCACGCTGATATGTACGCACGCACACACCTATTTATGGTGTGTACGGATATGGATATACATATCCCGAGGACATCAAAATGCTGCAATGTGTTGGATACTATATTGAAATTTGCGAGATTTCGAATAGCCAATCACATAGCGCGTTATGACGCCTTTTTAATATGTCCTGAAAGCCACGACTGGGGTCTTTGGTCAAATCTATTACCGAAATTTGGTGATATTTTTTGGCTTTCCGAGAGGGGACATCTCCCACCCTCTAAACCCAGCGTTGGACTTTCGACTGCAAAATTACAACATTTCTTTGAATAATGCAAGAAAATAATAAAAAAATCAAAACAACCGTATCAACTTTTATTCATTTCATCCATTTCTAATGACCGATTTGGGTTAAAGAACCTTCCTGCAAACTATTAGGAAAGTACAGGATAGTAACGAAATGCTAACGGAATGCTAACGGGATGCTAACGGGTAAAACCGCTGGAAGATGTTGAGAAAAAGGGGGAACGAAGGGACTACCGCAAACATCAGAGTGCTAACCGAATAGAATGATAAAGTGTGGCATACCAACAAAAAAAATGAGAACTATATACGAGTAGGAACTTAATATCTCCTTGCCCTCACGGGCAGAAATCTAAATAAATCTTTTTGCCACACTATAGCCGCGCTTTTACGAGGTACTCCGTAATGAATTGCAGCCGTCTCCTCACATCGCCTTGAGCGATGATCGTGCGACTAAATCTTAAGTAAATGCGGAGAAGACAACACGAAGTGTCAAGAAGTATATAAATGCCTATTATTCAATCAACTTTCAAAAAAAATGTATCGAAAGTTGCATATTTCAAAAAAAAGCAGTACCTTTGCAGCCGCGTTTGAAGGAAAGTTGTCTGAGTGGTCGAAAGAGCCGCACTCGAAATGCGGTGTACACATTGCGTTGTACCGGGGGTTCGAATCCCTCACTTTCCGCATTAAAACAATAAGAAACTGTCTGTCCAAGTTTACTTGAGCAAGCAGTTTCTTATTGTTTTAATGCAAGGATGCCGTCGGCAGACTTGGGTATTCGAGGTGGGCGAGCAAAGCGAGGTCGGTGTCCTCGAATCCCTACCGATATAGAAATAGTCTGTCCAAGTTTATTTGAGCAAGCAGTTTATATTGTTTATATTACAATTTAATCCAAAAGCGGTCAGCTGGATGAAAGTCGGAAAGGACGATAACACCATCTTCAAGGAAAGAGCGCAAATGCTTAATGACAGTCTTCTGGGTGATACCACGCAGTTTAGCAATCTCACTTATGCGATGCCCTTGTTGGAGCAATACCATAGACTGAAAAGCTGCTGACGAAACACGCACCTTGCGCTGCGTAGTATAAATAGTGAAATTAGGTTCCTTCAATCGAAACGATTGGCGAACAGTAAAGAAGGTCTCAGGCGATAATGCATTTGAGCAATCAGTGGGCAAAGAAGCAAGGGCAGATTGCATGTGCGCAGTGCGCATAAGAAGTGCATACATATCCGTAAGACTCTGCTTAATCGTCGTAGCATCTGCTTTATCGTTGCTGCGTACAGAGCAATTCAATAATTTACCTATAATCTCCTTTAACTTAGGCGAATAATAACCATTAGCAGCATGCAATCGCTCTTGAAGTTTGGCGAAGTCCGATTGATAAATCAACAAGCGTAATTGTTGCTGGAAACGCTCTCCTACCCCATGCAATTCTTCCAGCATGGAAACAATAGAAGGAAGATAATCATCGTTATTATTCTGAACCGATGTCATCTTCTGCAACATGCGATTGAGCGCATAGCAATAGTTAATCAGTTCGCGAAAGTCATACAACGAACATAGCAAAATACTAAAATACTCGCTTTGTGCTATTGGCAATTGTTGTTGTGCAGCATCAAGAGTAAGTTGTTGCTGAGTAAAAGACAACACATCGCGCGCATTGGTAAGAGCATGAGATGGTATAGGCGTGAGCAATGTAATACCCTCCAATGTACGACAACGAGACAATGCAACATATACTTGTCCTGCTGCAAAAGCATCTGCTGCATCAATAACCACATTATCAAAAGTTAATCCCTGTGCCTTATGAATAGTAATCGCCCATGCTAAACGCAAAGGATAATGCGTAAATGAGCCGATGACTTCACTCTCTACTTTGTCCGAACCTGTTTCGGATGTATAGCGAATATTCTCCCAAGTCTCTTTATGCACATCTACCACGGTGCCATCCTCGCAGGTAACATTAATAGCCTCTTGGGAAAGCGATGTAACAATGCCCAGTTTGCCATTGTAGTAGCATTTTTCAGCCGAAGAATCATTTTTAACAAACATTACACGAGCACCAACTTTCAGCGAAAGCGTCTGATCCATAGGGAACATGGACTCAGGAAAAGTATCCTTGATTGTAGCTTGATAACTATATATCTTACCATCCAACCTATTCATTTCGCGTTGGTTTATGGCATCCACTTTGGCATTGTGAGTAGAGAGAATGATTCCTTTATCTAACAAGTCGGAGATGTCGAACTTGTCGGATATGACACGGGAATTAAGCACAGCAAGGGACTCGGGCGTCAAAGCATTATTGCGCACCTGATTAAGTATTTCCACGAAGTCGCTATTGGTTTGGCGAAAAACATGGTCCAGTTCGATATATATAGGTCGCAGTTCGCGAAAGACGCGCGCTTGAAAAAAATACGGTCCTTCGTAGTGATCCTGCAACAAACGCCATTCCTCCTCGCGTGCAACAGGCGATAGTTGAAACAAATCGCCTATAAACAATACTTGCACTCCACCAAAAGGCAGATTAGGTCGGTGCTTGAAATGGCGAAGTACTGCATCTATCGTATCTAACAAATCAGCACGCACCATACTCACCTCATCTATAACAAGCAATTCCAGATTACGCAAAACGCGTTGCTTTGCTGCACGCATCTGCATCTCGCTGAATAACCAACGCCGCGCTTCATCCGTAGGCAGAAATAGTTGTGGTGGAAGCTGAAAAAGTGAGTGAATAGTCACTCCCTCTGCATTGATAGCGGCTACACCCGTAGGTGCCACAACTGTCATTTGCTTAGAACATTCCTGTTTAAGACGGCGCAAGAATGTAGTCTTCCCCGTTCCTGCCTTGCCTGTAAGAAAAATACAGCGGTTGGTCTGCAACACATAGTTATATGCTAATTCGTATGCATTCATGAGCCGAATGTAGAGGATAATATTGCCTATAGTTGGGGTTAAAGAGAAAAATTGCCATTTGTGCAATGGGCACAAATGGCAATTAAAAAACAGCGTTACCTAATTATGGAATCAATAGTTTTTGCACTGCATTACCATCCGCACTGGTAACAGAAACGATATATACACCAGTACTCAAGTGAGAAGCCGAAGCATTACCAACGCCCTGTGCCACCAACATACCATGCAAGTTATATACTTGAATAGCACCATTAGCCACTATACTTCCATTTTCTATTGAAATACCAGATTGGTTAATCAGATTATCTACACCACTGCCAACAGATTCACTCTCAAACCACAATGCCAAGCCCATGTCATCAAGAATCCAAGGATTAGCAGCATTATTGCCGAAAGCAAAAGCATGCGCACTCAACCATTCCGTAGTCAATTCGCTTTCTGCTATCGTAGCACCTTCTGTGGTGGTGTCGGTAAGAGCAATAGTAGCATCTACAGCTGCTAATTTAGAGAACACATAGTTGTTCTTGAATCCTTTCTCTGCAGAGAAATAGAGGCGTGGCCACTCGCTTTGTGGCTTGCTCCAATCCACATGGTCCCAATCGTACTCGTAGTTATCACCACTGGAAAAACCTACTACACGGTGCGCTATCACATCTTTTCCCTCTGGTACCGTGATCGCAGAAACACCAACCAAGCAGTTCTCCACCAAAGTAGCAGTAGAAGAACCAGTAGCATCAGTTTCTACTTCGCCTACGATACCACCTACTTTACCTTCTATAGCGTTGGCATCAAGTGTAAGAGTACCCTCAACAACGCAATTGCTAATCAAAGAACGACCACTAAAACCTACGACACCACCCACGGTGTTGTGGCTATAGAGATCCGCATCTACACGACAGTTATATACAGGTTCGCTACCGCTAATCGCGCTGGTGATACCACCGACTACTCGACCCTCCGCTTCACCTGTAAAGAGACAAGCATGGATATTAGTAAAGGTTTGTGATTTACCAATGACACCACCCACATGAGCAGATGGAGCTGAAATAACAGCATCATTCACAGAACATGTATTGACATCTAAATTAAGTGCAGCTTCACCCACCAAGGTACCTACAATCTGCTCGTAACCAACACCCTTGATTGTTGGATTAAACACATGTACATTACTCAATTCTGCAAAGACATTCACACCCTCATCGGTTACACCACCTTGCATGTAATTAGCCAGGATACCAGCAGGATCGAGATTCTTAGCAGAAAGAACCATGACAGGATCTTTGAATTGCAAGTTGCGCACCTTGACACTATCCTTCATCGAACCAAACAAACCGCCGCCTACAAGACAAAGGTTCTCCAATGCATAGTCATTACCCTCCAAAGAACCCAAGAATGCTTTTTTAGGACCATCAAATGGTTCACCCAAGAAATCAATATCGTTTACTACTTCATAGTAAGCCGCTGGATTATTATCTATAAGGCAGAAATCATACGCACATGTGAGTTTATACGGATCCTGTGCAGTACCGCTACCATTGAGCGTTGTTGCATTCAAAGGAAGTGGTGTATAGTGCATAGTAAGTGCATTACCCTTCGCATATACGCACAAAATCATAGGAGTAGCCCCCTTATCGAAGAGATAAACCATATTTAGATCACCTTTTTCAGCATCTTTGCCATAATCCAAAAGGATTTCGCCCTTCGTGTTGCAAATTAGGAATGCAGTCTCTTTATCAGAAGTATTCTTAGGGTTATAGCGTTTTACAAGCACCATATACTCACGCGCATCATCGGTGTTCATTACCCAAGGATTGAGAGCCTCTGCAACAATATTTACTTGAGCGGCTTCAATATACTTGCCGAGATTAATCTTCTCATAGCGATTGAAAGTACCATCAGCATTGAGCCATGCGATATCTTGGCTAATAGTTCCATCTGGTTCGTTGTTACCTTGGAGCATAGCCACTGCATATTCATAGCTATCGCCCTTAGGATAGCGATCAACTTGCGAAGAAATTGTGCGTCCGTCCTCCAAATAGACAGAAATCTCTGCACGAGTTTCGCAAGAAGGGAGATCCACAAAGAAGAACTCACCATCGTACTCTTCTTTCATAAACAACCACTGATCCTCTTGACCAGCGATAGGACTCATCATTACACGACCAAGCGTATTCTCTGCTATCGTTTTCAACTTATTGCCATTCACATCATAGAGATAGTATGAATTGACTGATCCGTCAGACTCCAAATTATATTTCTCATGCGTAATGATGTATGCAGGTGCCTCACCATCAAAGTCCAAGACGATATCTTTCATACCATTCAATCCTCCAAGCATAGGGAAAGTATAAAGCAGTTTTTGGTTCTCATCCTGCACCACTGGAATCTTGGTTGTATGAACAGCCTTATAACTTTGATTCATATAGGTGATTACCAAGTTGTTATTGGGTGTCACCACAGGATCTTGATCCAATGGCGTATTAGGATCAAAGTATGGCTTCTCATACTGTTGGGTTACATAATAGAGCATTGTGCCTTTCTTGAACATAAAGATTGGCTGCAAATCATTCAGTGCTGCTACATTAGCATATGGGATACGGAAAGTATGTTGCACTCCACCTCCATATACAGATTTACGACGCACATCGAAGCAAAGGGTGTAGTTCTTGGTGGTAGAAGCACTATCACGAGCAAAAATCATCACATAATTTTCGCTATAATCACCCACATTTTGTGCATACACTTGGCGTCCATCTACCGAAGCAATAGGAGTGGTAACAGTCTCACCATCTGCAATAGAGAAGACATGATTGAAGTTATGTCCTTCATAATTTTTAGTCTGCGCATGCAAGAAGAGCATGACCTCGTACTTATTGTCCGAATTAAAGAATTTTTGTGTTACTAATGGATTGATTTCAGCTTGATTGATACCCGTCATATTTGGATCATCAAGTTTTAGTGAATCAACAATCGTTCCGACCAATTCTTTCTGACTATCATACACACTAAGTGTAACCTTCGTATAGAGGTTGTATTTTTTCTCAAAGGATGCGGTATATGTCCATGTTGAGCCATCAGGAGCATTGAGGAAGCCATAGTTATCCACAGGACCAATGATTGACTCGGTTGCCACAGCATTAGCTGCTGAAGCAAAGGACGCAGCATGCACCTCTAAATTTAAACATATTGTTGCACATAACAATATGCAAACAAATCTAATACCTTTTTTCATCTTTCTGTTTTCTATTTATTTCATTATACATTTTATTTATCAATCCACATCATCACTATCATCAATATAGTAATGTGAATCTTCTGCTTTCTTCTTTGTAAACTTATAGCGATAATAGTCGGCATATTTACCATATTTACCACCATAGCCATAGCGTTTCTGCTTTCCGTAGCCGTAACCATAGCCGTAGCCATAACCATGTCCGTAGCCATAACCGCCATAGCCATAACCGTAACCATAGCCGTAGCCATAACCATAGCCGCCCAATGTTCTACCTACCACGACATCAGACAATACGAGGTTAATCTTATCTTTATGATTGAGCGCCAATGCCTGCAGTGTTTGTTCTGCAAACTTCTTGCTTGTTTCCATACAACGAATCACAAACAGCGTAATATCTGTCTTCTCAATCAGCGACAACGCATCTGGTACCATACCTACTGGCGAAGAGTCCACGATGATATATTCGTAACGCTGACGCAAGATTTGCATCAATTCAGCCAATTTATCACTACGCACAAGTTCACCTGGGTTAGGCGGAATAGTACCCGCAGGAATAACATCAAAACCTAACTCTTCGTGTGACAGAATAATATCCTCCAACTCGCAGTCACCAATCAAATAGTTTGTCACACCCATTTGTGCCTCCATACCCAACTTGTCGTGTACATTTGGTTTGCGAATATCCATATCAAGCAATATGGTTGGGTGTCCTGTCATTGCATATTGTGCAGCTAAGTTGGTACTAATGAATGTCTTACCATCACCCGACTGCGTAGAAGTAATCGTAATGGCAATATTGGTCTTACGCTGAACAATAAATTCAATGCGCAAACGAATACTACGCATCATCTCCGCATATCCAGAACGCGGGTGTTTCTTGGCATGCAACGGATTTTGCGATTTCACGCGTCGCAATGTACCAATCAGTTTGAAATCACCAAGTTTCTCTGCTTCTTTCGGATTACGCACTTTGTTGTTGAGCAATTCCGACAAAATCAATATGAGCAAAGGAATGACCAATCCAATAGCCATATATGCCACCATATTTTTGCGTTTCTCCTTGCTATTCATTGAGCGTGTTGTGCGCGCGCGATCCATTATTTCACTATCTGGCGTGTTGCGTGCTTTTTGTATTTCTGCCTCAGCGCGTTTTTGCAAGAAGAAAGTATAGTAGTTGTCATCAATACGATAGTTACGCTCAATAGCAACCATTTGCAACTCTTTCTCAGGCAAGTTTTGAATATCACGCTCCACCTCACGCAAACGATTAGCAAGGTCTTGCTTTTCAATCTCCAAAGACGCTTGCATGGATTGTACCAATTCTGCAATAGCCGTTTTCACATTATTGATGTCATTGGTATATTTAGCATAATAGACATTGCGTTCGCTGAGTTCGCCACGCTGAATATGCAAGTCGTTCAATTGTTGTACCAAAGTCATCAACATTGGTTCATTAACGCCTACAGACACTGGTGCAACCACTGTTCCCTGCTCTATCTTCTGTTCCAGATAGTTGGTCAAATAGTTAAGGTATGTTTCCTTCAATCGCAAAGCCATTTTCTGTTGGTCGTACTGGTTGACTTTAGCCATCAGTCCACCCGCATAAGAAGATACATCAACAAACTTGTTCTCTTGACGGAAATCTGTCATTGCGCTTTCGCTTTGGCTCAAACTCAATTGCAGTACGCCTAATTGTTGGTTGATAAATTCTATCGTCTTGTCTGCAACCATGTTCTTTCGTTCGACGCTGTGCAAGAGATATATCTCCGACAGTTTATTGATAAAATCACGGTCGCGCTCTGGTGTCACACCCACAAGTTGAATACCCAAGATGGTACTTCTATCTGTAACGAAGTTGAGTTGCAAGCGGCTTGAAAACTCATTGGTCAAGCCGTCACGACTACGAAAACGGAAATACACATGTTGTCCCGCTCTCATCATCATATCCGTAGGAATGATTGTAGCCTCAAACAATGGGGTTTGTAGTAGCTGACCGTATCGAGTCTCATAGGAGAAATTCATCTCATCGTTGTCCTCCACTGTGATTAACAAGGAGCCATCGTCTTGTACTGTACACTTATACATAAAGTTGTACGCCATTGGCTCCAAATGCGTATATTCTACCAAGATAGGCGTATTTCTGTAGATATTGCGTGTTTTGAATCGCCCTTTGGTAATGTATTCAACATTCATAAAAGGCAATGAATCCACAGTACGAGAAATCAAATCGTAACTACCCAAAATGATTAACTGGTTATTCACATTACGATAACCAGCCTCCATACCGAAGCCTTGCATCAAAGCTGAATTGCCATAACCACCTCCACCGCTGGACTCTTGAATAATCATCGTACCCGTAGTGAGGTAAGTTTCCATGACTTTTCGGTTTTTAAGATATGCCAAAGAAAATGCTATGATAGCAGCAATCACAAAGAGATACCAGTGATTAATAATCTTAAAAACCCACTCCAATATGTCAATACCTGAACTCTCCTCTTCCATAAATGGCGCAGGCGTTTGAGCAACTGGTTGTGATGATTGCACTTGTTGGTGCTGGAATTGTTCTTCTTGTGTCATATGATTATACTTATTTATTACATTATAGTTGGAACTACATTACCATATTCCGGGTATATAGTTCAGTACTGTTATCAATAAGGATACGGAACTGGTGATTAAACCGAGGAAACCGCTATAACTTGGTTGTTTATAGAAACTACCTTTGTCGCGACTAACATAAATCAAGTCGTTGGGATACACATAATAGTATTTAGAATCTATAATGGTATTGGTACGAATGTCAAACTCCAATACCTCTGGCTCATCGTTCCCATGAGGACGAATGATGCGCACATGGCGTCTATCACCTGAATTCATCAAGTCACCCGTCATTGCCAATGCTTGGAAAATGGTAAGACGCTCCTTATATATATTATATGTACCAGAGTTAGCATCACCTAAAACGGTGAAAGTCTTGTTGTACATCGCCAATTTCACATCGGCATCTGGTATAATTTCACGCATCGCTTTGCGCAAAGTGTCCTGTGCCTCCAACTCGGTTAACCCCTCCAATTTTATCGGTGAGAGGAAAGGAATATCCACAGTTCCATCGGAATAGATGCGATACGAGTTGGCGTATTGACCACCTACGCTTGTATTGGCAGACAATGTCTTGGCAATCGTCTCATCCATGGTAATGACACGATAGATTACCTCGTCATTCACTTGCAAGCGATATGGCTCGTATGCCACAGAATCATATTGTGGTAAATCCTCGCGTTCTTGCAAGATACCCACTTGACGATAACCATAGCAGCCTGTCATCAATACGGCTAAAGTCATCATCAATGCTATATTCAATATGTTATATCTTTCTTTCATATATTTTCAGTGCTAATTTTCATCTATATACTACTTCCCATTTGCGTTTACCGCATTAATGGTTCTAACAACCAAACCATATACAAAACCACCAAACGCTAATGTAGTTGCTACAACACTGATTGTGGTCGTCACAGAATTGATACCAAAGCTTTGTCCTTTAATGCGTTGAATATAAATCACATCATTGGGTTCTATGTAATAAAACTCCGAATTGATAATATCTTCCGAACGCACATCAAATTCTTTCACTTGCGTTATTCCCTCTTTTTCGCGAACTATGCGCACTTTGCTTCTATCGCCGAAATCGCCAATATCGCCAGCCATAGCCAAGGCTTCGAAGATTGTGACTTTCTCCTTTTGGATATTGAATGTACCGCTTCCTCGATCACTAATCACGCTAAATGAACGACGCACGATATTCACCTCCACCGACATCATTTGATAGTCGCCATATCCCTTGATAAAACTACTCAGCTCATCTTCCAAGAGGCGTTTCACATCGCGTGTAGTCTTGCCTCGCACTGGAATATGTCCTACCATAGGAAAGTCTATAGTACCATCCTCTTGCACCAAATAAGTGTATAGGTCATAGCCACCTGCACCACCCGCACCTTGACGCATCTGTGCACTGGACACACCGCCACCCGATGGATTGAACATTTTGTCGATGCGCTCATCCACCGAATATACATAGATATACAAGCGATCGCCTATTCGCAACTCATAATCCTCATACGAAAGTGTATCTGCATATTGAGGAATGCCATTTTTGCCAGGCTCTTGCATGAGGTTCACACGCTTACTGGTCACGCAAGATGCCATCAGCAAGGGCAAGAGAACAATCAATATTCTTTTCAAACTCATAACTCTAAATTCTTAAATCTTACATTCCCATCATCTCTTCTCATCCCAACCAAATGGGTGTTCAGCTAAAGGCAGTTTTGCCAATGGGTGATAATCTCCCACTAAGCCAATAGGCTGTGATGTGCGTATGGTGCTAACAATCTCAATGCTGGGTCTTGCTTCCGAAATACGGAAACCATTGCCTGCTAATATTTGGCGATAGCTCTCTGTGTGCAATTCGGTAAATCCTTGGCTAAATTCGAACTCCTCGCCATCAATGGCTAATGTACGATAGGTTTTCTTTTCGCCTTGTACCGCATTATCTGGCAAGCAAGCTGCATTTATGCTGAGGAAATAGCGAACACGCGCTCGTTTGAGTTGGAGGAATCCTGCCACACGGTCAAACGACATCACATGCACGATATTCTGCTCTACAGGACCAAAAATCCATTGCAGCATATCGTAGAAATGCACACCAATATTGGTTGCTATACCACCAGCTTTATGCACATCACCTTTCCATGAACTATAATACCATTTGCCACGGCTGGTGATATAGGTCAAATCCACATCGTAGATTTTATCTTTTGGTCCTTCTTCGATTTTCTTTTTCAATGCTGCAATACGATCATGCAAACGCAATTGAAGAATAGTATAAGCACTGCAACCTGTTTCTTGTTCCAGTTCTACGAGGTTGTCAATGTTATAAGGGTTTAACACCAATGGTTTTTCGCAAATCACATTGCAGCCCAAGCGCAAGCCATATCGAATAAAAGCGTCGTGCGTATAGTTTGGCGTACAAATACTCACCCACGACAGAGGATTGTTTGTACGCATTTGTTTAGAGCAAAATCGATCAAACTGCTCATGCTCAGTAAAAAACGAGCAATCAGGGAAACTGGAGTCCAAGCGTCCCACCGAATCGAACTTATCATAAGCCACCATCAGGTTGTTCCCTGTATCACTAATAGCTTTTATGTGGCGTGGTGCGATATATCCAGCAGCACCTATCAACGCGAAATGTTGTGGTAAATGATTTTCGTTTTGTACGGTAATGTTTTTTTGCATATTTTTATTGATTTTTATTACGATTTTATATGGGCATAGCATTTTCGCGGCAAAGGTACAACTTTTTTTTGACATATGCAACTCTCAAGGCATTTTTTTTACTTTCTCCACCTCTCCAATCAGCCGAAGATAAGCCGAAGATAAGCCGAAGATAGTTAAAAATGTGTCGAAAGTTGCACATGTCAAAAAAATGTTGTACCTTTGCAGCGTAATTTATGTAAATTAGGATTTTTATGCCAATCAACAAACAATGAAGACAAGGACGAAACAACTGATACTCTATATTTTTCTTGCAATGGCTATGTCTGCTTTTGCGCAAAACACATCGCACACTGCCATCAGCGGTGTTGTTGTAGATGCAGAAACGGGCGAAACATTGCCCTTCGTGCAAGTGTATTTCCTAAAGCCGACCACCAACAAAGGTATGGTACCATCGGGTGTTGGTTCTACCACAGATTTAGATGGTAATTTTGCAGTGAGCAACACGCTGGGATATACATTGGTTAATTTTCAGATGGTGGGATATAAAACGGAAACCATCACATTGAGCAAGGGACAAGACAAGAGCAATGTTAAGATACTACTTACGCCCGATGTATATGGTTTGCAGGACATTATCGTTACTCCGAAAAACAAGAAAAAGGACTACCGTCGTCGTGGAAATCCTGCGGTGGAACTCATCAAAAATGTCATTGCTAACAAAAACAAGCATTGTGTTAAATCGCTTGACCATTATACGGCTCAGTCCTATTCACGCATGTCATTCGCATTGGATAACATCAATATAGATTGGAATAAGCCATTTTGGAAGAGTTTCGCATTTTTGGATAAGTACATCGATACTACGGGTGTGTACCCCAATGTGACTATCAGTATTCGTGAAAACCTCAACGACGAGTATTATCAACACACACCGCTCAGAGAGAAGAAAGTACTGCAAAAAGAACGCATTTTCGGTGTGGAAGACTTAATCAGTTACGGTTCGTTTCACGAAAACATCAAAGCACTATTCAAGGATATAGACATCAATCACAACAGCATGAACCTGCTGTACAACCGTTTCGTTTCCCCACTATCTTCCAGTGTAGCTGTCAGTTTCTATCAGTACTACATTATGGATACCATCATGGTGGACGGCTATCAGTGTATTGACTTGGCTTTCGTTCCTGTCAATTCTGAGAGTTACGGATTTACAGGACACCTATATGTGGTGAACGATTCTACTTACCGTATCAAGAAGTATGCCATCAATGTACCGCCAAATATCAACCTTAATTTCGCAAGCAACTACTCCATCGAGCATAATTATGTACAGTTAGAGAATGGCTTGTGGGCTCCCGACCGAACAACCACCTATGCTAAGTTCTATATCTTCAATAAGAAGCGCGGTATGGTAGCGCGACAGACTAAGATATATACGCATTGGGATTTAGAGAGTTCTCTGCCTTCTGACCTATTCTCCAATACTATGCATGCAGAAGAAGAAACTGAGATCAACGACTCTATGGCTGTTCACTATGGTGCAGCGGCATGGGACACCTTACGCCCCGAGCCACTCACCAAGTATGAGAGTTCTGTGTATGAATTGGTGCAGGAGGTAACTGCCGTACCGAAGTTAGCAAGTGCCATTGCTGCCGTCAATGCCATAACAACGGAGTTTATTGCCACAACACCTGCCAGAGACTTAGACCTCACTAAGTTTGACATTGGTCCTATATATAACTTTGTCAGTTGGAACAAGTTAGAGGGGGTTCGTTTGCGTTTTGGTGGTGCTTCTACGGCGAAGTTGCACGAGCAATTCTTCTTCCGTGGATACGCTGCTTTTGGTACCAACGACTTGCGCCCCAAGTACAACGCCACACTGATTTACACCTTCGACAAGCACAAGAGCCAACCCTATGATGGCTTGCGCCACCATATACAATTGAGTGCGCAATACGATGTAGAAGAACCGGGACAAATAACCGATGTGATTCGAAGGGATAATATTCTTATGTCCATTCCTACAGGTACGCCTACGCTGGGCTTCAACCAATATGTATTCCATGCTAAATTGGAGTACATGAAAGAATGGAAAAACAATTTCACCATCAAAGCAGCCTTTGATTTCAGCAACAACGAAGCTGCTGGTGCATTGCAATACAATCGTATTCTATATACGCCAACCGACAATGGTTTCTCTTCCTCTCTCTCATCCGTCAAACAGTATCGAAACTACGAAGCGATGATGGAGTTCAAGTATTCTCCAGGTACGCGTATCTTCATTGACCGCATGGGTATAGAGAGTCCATTTGCTATGGATAAGGACGCACCTACTTTCAAACTCACCCACTATGTGGGTTACTTGGACGACCGTAGTTATGGAGGCAAGGGCTATGTTTACAACCGCACCGAAGCATTGATAGACAAGCGTTTTTGGTTCTCTGCGTTTGGTATGTTCGATTTGCGTTTGCAAGGTGGATATATCTGGCAGCAGGTTCCTTTCACCAAGTTGTATATACCACAGAGCAGTACCAGTATTTTCTTGGCACAACGCGCTTTCAACCTAATGAAGCCTATGGAATTTCTTATGGACTATTATGTTGGATTATACGCTACTTACTACCTTAAGGGACTGATTCTAAACCGTATTCCAGGAATCAACAAACTCAAACTGCGCGAGGTTATCAGTTTCTCTGCCATTTATGGTGGTCTAACCAACAAGAATAATCCATATCATGCCACCGAGAATAACACGGGTTTGTATGATTTTCCACATGCTACTTTCACCAACGGGCATAATGCACAGGGAGATGTGAATTATGTTGATGGTGTACCATATATAAACGAAGACTTCCGCACCTCTTCGCCTATGGGACAATTGCCTTATATGGAATTGACCGTTGGACTTGAAAACATTCTGAAATTCATACGCATTGACTATATTCGTCGTCTTACCTACAACGACTACGAACTGCCCTATAAAGTGCCACAATTAGACAATGCGGGTAATGCGGTCTTGGATGAGAATGGCGAACCAGTTATGATGAATGCACGCCGTAAAATGGGAGCATGGGGAAGAAACGGAGTCAAACTCACTGTCCGCTTCTCATTCTAAGTCCAACAGAGATTACCCCCTACTCTATTCGTAAAAAATCACTCCGAAAAATAGTTGTTTCTTATCAACTTATCCGATAGCACAAACGCCTCTTTCTCTGAGATGAGGCGTTTGGCATTTTTATCTAAGAGATTGATGCCAAATCCTTTCCAGCGATAATCGCTTACGCCCAACAGCGATAAACAAGTGGGATAGATGTCCATTTGATACGCATCGTCCGTATAACGCGGATTGCCTTGTATTTTGGGCGAATAAATGATGAAAGGCAAACTATTGTCCATTGGCTGCAAGTTCATGTTATGCGCATTGGCATACTGCTGCATTTGGCAGCGTTTCTCGTAATGCAAGATATTGTGATCTGCGGTGATAACAATGGTGTATTGTTGCAGTACAGAGTCCGTTTCCAATTTGCGCACAAAATACCCTAACCCATCATCCAATGCGTTGAAAGCACGAATGAAATTATACATCACCCACGGCATATCTTTTGACAATGGCAAGTGCGAATACGCTTCGCTGACAAAAGGAGCATGCGTGGATTGTGTGATACATTGTATATACTGCTTTCCTTCTTCCACCAAGGAGTTCAATTTCTGAAAAAGAATTGTATCAATATCGCAATAACAAATAGTGGTGTCATAGCCATATGCAGGCGACATTTCGGTTTGATTCCATACGCGCAAATCGTGGGGCAACAAACACACAGCAGAGTCAGGCGCAAACGACATGATAGCGGGATAAGTGTGTTTGCCATAATAGAGGCATGTGCCACCCGCATTGATTGGTAGCAAGCCTGTATTGATAATCATTTGCCCGTCAGCCGATGGGGCGCCTACTATTTGCGTATGAATACGATTGGCGTAGAATACATGGTCATTCTCTGTCAAGCGATAGAGGTTTGGCATGATTTGAGGTGTCAGTACCCAATTCTCCAAACTCTCTAAGATAATGATAATAAGAGGCGAATCTAAGGTGTCGGTAGGCTGCCCATGATCAAGTACAGCCATTTGCTGCAAATCATGCTCATTCAGCGGGCGCTCTGGCAAAATGCCATTAATCATAAGGAAGTAGTCGGACAAGATGTAGGCTGGCGAATAGAGCAAACTGGTATTAGCCACCGTTGTCGGAAAATGCATACCATAGACAGGTTCTCTGCGCTCACGCACGAAAGGCCATATATTAAATTCCGTCTTTTGGTCAACCACATAGAGCGATTCACCTGCCAACCTAAGCCCTACGGAAGCTATCACCACCACTATCCATGCGCGCCAACTGCGTGTACTCTTGGTCGTATAGCGATAAACAATACAAAAAACGGCTGTCAACCCATAAAACAGCAAATCGATTCCCCACTCTATGTAAATGAGTACTGACCAAAAATAACCTTGTAGATTACTGGACATGTTAAACGCCTCTGCGTCCAACAAAATATGGTTATTGCGCATATAAATGAGGTTGGCAATAAACCATGTATCTATAATGAATGAGAGAAGAATTAGCCAGCGTTTATCACGCAATAAGAATGTGAACGAAGCAAAGAGCAAGGCTGCTGCAATCTTAACAACCAATTGGGATATACGCACCAAGAAAGATGGTTGCAATGCCAGCTCACGAAAAGCAAAATAATCAAAAAGTAATGTCTTGCCAAAGATAAACAAGGCAAACAGGACAAACACGCACCAGTTAGCCCGATTGCCGATGGCTAACCACTGTTTTATACGCTCTCTCATACCTTAGCTATACAATAGCAGCCCGCCATAATCAATGCTAATCCAACCCAATGTATAGGCGATACATGCTCACGCAAAATAATCATACCTGTCAATACGCTGAAAACAAATCCCAAACTTGTTAGAGGATAGAGCAACGAAAATGCATATTTATTGAGCAACCACAACCAAAATACATTGGCACCAATTAACAACCATAGTCCAAATTGCAAGTAGAGGTTAATAAACAAGTGTCCTACATTGCGCCAAGTCCATGTGAAGGGACTTTCCGCTGCCATACCCATTTTAAGGAGCAGTTGTCCTACTACGGACATTGCTTGCTGTACAAGCATAAAAAGCAGTAAATACGATGTTTTCATTTATTTCTAATTCTTCTGTTCTATTTTATTTCACTTGCCGTGTTTGAAACGGTACGATTCTTGCAAATCTCGATAGCGCAAAACCACCTCTTCCATAACACTTTCCCATGAACGGGAAATCGTTTTCGAAGCTCTTTCTCCTACGCGCCTCATTTCCTCTTTATGTTCCATCAGATAGATAATCTGTTGCGAGAAGTCCATAGGATTATTATGCGTTAAGAAGCCATTGACACCATCTGTAATCGCGGTAGCTGCTGTGGATTCGCGCAGCAAGAGCGATGGTGTATGCATAGCTGCTGCCTCGCGCACCACCAATCCACATGTATCGTACAAGGATGGAAATAAGAATATATCTGCTGCTGCATATATGCGTTTGAGTCGTTCGCGGTCATGTATACAGCCTAATAGTGTCACACGATGCGATAGTCCCAACTGCGCTATAAGCGTACGAATAGCGTGTACTGCGTAACCAGTACCAACCATAAAGAAGTAGAATGGTTGATCTTTCATTAATGCTAATGATTCGAGAATAAAACTAATGTTCTTTTCCCATGTATGCTGCCCTACAAAGAGAAGCATGGTCTCGTTTGGCGCTATACCCAATTCATTACGCATTGCCTCACGCATGATTGCTATTTTCGCCTTGCTTGTATAGAAATCATTACCATTCTCTACCACCTCCACATGCCCCTTGAAGCCATATTCGCGCAATGTCTCCTCTACTGCTGGCAGGGGTATCCAAACTTCGTCTGCTTTTTCATAAAACTGAATAATATGCTTCACCATCCAATCCACAATCGGTTTACAACGCACATTGTGTTCAAAGTCTTGGCGGTATTTACTATGGAAAGTAGCCACAAGTGGTATTTGTTGCTTTTGAGCTATCTTATGAGCTAATCTACCTGTCGTGAATGGACAATGCGCATGCACCAAGTCGAACTTCATTTTATTCCATTGGCGCATAAATGAAATATCCAAATATGGCAGACCATATCGATAAGGCGATCGAAAAGGAATTGGAACAGAAATATAGCGATGAATCGGATATGAAGCAGTTGCTAACACCTCTTGCATATTAGGGGCATATGGAGTAACGACCGACACATCGTGCCCTATCTCTTTTAACCAATGGGCGTAATTCTGCGCCGTTATTCCTACTCCGTCCAAAACAGGAGGAAAATTGTCATTAAAAATGCCTATCATAATATGCTTGATGATGGTCAGTGTATCGTTTAAGACTGCAAAGGTAAACAAAAAATCTCATATACACAAACATACTGGACTTTTTTTTCATTTTTTTCGCCTACTACTACATCGGATTAAAAATCATACAAAAAAAACTATTACATTTGCATGTCTGCAAATATTTTTGTACCTTTGTCGCACCAAAATAATACCAAACATATGTTATACGACTTCAGTTATCAAAATCCTACGCGGATTCATTTTGGCAAAAATGCCATCAACAAGCTCGCTAACGAACTCAAAGCCTACGGAGAGAATATCCTGCTCGTTTATGGCAAAGCGTCCATCAAGAAGATCGGTCTCTACGACCAAGTCATCAACATCCTGCAAGCCGAAGGCAAGCATGTCGTGGAACTGGCAGGCATTAATGCCAATCCTCGCTATACCCAACTCCTCGAAGGCGCTCGCCTTGTGCGCGAGCACAACATCAACCTTATCCTCGCTGTAGGCGGTGGTTCGGTCATCGACTGCGCCAAGGGTATCGCTTGCGGTGCGTACGCCGAAGGCGATGTATGGCAACGCTACTATGTGAATCAAGAGCGTGTGAATAACCCTGTAGTGCCTGTGGCTAGTATCCTTACCATGGCTGGTACAGGTAGCGAAATGAACGGCGGTTCGGTCATCACCAACGAGGAAACCAAAGAGAAGATAGGTCGCGTCTATCCATTGGAGATTGCCAGCCCTAAGTTCTCTATTCTCAATCCAGAATATACCTACTCCGTTCCTAAGTATCAGATGATTAGCGGCATCTTTGATATCTTCTCTCACCTCATGGAGCAATACTTCTCGGGCGATGACGACTGCACCAGCGACTACCTCTTAGAGGGACTAATGCTGTCGCTCATCTCTGCTTCGCGCAAGGCAATTGTCAATCAAGAAGATTACGAGGCACGAAGCAATATCATGTGGTGCGCTACGATGGGATTGAACAAGATCCTTGGTCTGAGCAAAACCCAAGACTGGGAAGTGCATATGATTGAGCACCAATTGGGCGCTTACACCGACTGCGCACACGGCATTGGTCTTGCTATTATCTCACCTGCCTACTACCGCTATATCTACCGCGACGGCTTGCATCGTTTCGTGCGCTATGCCAAAGTGGTTTGGGGCGTAGAAGACCACGGTCAAGGCGACGAGGCAATTGCGTTGGAGGGTATCAACCGCTTAGAGGCATTTATCGCCGAATTGGGCATTCCTGCTACTTTGCGCGAAGTAGGTGCCACCGAAGAGATGCTACCACTCATTGCCCACTCCACCATCCCTGGTGGCGGTTACAAACAACTCAACGCAGAAGACATCTTAGCTATCCTCAAAGCCTGCTACTAATCTGCCCCCTTTCATATCAAAACAACAATGCACAAGCCCAAAGCTTATGCATTGTTTGCTTTATTTACTTAAGATTCAGCGGACGAACGAAGTGAGTGCTAGCGGTGGCAATTTATTACGGAGTACTTCTATAGCCTCCCTTCATAGGGAGGTTTGGAGGGTCCAAGATTTATTTAGATTTCTCGCCGTTAGGCGTAGGGGCTTCTCAATCGCTCGTTACTTCCCCACAAATGCTCTCTCCAAGCTCTGCGAGATATTGATCATATAGTCGCCCATATGCTCGAGCTCGTTGATGATATCGATATAGTACACGCTCGTTTGGTAGTTCTTGTCGTTATCCTCCAGCGCCTCAATCTCTGCCTCACGCAGCTCATTGCGTAGCACATTGATTTGCTCCTCTGCTTGATACGCATTCGCAATAGTGCTCAATGTCCCCTCGTGCGCCGCAGTCAGGTTGGCAATCATCACCTCGTAAGCGCCATCCACTTTCTCCAACATCAGGTTGATATTATCAATCGTTTCCGCGCTAAAGGTCTTCTTATGCTCGTTGCGACGGCTGAGCATACGGCTGATAGCTTCGCCCGAATCGCCCAGGGACTCCAACTCGCCGATAATCTTGTACATCGCCTTGATCTTCATGCTCGTTGCCTCGCTAATATCGCCAGCAGATACGCCGTTGAGGAAGGCAGCAATCTCGTACTCAATGCGGTCGCTAATCTCCTCGTATTTCACCAGTTTCTCACGCAGCTCGTCAAAATGTTTAGTATCAGCAGAGATAGCTTGCTTAGCATAACCCAAACCGTTGCGGGAGATATTCGCAAAGTGAATAATCTCATTAAATGCTTGCTCCGCAGCCAACTCTGGCGTAGCCAATGGGCCCGCAGAGATATACTTCAAGCGGAATGGCTCCTTGTCTTGGGTCTTAGGTTTGATCATCCATACTACAGCCTTCTCAATCAGCTTGATAAACCAAATGAGTATCAGCGTATTGATGGTGTTAAACAGCGTGTGCAACATACTCAGTCCGTACAAAGCCGCTGTACTGCTACTCATATCGCCATCTACGACTGCAAATCCTTCTGCCGCAGGATTTGGCAAACCAAATAACTCAATAATCTTACCCACGAGAGCGGTAAATGGTTTGAACAAGATCAGCGCCCAAATCACACCAAACACATTAAAGATCGTGTGTGACATCGCCGCGCGTTTCGCTTGGGTATTACCCACAGATGCCGCGATATTCGCTGTGATGGTTGTACCAATGTTCTCGCCCAACACCATCGCACATGCCATGTGGAAAGGTATCCAACCCATGCTGAGCATAATCAGCGTGATAGCCATCGTCGCAGAAGACGATTGCAACACCAAGGTCAATACCGTACCAAATGCCAAGAAAAGCAGCACCGAACCAAAGCCGTGGCTTGCCCAAGTAGTCACGAACTCCAGCACTTGTGGCGTCTCACGCAAGTCAGGTACAGAGTTCTTCATGAACGACAATCCGAGGAACAAAAGCGAGAAACCGACAATCAGCTCGCCGATGTTCTGGCGTTGGTTCTTCTTCGAGTTTGAGAAGAGGAAACCGAAGAGCATCATTGGCACTGCCAAGATAGAGATATCTGCTTTGAATCCCAACCATGCAACGAGCCATGCGGTAACGGTCGTACCGATATTCGCACCCATGATCACGCTGATGGCTTGAGCCAAGGTCAGCAGACCCGCATTCACGAAGCTCACCACCATGACGGTCGTGGCGGATGATGATTGGATAACAGTGGTCACGCCAAGACCAGTCAGCACACCTTTGGCTGGGTTAGAGGTCATCGCAGACAGGAAACTACGCAGTTTATCGCCTGCGGCTTTTTGCAGTCCAGAGGACATAAGGTTCATTCCGTAGAGGAACATTCCGAGCGCTCCCAGGAGCGTAAAGATCTGTAAAATTCCCATAAGTTATCTTTTGTTTTGTACTATAATCATTTTTTGGTTATCTACTTATTGACTTCCTTTATACATCCACATTCACTTAAGATTCAGCGGACGAGCGTAAGCGAGTGCTAGCGGTTGCAATTTATTACGGAGTACCTTGTTATGGATGGTGCCCAGCGTAATAAGATTTATAAGATTTCTCGAGCCCTTTGGGCGAGAAGGAGTTATATATTCTAACATCGTTCTTTCAAATCCTGTGCAAAAGTACTGCTATATTATTATATAGGTGTGAAGAAAATATTAAGAAATTATTAAATCGTATTTTTGTCGCCTCACATTCTTTGTCAATTGATTCCGCGGGGTCCTCGATAACGCTCGCTTGAGGTGTTATGGGGAGCTTGACGAATCTCATTCGAGTGCTTTTGATAAAAAAGTACTTTTATTAATATTCCTTACCTTTGTACCTACCCAAATTCTCTCGGGCTAAAGACCAAGGAAGAACCAAGGACGAACCAAGGATGAACCTAAGAACTCCCTACCACAAAAATGTGCTTTTTATTGGCTTATGTAACATTTTGGGTACATAAAAGTGACTTTAGTGATTATAAATGATTATCTTAGCGGCAAAAAATAAATTTTTAGCTGCTTTATGATAAAAAAATGCCCTATTTGTGGTGGTCAAAAAACGATCAGAAAAGGTCTTAGTCATGGCAAAAAACGATGGTATTGTAAGACTTG
>JAGBZD010000079.1 GCA_017628395.1 Paludibacteraceae bacterium | reverse complement strand
TGCTTTATCCAATACAAAGATGCTCAAATAATGCTCGAGGCGCCCATATACAAATCCAACAGGCGCCGCAAAGCAGCTTAAAAAGGGAAAAACACCCTCTCCAACGACTAATATAATTCCCATAACCCATAACAAAAAAATAGATAGTATGAAGACAAACCCACAAACCACTGGAAATTTAGCACTTGATCAATTACTCCAATACCAACAAAATAATAGATATCAAACTTGGACAGAAGACTTTGTGGATGAAGATACTGGCCAAGTTGAACAGGTTGAACGCTCCCTACTAATTGATGAGGAATATGACGAAGAAGCACGATTACTTGATATTGTGTATAAACATATCCATGATATCTCTACAGAGAGACTTTTAGAGTTAAGACAACTCATGTTCTTTGGGCTTGATGACATGCCTCTATTGAGAGAATTGGCTCATCGTGGTGAACCTCAAAGCATTGAAAAGCTACGCCATCGTGAGCTGTTAAATACATACGACAGAGCTTCGGAAGATATGGATATCCCAACATTGGTCGAACTGCACAAGCAGGGGCTGGAAGATGCTTCCATATTTTTAGGAAATACCTACTATTTTGGTGATAAAGAAAAAGGTATCATCAGCGACCTCAAACTGGCAAAAGAATATTTTCCAGCAGAGTATTTTGACCATTATTTTGATGTTGACCCTAACTTGCCCGAGGATGTAGTACGCTGCATGGATGGAAGACTGATTCCTATTACATCCAATCTATTTGAAGATACCCCATTATCAGGAATCAAACTGGAATACATTACCCCTAAAAAGATAGTGGATCTCATTGCTCATTATGTCCATAATCGCCAACCAGAGGAGTATTATGATATTCAAGTCCGTTTCTTTAGTCGTTCACCAAAAACATATGCCAATATTTTTGGCACTCAACTCGATGAAGGTAGTTGGTATCTCTACATTGATATAAATGGTGTAGATGACTTTGGCGATGCGTTGAAAGAGGCCTTGAAAAAAGAAGTGCCCAGCGAAGACTGGAAAGCAGAGTGTTGGTATGGTAGTATCGTCTGCTATAATCAAGATATGGTTTAACAAACTCCCACGTTAAGGTATGCGACAATATGTACAAGAGATAGCTCAGGTGCTTCACCTGATGAGCGAGCAGGAGCTGAAAGATAGCATCGAAAAACTTTGTAGGTATCTGCTATCTAAATACCGCGAATACTATATAGATGATTTTGACGATGATACTACAAAACCCGTGTTCGACACCGTGCGAACAGGCGAATACACCATCCGCCTATCGGGCAAAACCATCACCTGCCAAAACATCCACAGCAACCATGGCACCCTATCCTTAATATCAATCTCCCTTCCCTTAGCGGGGTCCCCGATGACGCCTGCGTCATGGGGTGCTCTTAGGGATGGGGCGGGGGGCGGCTCACATCTCCCCCTCGCCACTCTAAAGGGCAAATCCAACCACATCGCGGTCGCCAAAGCCCTCATTGAGATGGCGAGCGGACTACACCAAGCCGAAGAACGCATGTTCGGTTGAATGGTGAGCGTGTAGGGTGTAAAGTGTAGGGTGTAGAGTGTAGAACAAAAGTCGTTCATAAAAGTGCAAACTCGACTTTGCAAAAAAAATATATGTGCATTCATTTTTGAAATTTTTTATTTTAGAACTATATTATATGTGTAAATTGCAACAAAGCAATAATTAAATGTTTAACAATAAAATTTACACATTATGGTACAAGTAAAATTATTTCAAGAGAAAGCAAATCCACCTAACTCAGCCACTGATCTACACAATATGGAAGTTGGAGAATTTATGCTACGCAGTATATATGCTTGCAAGGACAATCCTGCCGATCAACCTATCATCCAAGAAATGTACCGCCGCGACAAAATAGGAACGGCATACCGATTCGGAGATGTAGAAATGCTATTGCAAGAACTATCACACGACAATATCTCTGCTGCAGAGCACCTGGGCATGCTCTATGAGCTGGGCAACGAGCAATATGGCATCTATATCGACAAAGCGCGTGCACAATCGTACTACGATATGTTAGGTTATAACCCAATGGATGGCCTCTCAGAAGAGGACATGATGCCAGAGTCAGAACCAGCCATCGTGACCTACCAACTATCGGGCAACGCAGATGACCTCAAAGCCATTGAGCAGATAATCCATTCGTTGGCTAAATTCTACGGAACGCCAAATGGCGAAGTGAATGTACAAGGACTGATGAAAGTGCTGGTAGGGTCGGATGCCTATGAATATAGAGGCAATATACTAAGTATGACCTATATAGATGAGCAAACCCTACACATCCAAGCCGAAGTGCGAAAAACCGAAGCCATGAAATATGCCATCAGCCAATGCTTTAGCAATATCCGCGTAGAGATAATCGAAGAGTAAATAATGCACTAAAAAAATAGAACAATCATGTCAAAAACAACTATCAAAAATATCAATCACACATTTGGCAAACGCCCACATTATGAGCTGAAGGAACTACAGACATGGAGCGAGGATACCCTAATAGAGTATATCATTTTTACCATGCAGCGCAAAGGCATCACCGAATTTCGCACGGATCTATTTCCTGGTTATTTCGGCTGTAGATACGATCGCCCAGAGGGCTGGCACCTGCTGTTTTGGCCATTTCTGGGTGGCTACCGACATACATACGAATGGACACGCGTGTTTATCGAAGACGGAGAGTTGCTATTCGAACTCGAAGAGCGTATCAGCAAATATCAGTACGATCTTTTTGAGGATACTTTCCTCGAGAAGATATTCCCATCACCCGTTGGCAGAACAGTAGGTGAGCGCTATTGCCCAAAAATCATTACGCACTACCATGCGGATGAGTTCTTTGATATGCTTCCTCATCTGCCTATCAAAGATATACAGTCCAAACTCTGGAGCAAGCAGCGTTATTTGGCAGATGTGGCTTCTTCGCTTGAGCTTTATAATCCACAACGAGAAGCTGCGGAGGCAGCTCGTCGCCCCAAGATGACCTTAGAGCAAGCTAAAGTGCTAATAAATGCGCCCCACTTTAAAATAAAACCCAATTGGATGAGTGAAATCAAAGATAAGTGCTTTGGTCCTAAGAAAACGAAATTCTCGCTCCGACTGCTTTGGATTTTCCTCATCTCGGTTGTGGTCAGCATACCAGTTGGTATTTTCCTCCACAATATTCAATATCAGGTGGAATCACAGTTTGGCTTTAGTTGGCTGATGGCGACACTCATTTTCTTCGGAATGTGGTTTGGCATTAGTTTGCTTATCGATCTGTTCGAACATCACAGCCGAGTCTATATTAAGAGATAATGATTTAAAGAAGTTCATTACCCTATGAATTGACAATAATTGACGAAATAATTGATGCTAATTGTCTTCATAATCAATCTGTTTTAACTCATATATAGTTCCACAAAAATCAGAGATTACCACTATGCCTATACGCCAATTAAAGATAAGAAAACGCGTTATCAAGCGTGAAGAACAAATAACCATGCACGAGAGTGCCAAAGCCGCTGCTGAGCGTTACCATCAAGAAAAACAGCGCCTCATCGCCGAAGGCAAGCTCCGCCGAGAATTTATCAAGGTAGATGCCAGAACGACGATTGTCAGGTATATACCTATTGATGACACAACATCTCAATAATACCTATGTGAAATAACCAAGGAATTCAATATCAATGTATAACTACAATTAATACATAATACACTATGCAACAGACAGACAAAAGACATTACAAGCGTCATTACTATTATCTAACAGCGCACTCCGAGCAGGAGAAAAAGCAACTGCTATCTGAACTCATTCACGGCAACAATCTGTTGGGTTATCCCACCTATGCAGATATTCGCAAAAATCGCATACGCATCAAGGTGTTAATTCCACAGTTCTATCCTGATGCACCAAAAAGCTATTGGGAGATTTATCTTATCAAGTTAAGATATAATAAATAGCAACCCCATTTCAATAATACTATTGTATTCCCCATCTCTCCCCAGCAGCACCCTCACACGGTGCTGCTTTTCTTCATATTTTGACTACGCCTATTTCCTTTTCTCTCTTCACCTCATCTATAGCTTGCTCCTTTTTTATTTTAGATGCTTCATTGTTTTAGAAAAAAAGGAGCAAGCTAACAATAATGAACCTCTTTTAAGAAAAAACTGCATTTTTTTGCATTTTCTTTGACATACTGACAAGTTTTAGCAGTTTGGTATAGTACCTTTGCAGCAGATTTCAAAAAAATGCAAATTATGACAAACGAGATTGTATTGTACCAACCAAATGAGCAAATGTCTTTGGAAGTAAAACTAGAAAATGAAACGGTGTGGCTTAATCGACAACAACTTTCTATTCTTTTTGATCGTGATGTCAAAACGATAGGTAAGCACATCAATAATGCATTGAAGGAAGATTTATATTCTGTTGTCGCAAAATCTACAACAACTGGAAATGATTCGACATCTAATGCAACTGTCGCAAAATTTGCGATAGTTCAAAAAGAAGGTAATCGCGAAGTTATAAGGCAGGTAGAATTTTATAGCCTTGATGTTATTCTTTCAGTTGGTTATCGTGTTAAAAGTAGTCGTGGTATTGAATTCCGCCGTTGGGCAAATCAAGTTTTAAAAGACTACATGCTCAAGGGGTATGCAATCAAATTAGTGTCGTAGAGTTCGACCGCTCTCACGACCGCTTCCTCTGCATCGACAAGACAGTCTATCACCTCGGTGCCAGTATCAAAGACCTCGGCAAGAAATGGTTCGCCTTCAACCGCATGGAGATGCCCGCCAGCGAACTGTTGCAGAAAATATAATAAAAAAGCCTGATGTATAATGTATCAGGCTTTTTTTATTGATAGGATAATATTAGACTATCCTACTTCGGTAAATGTTTGGTATCCCTTCGGTAATGGTTATCCCAACAACTGCGCAGCGTGGTTCTTAGTGTCCACCTTCTCAATGAGCTGAATCAAGATACCCTGCTCATCAAAGACAAAAGTCTTGCGCAAAGTGCCGACACAAGTCTTGCCACACATCTTCTTCTCTCCCCACGCTCCGAAAGATTGCATCATCTCTGTAGATGGATCAGAGAGCAAAGGGAAAGGCAAGTCGTATTTGGCAATAAAGTTCTGATGCGACTTCTGGCTATCCTTGCTTACTCCATACACCTGATAGCCCTCTGCCAAGAAGCGTTGGTAGTTGTCGCGCAAACTGCATGCCTCCGCAGTGCAACCAGGAGTGCTATCCTTTGGATAAAAATAAATGACGGTTTTCTTACCCACCAACTGCTCGTTGGTAACGATATTTCCATTTTGATCTGCCACGCTAAATGCTGGCATCTTGTCTCCGAGTTTCATTGTTTCTTGTTTAGTTATGGATTATAAATAAAAATCTTTGGTCAGTTCTTTGTATTCATCGCTTCGGGGCGTATTCTCCGATTCGATATACATGGTTTCGGTCATCGGGCATCGGCTATCGGATATGGGCGAGAGGGCGATAAGGATGCGTTTGGCGGGTTTGCTGGGTTTGCTATGCACATAGGTGATGTGTGTGGGGTGTAATCCGTGGTCTGCTGCCAAGGTCAAAATCTCTTGCTTCGCCTCAATGGGTAAAACCAATGCCAATATACCATCTTCTTGCAATAATCGTGCCGAATGTGCAATCAACTCTGCATAACTCAGCGTATCGGTATGGCGTGCCGTGGCACGCTGTGCGTTGGGGTTCTTCAGACTATCCTGAAAGTAGGGTGGGTTGCTGACAATCAAGTCAAATGCGTGTTCTGCTTGCATGTCTTGTAATCGACATGCTTGGCTCGTCAGACTATCTTTCCAAGGTGATTGTTGAAAATTGATGTGACTTTGCTCTACCGCGTCGCAATCTATATCTATTCCCAAAACGGAGAACAAGTCTTCTCTTTGGTGTAATCGTTGCGCCAACATCAGTGCAATCAATCCACTCCCCACACCTATGTCTAACACGCGCACGCGACGAGGCTTCTTGGAAGGCAATGGACACCATGCGCCGAGGAGGACACCATCGGTACCTACTTTCATGGCGCAACGGTCGTGCCACACCGTGAACTGCTTAAAACGAAAGAATGGACTGCTCATGACAACTACATGCTATGCCGTGCAACCCAATATGCACGCACAGATAGATTCCAAAGCCTATAAACAACGCTGCCGAAATGTAGCGCACCCATTTCTCCACAGCATGGAGTTTGCTTGTGAGCGTGTTGATGGATACGGCACTATATGAGATCAGCCATGCAATAATCATGATGGGCAATCCCGTTCCCAAGCCAAAAACCACAGGCAATAGCCAGTTCCATGAGAAGGGTAGGGTAATAGCGATGTCAATCATCGTGAAGAAATACACCAATCGGTGGGGGCAGAATGCAATAGCAAAGAAGATACCCAACATAAACGACCAAAAACCGCTACTCTGACTATCCACACTCTTCAGCCATTTGCTCATGCCGTGATCGTGTTCGTGATGATGATGCCCCGTGAAGAGCAACAGCACGCCGCAAATAATCATAAACGCCGCCAGCATCGGTTCGCCCCAATGATGCAAGAAGTGTTTGATGCCTTCCGTGCGCGCTCCCATAATAAAAGGTATCGCCAAGAGCGTATAGGTAGCCAACTTACCCAACACGAACATCAGTCCGTTGAGCAGCACCTTGCGGCGGTTGTTGATTTCCTTATCAATATACCCAATGGCAGCAATACTCGTAAAGAGTGTGCATGGGTCAAGAATCATCAAGAAACCCAATAATAAAGATGTAAAGATATTTACCATTTGTGATTTACGATTTACAATTTACGCTGCAAAATTACAAAAAAAAATGAATATGTGCAAAAATAGTTGTTCATATCACAGATTTTTTGTAATTTTGCTGCGTGAAACGAAAAATTGTAATATGTTTCTTGTTCGCTTGCTGTTTGCTATTAGTAGGTGGTTGTCATCATATTGGTATTGAGAGCAAGTCTTTGCAGCGTACACTGCATTTACAGCAGCAGCGGGCGGAAGAGATAACTGGGCACCTGTGTCGAGCGATAGAGGCAAATAATTTTGATTCCATTTGGCATTACACGCAAAAGGATAAAAGCATATTGTTTTATATCTATTCGGGAAACCAATTAGTTTTCTGGTCGAATGCTTGGCTGAGTCCTTCAGAGCGCACGCGCGAGTTGGTTTACAATCAATGGCATTTTGAGCAGTGGGACAATGCACAAGGAGTCTGCTATCGCAAGCAGTTGGGTAATCTTCAGGTGGTTGTCGTTGTGCCAATAAAGTATAACTATTTGGTTACCAATACGCTGCTGCATAATAGTTTTATTGCGCCTTTCTATGGGGATGAGCAATGGCAACTCACGCCGTATCACAGTACAGACAATAGTTTGCCCGTTTATTCCTACGATGGGGCTTATCTGTTCTCGTTGGTGGGTGCTGAAGTTGCGGTTGCATCCAAAGGACTATCGCATGCCATTGAGAATTTCTCCTATTATTCTATTCTTGCAGAGGACCAGCAAGAGCAGAGCTCGGCTAAGTTCAAGTTGCGAATGTACTATGTGATAACGGGCGTACTCATTGGCTTGCTGCTGTTTGTGGCTATTCTTAGTTTGGTCAAGTATCGCGGATTTCGCAGAATGCGTTTAGGGGGTAAATTCCAAATGGTACTCACACCACTGGTGTTGGTAATTCTCTTATCTATTTTCATGCTGTCAACAGAGCACATACGCCATATTTTTATCGAAACGCAGCAATTACGCTTGACCAAAAAAGCGCACTATGTGCAGATGGCATTGCAGAATATGTATTTCTGGGATATGGATCTCTCCTCCGCGAATACGGCGGCACTGAACATTGACTTGCGCGATATGAGTTTTGCCTACGAAACCGATATACATGTCTATGATTTGCATGGTAGGTTAATTGGTTCGTCGGCTCCGCAATTGTTTGAGTATGGCTTGCTTCCCAAGCATTTGGCTCCAGAACCATTCTTTGGTGACAATACAAGCATGGTGCAATATGAGAATTTGGGCAATGTGCGCCACTTGTCTGCATATACTGAGTTTATCAATGGCAATTATACTAAGATTGGCTATATCGCACTTCCTCGTTTTATTTCTCAAAGTGAGATGACTGCCCATGTTGAGAATTTCATGGTTAAGTTGTTGCCCTTGTATATATCTTTGTTGTTGGTGTCTATTCTTGTTGTATGGGTGATTTCACATATGATTACTTCCTCTCTGAGCATGGTGAGTGCGCAGCTCAAAAAGAATCGTAAGGGAGGAAATAACCAACATATAGATTACGCTTATTCCGATGAGGTAGGGGAGATTGTGATGCACTACAACCAGATGATGGATGCTTTGGCTGAATCCACCGAACGCTTGGCAAGTTCCGAACGCGAGATGGCTTGGCGAACAATGGCACGGCAAGTGGCACATGAGATCAATAATCCGCTTACGCCCATGAAACTAACTTTGCAGCAATTGCAGCGAACCAAAGGCTCTGAACGGTTTGATGCGTATTTTGACCGCTCTACACAGTTGCTGATTGACCAAATAGACAATCTAAGTCACATTGCCCAATCGTTCTCATCGTTTGCTAAGATGCCCGAGGTTAATCCTACTGAATTGGATGTGGCAGCAAAACTCACATCTTTCATCACCATGATGCGTAATAATCCGTCTAATATTCCTATTCGCTATGTGGGACCCGACAATGGCGTGATGGCTATAGCGGATGCCGAGCAGATTACGCAAGTGTTTACGAATATTGTGCGCAATGCTTTCCAAGCTATGGAAGGACGCCCCGATAGCGATATTATTATCATTCTGAAAAATGCCAATAAGAAGACCATAGAGCTGGAAGGACTCAATCCTGACAAACAATGGATTAAAATTTCCTTCTCCGACAACGGACCAGGTATTCCGTTGGAAATGCAAGAGAAAGTTTTTGTGCCCAACTTTACAACCAAGAACACAGGAGCGGGTCTCGGAATGCCTATTTCGAAGAATATCGTAGAAGGAAGTGGTGGAAAAATATGTTTCCAAACATCTGAAAAAGGCACCACATTCTTTGTGTATTTGCAAAAAAAGTAGTACCTTTGCACCCGAAATTAAATCATGCCCACTGAGTATTGGATCCCGGTTTCCGGATTCCAGATGCCAAAAGTAAACAACAACCCTTAAAAATATTACAACAATGAAAGTAACGGACATCATGCAGCATCTTGCTGCGAAGCACCCAGGCGAGGCAGAGTATTTGCAAGCCGTAGAAGAAGTCCTTGTATCCATCGAGGAAGTGTACAACCAACATCCTGAGTATGAGAAAGCCAAGATCGTGGAGCGTATGGTGGAGCCAGATCGTATCTTCACCTTCCGCGTGACATGGGTGGACGACCAAGGCCAAGTGCAAACCAACCTTGGTTATCGTGTGCAATTCAACTCTGCTATCGGTCCTTACAAAGGCGGATTGCGTTTCCATAAAGCAGTTAACCCATCTATGCTCAAGTTCTTGGGCTTTGAGCAAACTTTCAAGAATGCCCTCACAACCCTCCCAATGGGTGGCGCAAAGGGTGGTTCTGACTTCGATCCAGTAGGCAAGTCCGATGCAGAGATCATGCGTTTCTGCCAAGCCTTCATGCTCGAACTCTGGCACAATATCGGCGTGGACACCGATGTACCTGCAGGCGATGTAGGCGTAGGTGGTCGCGAGATTGGTTTCCTCAATGGTATGTACCAAAAACTCGCTCGCCAATACCACACTGGCGTACTCACAGGTAAGGGCATGACATGGGGTGGCTCTATCCTCCGTCCAGAGGCAACGGGCTATGGTGCACTCTACTTCACCGAGCACCTCCTCCACGAGGCAGGCAAGTCTATTGAGGGCAAGACCGTAGCTATCTCTGGCTTCGGCAATGTGGCTTGGGGCGCTGCACAGAAGGCTACCGAACTTGGCGCTAAGGTAGTGGCTATCTCTGGTCCTGACGGCGTATGCGCTATCCCTGAGGGTATCACCGCTGAGATGATTGATTATATGCTTGTTATGCGCTCAAGCAACCGCAACAAGGTGCAAGACATGGCGGACAAGTTCCCAGCACAAGCACACTTCACCGCTGGTAAGAAAGCATGGTCTGTACCTTGCGATATCGCTCTCCCATGTGCGTTCCAAAACGAGCTTAGCGAGGATGATGCTAAGGAATTGAAGGCAAATGGCTGCTGGTGCTGCTGCGAGGTAAGTAATATGGGTTGCCAACCTGGCGCAATTCATTACTTCCAACACAATGGCGTATTGTTTGCTCCTGGTAAGGCGGTGAATGCAGGTGGCGTAGCTACTTCTGGTCTTGAGATGACACAAAACTGTGAGCACCTCAGTTGGACTGCTCAAGAGGTGGATACTCGCCTCCACCAAATCATGGAGTCTATCCACGAACAATGTGTTAAGTTTGGTACCCAAGCTGACGGTACTATTGACTATGTGAAGGGCG
>JAGBZD010000078.1 GCA_017628395.1 Paludibacteraceae bacterium | reverse complement strand
GGATAAAATATTAATCTGAGGAATAAGTAAATTATATCCTATTGCCAAACTCAGCAAATCGGTTTCATGCCATGTATTTTCATCGTGAGTCGGTAAGTAATACTTAACTTTATTAAATTCCGGCTCAATCCCTAATTCAATCTGTTCATCTATTTTGTATTCTTTGAGAATATCAACAAATTGCTGTGGATTATCTGCATAATGATCTGATACCAGCTTCTTGAACATATAATTAGAAGAAGACACAAAACCCTCTAAAATGCTCATTGAATCCTTCTGATTTGTACGTTCATACGCAATAGTGTACTGGTCTGGTGCTATTTGTGGGTATTTGGGGATTTTGCCATGATTTGTTGGAACCACATCACTCAGATTGATACCATTCTCTTCCAATAAAACAGCTAGAGAAACTGTCTTAAATGTACTACCACATTCTGATGAGAATATGTGTCCAAAATTGCTGTCAGCATAATCGCCGGACATAGCACGAACGGCACCACTCCTGGACTCTAAAATCATAATGAATCCAGTTTCTAAATAATCATATCTACTGATTTGTGATCTCAGAAGCGAGTCGACCAACTGCTGAAACTCTAAATTAACCGTTGTTCTAACATTTAACCCGTCCTTGGGCAAGATTGTCTTATCTATTCCGAAACTAAATTTTCGTTTAATATGAGTTTGACCTGACGTTCCAGAAAGGATGTCATTCAAGTTGTATTCAATACCCGATAAATTAGCTGAATCATGAGGCCATCTACCTGTAAGGATTGACATTGAGTTTCCATATGGATATACCCTATCTCCGCTCGCTTGTAAGATAAGGCCTTCCTTATTCTCAACTAATAGTGGCAGATGAGAAATAACAGTAGTTAAAGAATCTGAAGCACCTTTTGCTATTTGTAGATATCGTTCTCTTTTGTCTATTAGTTGAGAATAGTACTGATAAGCATTCTTTCCATCGTTTAATACTTCTGCGATTTGATCGGATAACTCCTTTACGAGCCTATCTTCAGCATTAGAGATAGCCTCTTTATCTATATATATATCGAATAACTCTTGCGAATATGCCAACTTTCGTCCATATTCATCTAGTATTGCTCCCCTCTGAGGATTAATCGCGACATCTACAACACGTGATATTCTAAAGTAGAAAATAGTTATAACTAGGGCGAGCAAAAACATTAAAGTAATAAATACTATATGTTTATGGCTCTTATGATGGTTAGTATTCTTATCTGTAATGGCAGTGGGGATTACTCCAACCAAACTATTTAATGACTTCAGCAAACTGTCAATCTGCTCACTTCTATGTGTAGAATTAGTCAAATCACAGTAATCGAGATTAACTAGATCAAACAACAGCTCCTTGTTGTAATCTGTTTCATCAAGTTTAATAGGAAGTATGGGTTTACCTATTGAATTAGCTACTCCGATTTCCTTCGCAGTCCAAGATGATTGATTGGAGTGCTTAGAAGAAAAGAATAATACTACTTTACACTCTTCTATAGCATTAACAATGACCTTCTTGAACTGCTCCCCCGTCTCTATTCCAGACTCATCAATCCAAACAGAGTATCCCCTAGATTGCAAGACACTTACAACCCTCATTACTTTTCTCTTATCTCTACGAGAATAACTAACAAACAAATCTTGCATACTTTAGGGATTCTGATTAGTAGTTTAGTGGCATGAACTGTTACTCCATGTTGAATCGACAATATTATCGGAATATTTCTCGATTTTCCCGTTAGGGTATGTTATAAACCATTCGCTTTGACTCGTATACTCATCTCTAACAAATTTAATGAGATACTCGTTTTCTATGTTTTGAGCACCTGCTTTAAGAACGGAATAAATATCATCACTACCCCAACATGCTTTGTCATCATTAATAGTTATAAAGTGATCATATTCAAGAGGTACTATAATGTCGCCATGTGAATCAGCCGCTCCATAAATTATACAGTCATCTTTGATTTCTTTCAATAGCCATGTATTAAAAGGTTTCAAAAATTCAATATCATCGTATTGCGCCTCCAAAATCCAGTCGCCTGTTTTACTAATCAATCCATATTTTCCATTATTGTCAACCATCGGACACAAATCACTGTGGAATGTAAAGTCTACAAAATGAGCTTGTTGTCGATTATAATGATCAACGTAATATTGGGGATTATTTCTATATACAAAAGTTGTATCAATGACATAATCTCCGAATTTATCAATAAATCCCAACTTGCCATTATTTGATACTGCGGCAAGTCCTTCAGAGAACCTCCATGCATGATCAAACTCGCCTGGAATAATTGTTGGGGTTTTACCTATCATATTAATATAAACTCGTTTGTGACTAAATTCATCAATTACTAGTTGAATGTTCTCATTAATTCCTTCAGCATATGTCTTATAACAAGGCGAGATTTTCTTACCATCACTCATATAATACTGGTATTCAAGTTCATATTCTTTATGATATTCACCTATCGGTCCATCATATGAACTATACTTCCTACACAGATGGTAGTCTCCTCTAACTTCAGCAGAATTATATGCCTCATTCTTTGGACCGATTATTTCTAATATCCGTAAAT
>JAGBZD010000077.1 GCA_017628395.1 Paludibacteraceae bacterium | reverse complement strand
AGCGCACGAGCATCGCTCAAGGTCTATCGGGGTCCCCGAAAATCTGTTGATTTTTGGGGAGAGGAGAAATGGCGGCAAGCCAAACTCGCACGCGAGTTTCATCTTGCAAGCCCATTTCGACGAAGGAGCGGCTGCAATTTATTACGGAGTACGCAGTATGCTATAAGTCGTGTTGTAATAAGATTTATTAAGATTTCGTGAGCGCAGCGAGCAGGAGCTTCTATTTCTTTCATCTAAGTTGTCGAAGCCCTCCCAACTCCGAGTCTGTTCCGATACATAACCGATACATAACCGATACATAACCGATACATAACCGACACATAACCGATACATATGAATACCCCGTGAATACTCCACGAATACCCCGCGAATATCCCATGAATACCCCAAAGCAAGGAATCCTATGAGAGAAAGATAACATCATCCTATGAATACCGATGTTTTTTCCTCTTTCTTCAACATGTCCTTGACTTGATAACCATCATTGTTTCTGCAATTTCAGTGTCCACAGGTATATTGTTCCCTAAAAAATCTCTCAAACACTTGTATCTGTCAGAAAAAAGTAGTAACTTTGCAGCCAAAATCCGATAAGTAATGTATTTCATGCAAAATGTTATGTCACATCGCTTCTATACTTTCCGTCTTTGCTGTTCACGCGCCATTCTCCGCATCTCCTTGTTGCTAATAGCGCTGGCTTGTTGTGCGCTATCTATGGCCGCATGGACTCCTATCATTCGTCAGTTTTCGCCACAAGACTATGCTGCTGGCACCCAGAACTGGGACATGCTTGAGCATACCAATGGCTGGATTTATGTGGCAAACAATTATGGTTTGTTGGAGACGGACGGTACGCAGTGGCAGTTGTATGGTATCCACAATGGTACTGCTGTTCGTTCTTTGGCGTTGGGTGACGATGGAGCAATTTATGCCGGTGGAACCGACGAATTTGGTGTCTTCCGCTCCAACGGGGTAGGAGAACTTACCTACGAAAATTTATCCACTAATATCCCCGAACGCTACCGCCATTTTGGAGAAGTCTGGCGCCTCCAAATCCACGACAACGACCTCTATATCCAGACAAGGCACTATATTTTTATTTATAACCGTTCGGGCGAACTCGAAGTGCTGGACCCTGGAGCCATCATTTATGAGTCGCTTCTGTGGGAAGGTAATCTTTATATCGCTACTGCTCGCGATTTGTATATCCAGAGTGGAGGGCGGCTCCACGCGCTCCGAGGTGCCGAAATGCTCCACAATAAGGTTGTCTGTGGCATTTTGCCTTTCGGAGAGAAAGGAATAATCATTGCCACTGACTTCCATGGACTATATACCTACGATGGCAAGACAATCCAGCGTTTCCATACAGAAGCTGACAACTATATTGCCGAAAACCAACTCTACACAATGGCTATCTGCAACCAGCAAATAGCCTTGGGTACGGTGCAAGGGGGTGTCGTTTTTATCGATGAAATGGGGCGTAATTGCAAATATATCAATCGTGACGGTGGTTTGCAAAATAATACAATTCTTAGTCTTCTTTTCGATTCGCAAAGCAATATCTGGATGGGACTGGATAATGGTATCGCGGTGAGCGATGCGTCCAATCCTGTGCTATTTTATCGCGATCCACAGGTGGACTATGGTTCGGGCTACACCTCTATCGAGTATCAAGACTGCCTCTATCTCGGCACCAATCAGGGATTATATTGCCTGCCGAATAATCAATCTTCTTTGACAATGGTCGAGGGTAGCCAAGGACAGGTATGGGGACTTGCCCAAGTCGGCGAAACACTCTTTTGCTGCCACAATCGAGGATTATTTATTGTGAGAAACCACCACCTGCAACCCCTTGATTGTAGTGATGGCGCTTGGAAAATATGTCCATTATCGCCTTCTACTGCTGTCGTGGGTACTTATAGCGGCTTCTACTATCTTTACCAATCCGCTGCGGGGCAATGGCTGCTCCAGTACCTCGATGGATTCGATGAAACGGCATTATACTTCACGCTCGATGCCACGGGAGCAATATGGATACTCACCTCGCGCGGAGTTGAACGACTGGAGATAGATCTTCAGCAATACAAGCTCCTACCACAACTCGTCATCGAGCAAAATGCAGCACAGCGTATCTATTCGCTTGCCAATTGGAAAAACCAAGTACTGATTACCAGCGAAAGCGATTGTATGGTTGTAGATACCAACGGAGTCGTTTCTGCCGATACACACTTGCTAAACCACCTTTCAGGTAAGCACCGCTATCTGAATATTGAAGAGGATGCACACCATAATGTATGGTATATCTATGACAATCGTGTATCAATGCGCCCTTATGATCCGCAAAGCCAGTCTTATCGCAACGAACAGATATTATGGTATTCCACCTCACAATTCATTGGTGGATTTACCAATCTCACGCCTTCCAGCAAAGCGGGAGCCTTTGTCGGGGGCGTAAACGGATTCTATTATATGCAGGCTGCTGAAAAACAACCCCAACAAACACCTTCTATATATATTCGACAAATCCATTCCCTTTATTCGCCAACCACTATCTTATATGGCGAATCATACGATGGCATCGCACATACTGCTGTCATTCCTGCCTCCGAACGCTCCTTGCGAATCCGATTTGGTTGCAACAATGCTTTCACCGAAACACTCCTGTTCCGTTCGCGATTATATCCTTTGGAGGAGAATTTCACCCCGTGGCAACCTACACCTTACCGCGATTTTATTGCTCTACCATCGGGCGGAGAATATACGCTGGATATAGAGGTGCTTTCTACCTCTACAGGAGAAATCTTCACTCGCTCCTTGCCCGTCCAACTGCTCTATCCGTTCTACCTCACATGGTGGGCAAAATGCATATATATTCTCGTGTTTATTTGTCTATTAGCGCTTCTCGTACTTAAAATAAACCAGCGAGTTCAGCGTAGCAAACGCCAACTCGCCGAGGCTAAGAACCAAGAGATATACCAACAACAAATGCGCATCCTCCAACTCGAGAACGAGAAAGCGCAATTCGATCTCCGCAACAAAAGCCAAGAACTCAGTAATTTGCTCCTTTCAGAAGCCAATCGCAAGGAGTGGAACGCGGAAGTCCTCAATGAGATACACCATATTGTGAATTATATCAATGCGGATAAAATACCTGAAGCAAAAGCCAAAATCCAGCAACTACAGCACCGATTGGCGAGAAACGGAGAAACTGCAGTCAATTGGAAACGATTCGAAGAAAACTTTGATATTGTTAATAATCAGTTTATTGCGCGATTATCGAAACTTTATCCATGGATGAGCAAACAAGAAAGAAGACTATGTGTATATATCCATATAGGATTATCCAGCAAGGAAATTGCGCCACTCCTCAATATATCTATTCGAGCAGTAGAAATGATGCGCTATAGAGTGCGTGGCAAAATGCAGTTGGATGCTTCTGTTTCGCTTAAGCAGCATTTTCGTGAATTGCAATTGTCTGAATAATACCTCTTCTATATCCCTACAAAAACACACAAAACGACCTAATAAATATAATATGATTGTGAAATAAACACAAGTTGTATTTTGTTGTATATCAATGTGATAAATAATTGTTGTAGTATTTGTAGAGAGGGTTGTTTTTTGAAAAACATGTTGTAAAACATATTCCTCTTTCTTGCACATGTGTGCGAAATGTCGTATCTTTGCGCCGTTTTTAATCAAATCTCAACGACAATGAAACGCTTAAATCTATTTCTGTTGCTCCCGCTCATGCCAATATTTCTTTTGGCGCAGACCACTATCTCTGGTGTGGTAATGGCAGAAGGCGAGCCAGACCCTGTTATCGGTGCAAATGTTATGGTGAAAGGCACTTCTAATGGTACAATCACCGACTTTGATGGTAATTTCCTGCTTGACGCCAATGTAGGCGATGTGTTGGTAATCTCCTACATGGGTTATGTTACCCAAGAAGTCAAGGCCACTGCTGCTCCAATGAACATCACCCTCAAGTCCGACAATGTGATGCTTGACGAAGTGGTCGCTGTAGGTTATGGTACCATGAAGCGCTCCGACCTTACTGGTGCTATCACATCAGTGAGTGCTGAAGACCTCAACAAAGCTCCTGTAGCAGGTCTTGACCAGGCTCTCCAAGGTCGTGCCGCGGGTGTGACAGTCACTACCAACTCGGGTCAGCCGGGCGAATGGGCTACCATTCGTATCCGTGGTATTGGTTCTGCCATCGGTGGCAACGACCCTTTGTTCGTAGTAGATGGTGTCATCACCGGCGATATTCGATTCTTGGCTCCTGCCGACATCCAATCCATGGAGATCCTGAAGGATGCATCTGCAACAGCTATCTACGGTTCTCGTGGTGCCAATGGTGTGATCCTTGTCACTACTAAGTCAGGTGGAAAAGGCAAAGCCAACATCTCATTCGATGCGTATTGGGGTATCCAAAACCGCTGGAAGAAACTCGACCTCATGGATTCCCGTGCACAAGTCGATACAGAGCTCCGTATAGGTGCTATGCGTAATGGTGCCGAGGAGATAGCTTTCTATAACCAGCGCGGATTCTCCGAATGGTTAAGCATGTACAAGTTAGGCAAATCGCCTTTCTACCCTATGAATTTTGATTATTCCCATCAGGAAACCGATTGGCAAGACGAGGTCTTCAATGCCAATGCTTTCATGCATAATTATACCCTTAGTATCGATGGTGGTAGCGATAAAGGTCATTATGCTTTCTCTACCTCTTATTTTGGTCAAGAAGGTACGATTATCGGCTCCAACTACAATCGTTTCACTCTCCGCCTCAATACCGATTACGAAGTGCGCAAGTGGTTGACTATTGGTGAGCACCTCTCGTTTGTTACCACTTCTGGTCGTAACGCGATGCACAACTCTTCTTCAGCGGGTGCTTCGGTTATCTCTGCCGCTATGGCCATGTCACAATGGGATCCTGTGTATTACCCAGAGGGTAGTGTCAATGCTGAAGGCAAGGATATGTCGGGCGACTACTCTGCGGGT
>JAGBZD010000076.1 GCA_017628395.1 Paludibacteraceae bacterium | reverse complement strand
TTCAACGGTTCCGCGACGCTTAATGACCCCGCACTCAAAGAGCATGGATTCCATGAGGGTAGTCTTACCCGAGCCACTGCCACCCATGAGGGCAATGTTCTTAATCTCGTTAGCTTGATAAACTTTAGCCATAACGTGTTTAGTTTTAGATGTTAAGTATATGTTTTTTTCGGTATTTCTGATATCTTTATCGCTCACCGCAATAGGGGTTTTGGTTTGCGTATAACAGATATTGCTTGCAAAGGTACGGAAAAAAAATTATATATGCAAGAGATTAGGTGAAAAAGTGTAATTTTTTGTTTGAGTATCTTATAGTGAAAGTTGCAGAATAACCTATAAATAACCTAAGAATAACCTAAGAATAACCTAAGATTACTCGCTGAAATGCCTAAAAGTACATAGGGATAAACAATGAAAAATAGAGGAGTTAGAGATGCAGGCGGCGGAGAGCGTCTTCCTCTTTGGTAGTCATCTGGGCTTTGGTTTCGGGCGTCTTGTCGGCTTGCCCTGTGAGATGCAACAAGCCGTGGATAATGATGCGATGCAGTTCGTGAAGAAATGGCGCACCCACCTGTTCGGCATTGCTGGCTACCGTGTCCAAAGAAATATAAATATCGCCGCTCACGCGCGTACGCGTGCTATAATCAAAGGTGATGATGTCCGTATAATAGTCGTGCTGCAAGAACTCGCGGTTCACCGCCAAAATCTTCTCATCGTCGCAGAAGATATAGTTGAGGTCGCCTACTGCAAAGCCATATTGGGCTGCCACTGCGCGAATCCAACGCTCTATTTGAGGAAGAGAAAGCGTGGGCATGGGAATGTTGTCAGCGTGGAAGGTAATCATGGGGGAGTGAAAACTGAAAGGTGAAAAAGTGTTGTTAGCCGAAGAAAATGTTGGCGATGGTGAAGGCTGCAATGACGCCGATGAGGTCGGCGATGAGGCAACAAGCAACCGCATGGCGGGTATCCTTGATGCCGACACTGCCGAAGTAAACGGCTAAGACATAGAAAGTGGTGTCGGTAGTGCCTTGCAGTATGCAGCAGAGGCGACCGACAAGTGAGTCCGCTCCGTGGGTGGTCATCGCCTCAATCATCAGTCCGCGAGCACCACTACCCGAAAGGGGTTTCATGATAGCAGTAGGTACGGCTGCGGAGAGGTCGGGGTTGATACCGACAAGAGCAAACAACTGTGCGAGCCCTTGCTCAAGCAATCCCATAGCTCCACTGGCGCGGAACATACCCACAGCTACAAGGATGGCGATGAGGTAGGGGATAATGCCAATAGCAGTCTTGAAACCATCTTTGGCTCCGTCGATAAATGCCTCATATACATTGACTTTGCGGATAGATGCTTGTATGATAAACCAGCAAATGACACCCAGCAGAATGACCGCAGCGATGAGTGCGGAGAGTGCGGAAAGTGTTTCTTCGGGCAGGCGTTGTGCGAGGACCAGCAACAGCACCACGAGGGCGGTAAGGGCGAAGAGTACTCCGAGAACGACTTTGTCCCATATCTTGATTTTTTGCGCTGCACAGCAGGCGAGCAGTCCGCCGAGCGTAGCAAAATAGGTGGCTATGAGGAGTGGGAGAAAAATATCGGCGGGGTTGGCTGCACCGAGTTGTGCGCGATACGCCATAATGGTGGTAGGGATGATGGTCAGTCCGCTGGCACCAAGTACAACGAACATGATCATGGCGTTGCTGGCTTTGGATTTATCCGCGTTGAGCGTTTGAAGTTCGCCCATAGCTTTGAGACCCATAGGGGTAGCGGCATTATCAAGCCCGAGCATGTTGGCGGCGAAATTCATGAACATCGTGCCATAGACGGGGTGGTTATTCGGTATCTCGGGGAAAATGCGGCGGAAGAAAGGTGCGACGCCACGCGAGAGGGTGTTGACGACTCCGCCTTGTTGTCCGATGTTGAGAATACCCATCCAAAGGGCAAGGATACCTGTGAGTCCGATGGAAATCTCAAAACCATTCTTGGCAGATGCGAAGGTGGAGTTGAGAATTTCGGAGAAAATATCGGTTTGCCCAAAGACAAAAAATTGTACACAGCCCATGACGACTGCGAGCAGAATAAGTCCTATCCAAATGTAGTTGAGCAGCATATTGGGCGCAAAGGTACGATTTTTTTTTGATATATGCAAAAAAAGTTGTATCTTTGCAGCGGATTATGGATTTGAAGACATTGATATATCGTGCTAAGTCGTGGCTGAAGCACCAATTGACCGCCCGAAACACGGGTGGGCATGGTATTCATTCGCCCTATCTATTCGAGTGGGTGAGGATGGTGCTGCATGATGAGAATGCATATTATGCGTGGGATAAAATAGAGGAGGTGCGCACGAAAATGTTGGGAGATGAGCGCGAATTGGAGTTCGTGGATTACGGTAGCGGGAGAGAGAACGGGGACAACGGACAAGTGAAGATGCGTAGGGTGTGTGACATAGCACGAGTAAGCTTGGCAAAGAGGAAATATGCGCAGATGTTAGCACGGCTGGTGAACTGGTTGGGCGAGAGCGATTTGAATATTGTGGAACTGGGAACAAGTCTGGGCGTGACAACGGCATACTTAGCGGCTATGAATAGCAGAAATAAGGTGGTGACCTGTGAGGGGTGTCCTGCGGTAGCCGAAATAGCAAAGGCGAATTGGAAAGAATTGGGCATAAGTAATATAGATTGTGTGGTGGGGGAGATTACAGCAGCCAATTTGCGTTTGGCAATTGCCCGTTTGCGAGGAGGCGTAGATGTGGCATTCATAGACGCTAACCATACATACGCAGGTGCGCGAACTTACTTTAATGTGTTGGCGGACAAAGTGCATGAGAAAAGCGTAATCGTGGTGGATGATATTCACTATAACCAAGACATGGAAAAAGCATGGGAAGAGATTTGTGCAGACGAACGAGTGACAAGTGCTATGGATTTATACCAAATGGGATTGGTGTTTTTTGACAAGCATTATTGGAAAAGAAATTATAAAATACGATTGTAAATCAGTAAATTATGAAAATATACACAAAGACGGGAGATAAGGGATATACCTCCTTGGCTGTGGGTGGTCGTATTCGCAAATCGGCTAAGCGTTTGGAGGCATACGGAACAGCGGATGAGTTGAATAGTTATGTGGGTTGGCTGCGTGCTAAAGTCGCAGCAAAATCCCCAGCATGGCATGCTGTAGTGGATAGCCAATTGGGGTGGATTCAGAACCGATTGTTTGATGTGGGTGCCATCCTTGCGGGTGCGAATATGGAACTGACGGAAGTTACTGTTAGTCAGTTGGAAATGTGGATTGATGAAATGCAGTCGGAGTTGCCTGAACTGCGCGAGTTTATTTTGCCATGCGGAGATGAAATGGTGGCTGTTTGTCATGTTTGCAGAACCATAGCAAGACGCTTGGAACGCAACATTGTGGATTGGTGTGATTCGGAGGAAAAAGAACTGCCAGAACAAGTGGTTTGTTTTGTCAATAGATTGAGCGATTATTGCTTTGTTTTGGCTCGTTGGGTGGCAAAAGAAGAAAAAATAATGCCTATTTTTTGGAAAAAATAGCAAAATAGTATTTTTTTCTTGTGTATATGAGATTTTTTTTCTACCTTTGCACGCTTAATTTAGTAACAAGCGCGAATAGCGTTACCTTTTAGTATGTATTGGACTTTAGAATTAGCTACAAAAATTGAGGATGCTCCATGGCCAGCAACCAAGGATGAGTTGTTGGATTATGCGAATCGTATAGGTGCTCCATTGGAGGTAATAGAGAACCTTCAAGAGATTGAGGATGATGAGGAAGTGTTTGAGTCAATAGAAGATATTTGGCCTGATTATCCTACAAAAGATGACTTCTTCTTTGATGAGGAAGAATATTGATTTGTGCGTAAAAGAAGCAAAGTTGATAGCGTTGTGAAAAGATATATTGTACTGCTTTGTGGTGTGTTATGTAGCGTTGTGGCTGTACGAGCTCAGTTTGATCCACAGATAGGGCAATATATGTTTATGCGCGCAACCTATAATCCAGCGGCGGCAGGAGAGGGTGACTTAATGCGCGTGTATGGTAGTCATCGTATGCAGTTTACAGGCATTATGGATGCTCCGATGACGACTTACTTTTCGTTTGCTTCGCCTTTTGTGATAGGAAAGACACAACATGCTGCGGGAGTGAAGTTTATGAACGACCGATTTGGATTGTTTTCGAATCAGAGTTTTTATGCGCAGTATGCTTATCGTTTTAAGTTGGGTAAAGGACAGCTTAGTATTGGTGCGGATTTGGGGTTTATGAATTTGAATTTTGCTGTGGATAGTGTCAATCTAAAGGATATTGAAGGCGTGTTGGACGATAATGCCTACCACACAGCAACAGACAATGCTTTGCCCGAGTCGAGCGGTCAAAATGGGGTTTCTGGAATGGGGTTCGATATGGGCTTTGGCGTATATTACTCCGCTCCAACATGGTGGGCTGGTGTTAGTTATACTCACTTGACGCAACCGCAATTGCAGTGGAGTGATAAGGCAGAAGTAAGTGTGAGGGGGAGTTTCTATGCTGCGGGTGGATACAATTGGCGATTGCCTAATAAGAAATGGCTGTTAATGCCAAGTGCCATGGTGCAAACCGATTTTTTGAGTTGGGATGTGAACTTGACAATGTTGGCACAAGTGAGTGATCGTTATCGTTTTGGTCTGGGATATAGAATTGCGGGTAGTGTGAATGTGTTGTTGGGTATGGACATTATCAGTGGTTTGCAAATAGGTTATACATACGAGTTGCCTGCAAACGGATTGATACGAGAGAGTTATGGTTCGCATGAGGTATATTTGTCGTATGGTTTTAATGTACTAAAACCGAAACGAACCAATCGATATAAAAGCGTAAGATATTTGTAAATTAAAAATAAAAAATACAAAAGAACATGAAAGTAACAAAAGTATTATCAATTGTAGTATTATTGTTAGGTATGGTAGCTTGCGGTAAGCCCGCAGGCGAGTTGGTAGGTGCTACTTCTGGTGCGGGTTTTGTGGAAGCAAATCCTTTCGGAATGGTGCTTATTCGTAAGGGAGCTTTTCTGATGGGTTCTAATTCTCAGTCAGCGATTTTTAGTCAACCTGATAACAATGTGATGGTGACAGTAAACGCTTTTTGGATGGATGATACCGAGATTACCAACAGTGAGTATCACCAATTTGTGAATTGGGTGCGTGACTCAATAGCTTATTCGCTCCTGCTTGAAGAAGAAGGTAGTGATAGTGAATATGCATTGCCATCAAAGTATGAAAGTGATGATGAGACTGTGCGAATCAACTGGAGAAAAAGTATTCCATGGGAGAATCGTTTCATCCCAGATGAGCCAATGGCAGAGATTTTGTCGCCAATGTTTTATGATGGCGGTCGTGGCGGTTTGAAGACTACAGCGTTGCGCTATCACTACACATGGATGAATATTGACCAAGCAGTGATGAGCAAGAACAAATTTGATGTTGCTCGTGGTCGCTATCCAAAAGGTGCAAGTATTCGTGTAGATTCTTTCTGGGTGGAGAATGATGAAATTCATTATGAAACCATTGAACGCCCATTGCGTCAGCCAAGCGATATCAATACCAATGGTATCATTTGCGTATATCCCGATACAATGGTGTGGGCTCGTGATTTTGAATATGCATACAATGATCCTTTGTTGCACAGTTATTTTAGTGCTCCAGGTTATGCGGAGTATCCAGTAGTAGGTGTGACTTGGGAGCAAGCGCATGCTTTCTGTCACTGGCGTACACAACTCTTCCGTTCTCAACAGAATAATGTAACAGCGAACGCTTACCGTCTTCCTACGGAGGCAGAATGGGAATATGCTGCTCGTGGCGGTCGTCGTATGGCTATGTATCCTTGGGGAGATCGTTATGCACGCGATTCAGAGGGTTGCTACTTGGCAAACTTCAAACCATACAGAGGTTCTTATCACAATGATACAGGTGTATCAACATTGCCTGTAGGTCAGTTTAATCCTAATGACTTTGGATTGTTTGATATGGCTGGTAATGTGGCAGAATGGACGGCTTCGGCTTATTCAACATCTTCGAATTCCAGTGTACATGACTTGAACCCAGAGTTCCCATACATGGCACGCAAAGAAGACCCAAATACCTTGAAGCGTAAAGTAATTAAAGGTGGAAGTTGGAAAGATATTAGTTACTACTTGCAATGCGGTGTAAGAACTTATGAATATCAATATGAGAGCCGTTCTTACATTGGTTTCCGTTGCGTGCGCACATATGTGGGCAATTAATAATGTGTGATTTGACAAACAAAGAATATAAACAAAGAATAACATAAAAAATTATGGCAAAAGAAATGACAGCTGGCAACAGCTCTGAGAAAAAAGGTTTTGGCGCACGCTTTATGGATTGGTATGGATCTTACCAAGGTAAGCGTGTAGTAGGTATGGTATATTCCATCGGTGCTTCTGTAGTAATTATTGGTGCATTGTTTAAGATTATGCACTTCCCTGGTGCAGGTGCAGTGTTGATGGTTGGTATGATTACCGAGGCAATGTTGTTTATGATTGGTTGTTTGGACAAACCACACCCAGAATTTCATTGGCATGAGGTGTTTCCACAATTGTTGGGCCATGGTACAGAGCCAGAGTTGCTGAAAGAGATGCAAGAGCGTCCAAAGCCAACCTTGATGGGTGGTGGTGCGGAAGGTGGTTCTGCGTCTGCTGCACAAAAGACCAATGTTCCTGCTTTGAGCGAGAAAGATATGGAAGCGTTGAAAGGTGGTATTGCAGATTTGGCAAAGACTGCAACTCAACTCAGCGAACTTGGCAAAGTAGCTACTGCTACCACAAACTTATCTGAGAAATTGGATGCTGCAAGTCAAGCCGCAGGTCAGTTTGTAGAGGCAGGCAAGACCATTACTGAGAAGAGCGAGTCATTGGGTGCTGTATATGCGCAAGTGGCTGATGATATGAAGAAAGTGGCTTCTGGTACTAAAGAGTATGAGAGCAAAGTGGCAAGTGTAGCAAAACAATTGAATAGCTTGAATGCCGTGTATGAATTGCAAGTGAATGCTATTCAAGCACAAGTGGATGCTTACAAAGCTCAAATGGATAAGGTGAATGGTGCTACACAACAATTAGATACTTTGACTTCTGCTGTTAAGAAGATGACCGATGTAGCAGGTGAGTCATTGAAGAGCCAAGAGGCATATGAGGCAGCTGCTAAGAAATTAGCTGCACAAGTAGCCGACTTGAATAAGGTATATGGCAATATGCTGAATGCACTATCTTAATATATTCACAATAACAATAGTAAATTGCTTATTGAATAAGTATGAGTGGAGCAACTAACTGTCCGGAAACTCCGAGACAAAAAATGATTGGTATGATGTACTTGGTATTGACCGCCATGTTGGCGCTCAATGTAAGTGCAGCTATCTTGAATGGATATACGCAGGTGGATGATAGTCTGCATGCTACGATTGACACAATGCAGGATAGTAATGCCGAGACATATGCTACTTTCAAAGCTGCTTTGGATAAAAACCCAGAGAAGACGAAAGAGTGGTATGATAAGGCTATGGAGGTAAAACGCGTATCTGAAGAGTTTTTTGAGTATGTGCAAACCTTCAAAGATGATATGGTGTTATTGGCTGATGGTAAGAAGGCCAAGATGAATGCTAAAGTGAGCGAAATTGGAAAGAAAGATGATACCAATATCCCTGCTCAATATGCTATTAATGAGGGTAATGCAACGGTGTTGAAAGAGAAGATTAACCGTTTTCGTAACTTCTTAATTAAGTACACAGAAGATGTGCCAGGCGCCTCGATGTTCCATGAGGAGATGAATCGTACTTTCGTTACTGAGGATGGAACAAATGCAGAAGGTGATCCTGTTTCTTGGGAGAATATGATTTTCCACGAGATGCCAATGTGTGCCTCAATCACTATTTTGACTAAGTTGCAAAACGATATTCGTCACTGCGAGGGTGTGGCTACACGATTGTTGCTGGGCGCTACAGACGCTGGTGACTTGCGTGTAAACAAGTTTAACGCGTATGTGATTCCTTCTGCGAACTATGTGGTGAAAGGTACAAAGTATACCGCACAAGTAATCTTGGCTGCCATTGACTCTACCCAAACACCAGAATACTATGTGAATGGTCAGAAGTTGAATAGCAATGGTATATACGAGGTCATCGCTAACACAGTAGGTGTGCAAAAAATCACAGGTCGCATTGGTTATATGGACCAACAAGGCGAGATGCAATATTTGCCATTTGAACGCGAATATACCGTGGGAGAACCTACCGCCACTATCTCCAATACCGACTTGAATATTATGTATCGTGGTTATGATAACCCATTTTCAATCTCTGTACCTGGTGTGAGCGCACACTTGTTGCAAGTGACTTGCAAACAAGCATCAGTGGAAGCAAAGAATGGCTTGTGGATTATTCGTCCAAATACCAATTCACCAGATAATTTGGAGATTGAGGTACATGCTAATATAGGAGGCTCATTGGCGTTGATGGGTTCGCAAATGTATCGTGTGAAGAACTTGCCTCGTCCAGATGCTTATTTCGAGATTAATGGAGTGCCTACAGAAGATACGCGTATCCCTCGTGCACAGTTGATTAATCCAAAGAATAAGATTGTGGCTTCTTATGGTGCAGATGGTTTGGTTCAAGCTAAATTTGAGATTACAGGTTTCCAAGTGAAATTGCCAACGGGTGCTTCGATTTCTGTGAAGGGCGATCGTTTCGATGCGAGAGCGATGGATGCAATCAAGAAATTGAAACAAGGTAATATGCTCAACCTTATGTATATTAAGGCAAAAGGACCTGATGGAACAGAGGTGCAACTTCGTGGTCTATCCATAGAGTTAAATTAAAAAAATATTATGAAGAAGATTTGTTTTATTATTTTTGCGTTGCTTGGTACAACCACCCTTCAAGCGCAATATCAAGTAAATTCGTTTTTTGACAATATGGGTATCGTTCGTTTGGAAACCCAAGAATTGTCAGAGGCTGCGGATACCTTGGTGAATGTTTTTCACCGTGCAGATGATGTGGTTTGGTCGCGTATTGTGTACCGTATTGTAGATATGCGCTTTAAGCAAAATTATCAGTTGTATAATCCTGTTTCACCAGAAGATCCCCATTACAAGTCTTTGTTTTTGGTTATGCTGAATGCTATCAAAGACGGAATGGAGGTGTATGAGAAATCTTCCGATGTGGGTGATATTAAACCTTATTTCAACTTGCCTCCAATGGCTCGTGAGATGATTCCAACTGTGTTGAATACCGACCGTACAGGTGAGTTGGGCGATGGTAATATTGCTACTTCTGAGTATATGTTGCTCAATTATGATTCAACAACTCAGGTAATGAGTTTCAATAACTACTCATACAAAGGATTTGTACGCAACCAATTGAAATATGTTATCCAAGAAATCATTTTCTTCGATAAGCACTATTCTCGTTTGTACTCCAAGATTTTGGCTATAGCGCCAATGCATGCCGATAATACCACTTATTATGAAGATATGCCAATCATGGAGGCTTTGTATGGTCAGATTTTGTTCTGGGTGCCATTTGATGCTTTCCGTCCTTATATGGCCAAGCAGTATGTGATGCAATCAGACAATGATAGCAAGCGTGTAACCTTTGATGAGTTCTTCATTAAGAAGTTGTACACTTCGTATATTGTGGGTACGAGCAATGTGTACGACCGTATGATTCCTGATTACGCTAAGACTCCAGATGATATTGCCAGAGAGCAAGAGCGTGTTGAGTGGGAGTTGTTGAGCGCAGAACAAGACCTTTGGGAGTATTAATTAAAAGAAAATCAAAGGGCGGGTGTGAACCTGCCCTTTCCTTCGTACAATGAAAAGGCGTAATATATTCAATATGTATTTCACCACAACAATATCTGTTGCATTGGTGTTGTTTTTGGTGGGATTGGAGTGCTTGGTTTTGTTGTCGGCTCATGAGTTGATGCGCCAAGTTAAAGAAAATGTGGTGTTGTCTATTGTGATGAAGGAAGATAATACGGCAGATGAGGTAGAACGCACCAAGCGTATGCTGTCTGCTGCTCCGTATTGTTTAGATTATCGTTTTATATCGCAGGAAGAAGCTTTGCAAGAGCATATCGCAAATTTGGGTGAAGACCCTTCTGCTTTTTTAGGGTATAATCCGTTGACGGATGCTTTTGAGATTCGATTACAAGCATTGTATGCTCATTCTGACAGCATAAAGAAGATAGAAACACGATTGTTAAATCTTCCTTATGTGGATAAAGTGGTTTATCAAAAGGATGTGGTGAAAGTGTTAGACAACAACCTAAATGAAATATCTTTAATCCTATTGGCTGTCGCTTTAGCGTTATTGGTAATAGCTTTGGTGTTGATTAGCAATACGATTCAGTTGCAGGTGTATTCTAAGCGTTTCTTAATCAATACGATGCGGCTTGTTGGAGCTACTCCTTGGGTGATTAAATGGCCCTTTATCGGGCGCAATATCCGTGTTGGAATAGAGGCTGGTTTATTGGCATTGCTCATGTTGGCAGCCACTTACTATTATTGCCAATCGCGTTTAGGAATTGTATTGTTCCCGTTGATTTGGCAAAATGTGGCATTCATAACAGCGACTGTGCTACTGACAGGTATGCTTATCACTTTTATAGCTTCGTTAGTAGCTACAAATCGATATATTCGAATGAAAATAAATAAGATGTATGAAATTTAATCTTCCTAAACTTAATTGCGTGCTGATTGCTATCAGTGTGGTGATTATAGTTGTTGGTTTTGCTTTGATGGCAGGTGAACCCAGTGGGGCAACAGCGTATAATCCCGATATTTTTTCGTTTCGTCGTATTACAGTAGGTCCAATGACTTCATTGTTTGGATTTATACTGATGATAGTAGCCATTTTATATAAACCTCGTAAGAAATGAGTTGGTGGGAAGCACTTTTATTAGGTATTATTCAGGGACTTACTGAGTTTCTACCCGTTTCTTCTTCTGGACATTTGGAGATTGGACAAGCTTTGCTGGGAACGGCTGGTGAGGAGAATTTGACTTTTGCCATTGTGGTGCATACCGCAACGGTACTATCTACTTTGGTCGTCCTATGGAAAGAGGTTGCGCAGTTGTTTAAGGGAACTTTTACAACCACAAAGTGGAATGAGGACAAAAATTATGTAGCGATGATTTTTGTATCCATGATTCCAGTGTTTATTGTTGGTATGTTCTTCAAGGAGCAAGTAGAGAGTTTCTTTGGTAGTGGTTTGTTGTTGGTAGGTATATGCTTGTGTGTTACAGCGTGTTTGCTCTATTTCAGTGAATGGTTGAGCAAGCGCCGTGCGGGCTTAGGGCATGAAGTGGGATATAAAGATGCTATTATTATTGGCTTGGCACAGGCATTGGCAGTATTGCCTGGTTTAAGTCGTAGTGGAACCACTATTGCTACGGGTTTACTTTGTGGGGTAAAAAAAGAGAGTGTAACCAAGTTTTCTTTCTTGATGGTGTTGATTCCTATTTTGGGAGAAGCATTTTTAGAGTTGCTTGATTTGTTGCGTGGAGAGGTAGTAAGTTCGTTAGGTGTTTTACCGATGGTGGTTGGTTTCGTAGCAGCTTTTGTGTCTGGTTGCTTGGCATGTAAGTTTATGATTAATATTGTCCGCCGTCAAAAACTGATATATTTTGCAATCTATTGTCTTTTAGCGGGTATCTTTGCGATTGTGTATGGACTTTGTTGAAGGTGAGATATTGGCATTTGACAAACCTTATCGATGGACAAGTTTTGATGTCGTAGGTAAGGCGAGGTGGTTATTGTGCAAAAAGCTGGGTGTCAAAAAACTAAAAGTAGGACATTCAGGCACACTTGATCCTTTAGCGACAGGTGTTGTTGTGGTTTGTACGGGTAAGAAAACCAAACTCATCGATCAATTACAAGCTCATCAAAAAGAATATGTAGCGACATTGCAATTAGGTGCCACTACGCCCAGTTTTGATCTCGAAAAGGCGATAGATGCTACTTTCCCAACTGAGCATATCGATCGTGCGTTGATTGAGGAAGTGATTCCTTCTTTTGAGGGGGAGCAGTGGCAGGTACCTCCGATGTTTTCTGCTGTGAAGGTGGATGGCAAGCGAGCATACAAGTTAGCGCGTCAAGGCGAGGAGGTGGAATTAAAAGCCAAATTATTGGTTATAGATGAGATAGAGATTCTTCGTTTTGATGCAGATACGATGCAATTGGAATTGCGAATCGTATGCTCAAAGGGTACTTATATTCGTGCTTTGGCGCGTGATATTGGTCAGCGACTTAATAGTGGTGCGCATTTGATCGCATTGCGTAGAACAAGGGTGGGAGATATTCGTGTAGAGGATTGTATAACATTTGAACAATTTACAAACTTGATAGAAAATGAGATTAAGTGATTTCAAATTCAAACTACCAGAGGAATTGATTGCTCAATTCCCAAGTCGTTTTCGCGATGAGGCACGCATGTTGGTGTTGCATACGAAAACGGGAGCGATAGAACATAAATTAGTGAGTGATTTGGCTACCTATTTTGATGAGGGTGATGTCTTGGTGGCAAATGATACCAAAGTTTTTCCTGCTCGTTTGTATGCGAAGAAGGAAAAAACACTCGCTAATATTGAGGTGTTTTTGTTGCGCGAGTTGAGTCATGCTAATCGTTATTGGGATGTGTTGGTTGATCCTGCTCGCAAGATTCGTATCGGCAACAAATTGTTTTTTGATGATGATGCTACGATTTTTGCCGAAGTGATTGACAATACCACCTCTCGTGGTCGCACATTGCGTTTCTTGACTGACTATGAGGGTGATGATTTCGTGGAGCATTTATACGGAATGGGAATTACTCCTCTGCCAAAGTATATTGTTCGTCCTATGACAGAGCAGACTTACGAGGAATACGAGAAAGTGTTTAGTGACCTCTTGGTAGATGATATGGATACCGAGCGCTATCAAACAGTGTTTGCTGACAAGATTGGTGCGGTCGCTGCACCTGCTGCGGGTATGCACTTTTCGAAGAACTTGCTCAAACGCTTAGAGATTCGTGGTGTGGAAACCAAAACGCTTACTTCGCATGTAGGTTTAGGTAATTTCAAACCCGTAGATGTTGAAGACTTGACCAAACATAAGGTGGAGAGTGAGCAAATCATTATTCCTCAATCGTTGGTTGATGCGGTAAACAAAGCACAGGAAGACAATAGAACTATTTGTGCCGTTGGTACTGAGGTAATGCGTGCTTTGGAGCATGTGGTTGGTACGAATGGACAAATTAAAGCATATGATGGATGGACAAATAAGTTTATCTATCCTCCATATAATTTCACCGTTGCGAATGCATTCTTTGTGAACTTCTATATGCCTCAATCCACACAAATGATTATGGTGGCTACTTATGGTGGTTATGATAATGTGATGAAGGCATATAAAGAGGCGGTTAAGGAGGGTTATCGTTTTGGTGATTACGGCGATGCGATGCTCATTCTTAACGATTAATCCGTTCTTTTATGAATGTGCGTATTGATGAGACTTGGCGACAAGTGCTGCAACCTGAATTTGACAAGCCTTATTTCGAGTTGCTAACACATTTTGTGCGCCAGGCTTATGCTACGCATCAGTGTTTCCCACCTGCTGGACAGATTTTTCGTGCTTTTGACCTTTGTCCGTTTGATAAAGTGCGTGTAGTGATTATTGGTCAGGACCCGTATCATGATGTTAATCAGGCGCATGGTTTGTGTTTTTCGGTGCGAGATGGGGTGAAGATTCCGCCTTCGTTGGAGAATATATACAAGGAACTCAATCGCGATTTAGGAAAGCCCTTTCCTCAAACGGGCAACCTTACTCATTGGGCAGAGCAGGGAGTATTGTTGCTCAATGCTACGCTAACGGTGGAAGCTCACAAAGCAGGAAGCCATCAGGGGAAAGGATGGGAAGAACTGACAGATGCGGCTATACAAGCACTTAACAAGCAAAGAGAAAACATTGTTTTTATGCTTTGGGGCAGTTATGCACAACGCAAAGGGCAGTTTATTGATCGCAAGCGTCATTTGGTATTGACGGCTGTCCATCCCAGTCCGTTGAGTGCTTATCGTGGTTTTATTGGCTGTGGACACTTCTCGCAAGCCAATAATTATCTTTTGCAACACGGACAAACGCCTATAAACTGGTAACTCAAAATTCATAATTCCTAATTCAAAATTATGAAAACCCTTCTCCTTATAGATGCGTATGCGATGATTTATCGCGCTTACTATGCTTTTATTCGTGCGCCGCGTATGAACTCTCGTGGAGAGAATACTTCTGCGGTTTTTGGTTTTGTTGTGACTTTTGAAGACTTACTTAAGCGCCTCAAACCCACTCATATAGCTGTGGCTTTTGATCCAGCAGGACCTACATTCCGTCATGAGGCATTCGAGCAGTACAAAGCGCAACGCCAAGAAACGCCAGAGGATATCCGTTGGGCTGTTCCGCGTATTAAACAGATTCTCAATGCGATGAATGTGCCTGTATTGGAAGTGGCAGGCTACGAAGCAGATGATGTGATTGGAACGCTGGCGCGTCAAGCGGAAAAAGAGGGTTTTGAGGTGTATATGGCTACGCCTGACAAAGACTATGGTCAGTTGGTTTCCGACCATGTGTTTATGTATCGCCCTCGCCATACGGGCGGTTTTGAAAAATTAGGACCGCAAGAAGTATGCGAGAAATACGGCCTGCAGAGCCAATTGCAAGTGATTGATTTGCTGGGACTAATGGGTGATAGTAGCGATAATATCCCTGGTTGCAAGGGAGTGGGAGAGAAGACAGCCGTGCAACTGCTGCAACAGTTTGGTTCGATAGAAAATCTGCTTGCAAATACCGACCAACTCAAAGGGGCTTTGCAGCGCAAGGTGCAGGAGCAGGTGGAAGATATCCGTTTCTCGTATTTTTTGGCGACTATCAAGACCGATGTGCCTATCACTTTCGATGCGCAGGCACTCTTATGCCAAGAGAAAGATTGGGAACGATTGGCTCCGTTGTATCGAGAGTTGGAGTTTAATTCGCTACTCAAGCAAGCGCCTGATTCTATCACCAGTCATCAATCGTCAATAGCCAAAACGACCAAGAAAGCGAAACCTCAGGAGGCAACGCTGGATCTTTTTTCGGCGATCAATCTCGATACCACTTCGTTACCACTCCAAAGGGTTGCTGAAGGGGGAGAAAAGGCGGTAGAATCCCCACAAGAGTCGCTGGAGGGGCGTTTAGTGAGTTATCTGCTCAATCCAGAGGTAGCGTATAACCCTTCGCAACCTATCCCGTGGGAAACATTGAAGGCAGATAGTGCTTTGTGGAATCTCTATCAAGAAGTAGAACTGCCACTTTCGTCTATTCTGCGCGAGATGGAGCAGGCGGGTGTGCGCCTTGATGTGGGTATGCTCAAGCAGGCAGAGGTGCAACTCGACGAAGAACTGCAGGTGCTTGAACAGCAGATATATGCTTCAGCTGAAACAACTTTCAATATCAATTCCCCCAAGCAAGTGGGGGAGGTGCTTTTTGACCAACTCAAACTGGATGCGAAAGCCAAGAAGTCGAAGACGGGACAGTATTCTACTTCGGAGGAGGTATTGCTGGCGCTCAAACCCAAGCACCCTGTAGTGGGCATGATACTGGCGTATCGCGAACTTAAGAAACTGATTTCTACTTATATCTCGGCATTGCCGACCTATATCAATCCCGAAACAGGAAAGATACATACGACATATAATCAGACGGTTACGGCTACTGGTCGTTTGTCTTCTTCTAATCCAAACTTGCAGAATCTTCCTATTCGTTCCGAGCGTGGACAACTCATTCGTCAAGCGGTGATTCCAGACGAGGGCTGTATGTTCCTCTCTGCCGATTACTCGCAGATTGAGTTGCGATTGATGGCGCATTTCTCGCAGGACCCACATTTGGTAGAGGCATTCCGTTCGGGACAAGATATTCATGCTGCTACAGCGGCTAAGATTTTCAATGTGCCAATTGATGAGGTCACCAAAGACCAACGCCGACAAGCCAAGACAGCTAATTTTGGTATTATCTATGGTATTTCTGCGTTTGGTTTGGCGCAGCAATTGGATTGCTCTCGTTCCGAGGCGAAGGCTTTGATTGATGGGTATTTTGCTGCTTTCCCGGGGGTGATTGACTATATCGAGCGACAAAAAGAGTTAGCTCGCCAGCAGGGATATGCTATTACGCTTTTTGGTCGTAAACGCTATCTCCCCGATATTCTTTCGCATAATGCTACTGTCCGTTCGTTCGCGGAGCGCAATGCTGTCAATTCGCCTATCCAGGGTACTGCGGCGGATATCATCAAAATGGCAATGGTCACTATCCATCGCCGCTTAAAAGAAGAAGGACTGAAGGCGCAGATGATCATGCAGGTGCACGATGAGTTGAACTTCAATGTGCCGCTGGACGAAGTAGAACAGGTGCGCGAGATTGTTGTCAGCGAAATGCAGAATGTCGTTCATTTGACTGTTCCGTTGATAGCCGACTGCGGCGTAGGAAAGAACTGGTTAGAAGCACATTAGTAATAAAAATAGCGTAGAGAATTGAACTCTACGCTATTTTTTTATGCTTTTTTGCGTAAAAAAATGATTTTTTTTATAGCTTATGACAAGTTTTAGCAGTTTGAGGTAGTAATTTTGCAGCGGATTTCAGAAATTGATATGTTTAACTGCTAAAATTTAACAATTATGAATGTATTTTTGACTTTATTGATGAGTTTAGCTTCGGCTACGGTGATTGTTTTTTGTGTAGATATGTTGTCACAATTTTTTCGTAATGAGGCATAAACATAAATAAAAATTCATATGAATTTGCATAAGTGCAAAAAAAATACTACCTTTGCACTCGCGTTCGACAACGCACTCTTAAAGACCCCCGAAATATTTAACCAAGCGCCAATGGCGCGTGAAAATTTGATTTTTTAACCCTTAAAACATTATACAACTATGGCAGAAGAAAAGAAAATTCCTTCAGCAGAAAAACTGAAAGCGTTGCAATTGGCAATGGCAAAGATTGATAAAGAGTTTGGCAAAGGCGCCATCATGAAATTGGGCGATGATAAGATAGAGGATGTTCCAGTCATTCCTTCGGGATCAGTGGGATTGAATGTGGCTTTAGGTGTTGGTGGTTATCCTCGCGGTCGCGTGATTGAGATTTATGGTCCAGAGTCATCAGGTAAGACGACCCTTGCTATTCATGCTATGGCAGAGGTGCAAAAGCAAGGTGGTATCGCAGCTATCATTGATGCGGAGCATGCTTTTGATCGTTTCTATGCAGAGAAGTTGGGTGTGGATACCAACGAACTGCTTATTGCTCAACCTGACTGTGGCGAGCAAGCATTGGATATAGCAGACGAACTTATTCGCAGTGCTGCGGTGGATCTTGTGGTCATCGACTCTGTGGCAGCACTTACTCCTAAAGCCGAAATCGAAGGCGATATGGGCGACAACCGTGTCGGTTTGCAGGCGCGACTCATGTCACAAGCACTCCGCAAACTCACCGCTACTATCAACAAGACCAACACCACTTGTATCTTCATCAACCAACTTCGTGAAAAGATTGGCGTGATGTTTGGTAACCCAGAGACCACCACGGGCGGTAATGCGCTGAAGTTCTACGCTTCCGTTCGCTTGGATATTCGTAAAGCGTCGCAGATTAAAGAAGGTGATGAGGTTATTGGTAATCAGGTGCGCGTAAAAGTGGTGAAGAATAAAGTGGCTCCTCCATTCAAGAAAACAGAGTTCGACCTCATGTTTAACGAAGGTATCTCTCGCGTAGGTGAGTTGGTGGATATGGGTGCTGAGTATGGTATATTGACCAAGTCTGGCTCATGGTATAGCTACGATGGCAACAAACTCGCGCAAGGTCGCGATGCTGTTAAGAATGTCCTCCGCGACAACCCAGACCTCGCCGAAGAGATCGAAAACAAGATTATGGAAGCGCTCAAGAAGTAATCTTGAACCAAACAACGCTCATATTATCCCCTGAGAAAGCTCACGACATGGAACAAAAGTTTCGTGTCGTGAAGCGTTCTATTGACGCTCGCCAAAAGCAACTCAAGGTTCACCTTACTGTGCTTACCGACGAGCATGGCGCACCGCTGCCTAAGGACGCACCCATCCCGCTCTACGAACCACCGCATTTCCAAGATGTGCACCATGCCGAGCATAGTGTGGCTATCATCGGCGCAGGTCCTGCTGGCTTGTTTGCCGCTTTGACCCTCATTGAAAAAGGTATCAAACCTATCATCTACGAACGCGGCAAAGAAGTGGCTGAGCGCAAGAAGGACATCGCTATCCTCAACCGCAATCAGGGGCTAAATGCAGAATCCAATTACTGCTTTGGCGAAGGTGGTGCAGGTACCTTCTCCGACGGCAAACTCTTCTCACGAAGCAAGAAACGCGGCAATATGCAGCGCGTCATGGAGCTCTTCCACCACTTCGGTGGCGACGACCGCTTGCTCTACGAAGCCCATGCCCATATCGGTAGCGATAAACTGCCAACTATCATCCGCCGCATGCGCGAGTGCATCCTCGAACACGGTGGTGAGATACATTTCTCTACTTGCGTGGATGAATCTCTCTTCCGCTCGCTGATAAACAATACTACACCATCCTACACTACACTACACCATTCTACACGACTCCTCGGAGTCATCCTCGCCATTGGTCACTCCGCCCACGACACCTACCACATGCTGCATGCCAATGGTGTTGCCTTGGCAACGAAAGGTTTCGCTATGGGCGTACGCGCAGAGCACCCACAGGCACTAATCAATAAACTCATGTACCACGACCCATCGCCCGAACTCATTCGTTTGGTGGGTAATGCCTCGTATTCGTTGGTAACGCAGGTGCAAGGTCGTGGAGTGTATTCCTTCTGCATGTGTCCGGGTGGACACATCGTCCCAGCGGGCAGTGCACTGAATAGTTGCGTGGTCAATGGTATGTCTGCCAGCCACCGCAACTCTCCATATGCCAATTCGGGTATGGTCGTAGAGATTCGTCCAGAGGACCTTCTCCAATATCCAATAGGCGGAACGCCGTCCAATAGCCAATATCCACAAGTAGACCCGCTTGCAGGTCTGCGCTTCCAACAAGAGCTCGAACGCCTCGCTTTTGAGCACGGGGGAGAGCCTTCTCTGGCTCCTGCCCAACGCTTACGCGATTTCGTAGAGGGCAAAGCCAGCAAGTCGTTGCCTGCATGTAGTTATCTGCCGGGCATGGTATCCAGTCGCCTTGACCAATGGCTACCTGAACATATCGGCAAACGCTTGCAACAGGGTTTCCGCGATTTCGACCGCAAGTATCGTGGTTTCTTAACCAACGAGGCGGTTATCCTCGGCGTAGAGAGCCGTAGCAGCAGTGCTGTGCGTTTGCCTCGTGATCCAGAGACATTGCAATCCATCTCCACTCCTCACCTCTATCCTTGTGGAGAGGGGGCAGGCTATGCAGGTGGCATCACATCCTCAGCATTGGACGGCATCAATGTTGCGCTGAAAATCGCCGAAAGCATAATCAAATAACCACCCGACACCACCCTATACAATACTACACCACCCTTATGTTTACACGAACGATACAACTCATAGGCGAAGACGGTTTTCGTGCCTTGCAGAGCGCGCGCGTAATACTCTTTGGCGTAGGCGGCGTGGGCGGATGGTGTGCAGAGACACTTCTGCGGACTGGTCTTGGACACCTGACCTTGGTGGATTTTGACAAGGTGGACACCACGAACCGCAATCGGCAAGTGGTCGCCACAGCCAGCAATATCGGACAAAGCAAAGTGCTGGAAATGCAAAAACGCCTGCTCTCCATTGCTCCC
>JAGBZD010000010.1 GCA_017628395.1 Paludibacteraceae bacterium | reverse complement strand
CTCATACAGGTCATCGGCAAGGTGCGTCCCGATGAGATATACAACTTGGCTGCTCAAAGCCATGTGCAGGTCAGCTTCGACTCGCCTGAGTTCACCGCCGACATTGATGCCACAGGCGTTCTGCGCGTGCTGGAAGCCGTTCGCGCCTGCGGACTGACCCACACCTGCCGCATCTACCAGGCCTCTACCTCCGAGCTCTATGGTAAAGTGGAGGAGGTGCCTCAAAACGAGAACACACCTTTTCACCCATATTCTCCATACGCTGTGGCGAAGCTCTATGGCTATTGGATTGTCAAGGAGTACCGCGAGGCGTACAACATGTTCTGCTGTTCGGGTATCCTCTTCAATCACGAGTCCGAGCGCCGTGGCGAGACCTTCGTGACGCGCAAGATCACGCTGGCTGCTGCGCGCATCGCGCAGGGCAAGCAGGAAAAACTCTATTTGGGTAACCTCTCCTCGCTCCGCGACTGGGGTTATGCCAAGGACTATGTGGAGTGCATGTGGCTCATCTTGCAACACGAGACGCCAGAGGACTTCGTGATAGCAACGGGCGAGCAGCACTCGGTGCGTGAGTTCTGCGACTTGGCGTTCAAAGAGGTGGGTATCACCTTGGAGTTCCGCGGCGAAGGCGCGGAGGAGATTGGTGTCTGCATAGCAGGACCTGAGCATTTGCTGGGTAAGACGCTAATCGAGGTGTCGGCAGACTTCTACCGTCCAACGGATGTGGTGAACCTGTGGGGTGACCCAACGAAGGCGAAGAAAGCGCTGGGCTGGAATCCTGCGAAGACGAGTTTTGAGGAGTTGGTGAAACTGATGGTAAGGCACGACATGCAGAAAGTGGCGGCGGATCATGCAGCGGAGCAAGCGAGAGTGAACCTCGCAGAGTACCTTGAACGCGGAATTATAAAGTAAAATTTTTCAATGTTTTGTAAACAATGGCAATAAGTGAGAACATAGGATGAAGCTATCTATAATCACTATAAATTACAATAATGCAGCAGGATTGAAGAAAACGCTTGATTCTGTGGCATCTCAGACATGCTCTGATTTTGAGCATATTATCGTGGATGGTGCAAGTACGGATGGATCCGTTGAAATTATTCGTGAGTATGAAAACACTCTTGTCTCTCGCCTCTCACCTCTCGCTTCTCGCCTGAAATGGCTCTCCGAGCCTGATACAGGCATTTACAATGCTATGAACAAAGGTGTACGATTAGCAAAAGGTGAATACATTTTAATGCTCAACAGTGGAGATTATTTGCTGGATGATAATGTGATAGCAAATGTAACACCAATATTAGATGGTACTGATATTATTCAAGGAAATACGATAGAAGATATAGGAGATAAGCACTATAGAAATAGAGGATATGGAAAGACTGATATAAATTTCTTTGATGTAATGAAGGGGCATTTTTTACATCAGGCAACTTTTTGCCGTAGAGATCTATTTGATAGATATGGTATGTTTGATGAGTCCTATCGTATAATTGGTGATACCAAATTTTTTATGAGATGCCTAGGCAGAGAGGATGCTTCTTTTAGATATAATGATGTGGATATATCAAATTACGATTTAACAGGAATTAGTGCAGAAACATCAGGAAAATGGGTTGAAAGAAAAATAATTGAAGATGCACGTATGCGTAGTGAATTATATTCGAATAGACTTAATAAATTTTTTGAAGAAAATGATAAAAAGATTCGACTCTATGATAAATTACATAAACATAGATGGATTTGGTATATTGTGATGGCAATAGCACATATATGCAATTATATTTATGCTGAAGATCCAATTGTATATAGAGAAAGATTATAAATGACATTGGTAAGCATGTTTGGATAGAAAGTAGTGTAATTATTTTGAAAGGTGTCACAATAGGCGATGACACTATTATAGGAGCAGGAAGTCTTGTGACACATGACATCCCTTTAGGATGTCTTGCAGTTGGAAATCCTGCGAGAGTGATAAGAGAAAATAAAACATGGCAATAAATAGTATGTTTAATACCCCTATACTCCTCATAACCTTCAATCGTCCTGACCATGTGCGGCTGGTGATGACAGAGATACGCAAGCAGCAACCAACGCAGTTGTTTGTGTGCCAAGATGGTGCGCGTGAAGGAAATGCACTGGATGCAGAGCGCGTGCAACAAGTACGTGATGTGATTAATGAACTTGTGGATTGGCCATGTGAATTGTCTACATTGTACCACGAGAAAAACCTTGGCTGTGGCCCTGGACCTGCTGCTGGTATCACCTGGTTTTTTGAACATGTGGAATTTGGTATTATATTAGAAGATGATGCAGTACCCCATCCTGATTTTTTTGAGTATGCAGCGACTTTACTTGAGAAATATAATGATGATGAATCCGTTCGTGCCATAGGTAGTATGAAACTCTACGATGAAAAATTTGGCGATGGATCATATTACTTTAGTATGATGAATCGTACCCTATGTGCATGGGCTACGTGGTGCAGAGCATGGAAGTATTTTGATTATGAAATGCAGCAATATACGCTAAAAGATCTGAATCATGCTATGAAGCAATATGGTGCTACATTACGCGAAAGAGAATATTGGCAAGAACGATTAGAAGAAATCCATAAAGATTGTCTTGGAGGAACAAGTTGGGATCAACAGTTTTGGATGACAATATGGTTAACTGGTGGAAAAGGAATTTGCCCCAATAGTAATTTGAGTACCAATATCGGTTTTGATGAAATGGGTACGCATACTACAGATGGTAGTAATGTGGGATCATGTCGGGCATTAGAATCAATTTTGCCTATTGTAGAACCAACGGACATATCTATTCAGCGCCAAGCGGATTTATTGTTTCATAAAACATATTATGCTCCCTATGAATATGGATGGAATGGGCTGAAACGTATTCTGTATAGATGGAATAAAAGAATAAAACGATCGTTTGGTGTAAAAGGCTCTTGGTTTAAACGAAGAAATTAAGTTTACTTTTCTTTTCTTATTTTATCACTGCAACGACACCTCTAATTTCTGCGTATCTGTCCACATGAATCCTGTTGCAATGTATGAATTTAGTGGGGATTTTGCGGAGAGGGTGAAAGGGGTGATGAGAAGTGAGAAGATGTAATGGGTATGAATTGATTGTTGTATAATACTTTGATTACTAAATGTTTATATGCTTATTTTTTCAAAACGCATATACTATACCTTCCGTGTTCTTTTGAGCATCATGATAGTGATGCCCTTTGTTTCTTGTTCCCATTGGCACGAGGCAAAAGCAACCGTGATTGAGGCGGATAGTTTGCTTGCGAGGGGCATAATTATGCGCGATACGGCGGTGTTGGGTGGTGCAATCCGCGCATTAGATAACCATTTCGGTCGAGTGTTCGCTCGTGAAGAACTGGCAAGGGCATATTACTTCATGGGGAGAAACTTCTATTATCTTAACGATTTCTCTACCGCCGTAGACTATTATATACAATGTGATAAGTTACAACCCAAAGACCCACTTTATCAAGGACGTCTCAATTCCTGCATGGGCTACTTGTGCAAACAAGATAGTTGTTTCGAAGAGGCTTTAATTTTTTATCAACGGGCGAATGATCTATTTGAAGAAAATGGGAATGAAAAACGTTATGCAAATGGATTATTGAGCATTATAGAGTGTAAGATCTTTTTGAAAGAATATAATGCTGCTGATAGTCTATTACGGATTGCCGATGGCTTTAGTATTGATACTGCTTACCATGCGCGTGCGATTGAGACGAGAGGAATGTACTTCTATGAAATGCAGCAGTATGATTCTGCACTATTGTATTTAGAATCTATAAAAGATTTTCCGCGTAGTATTGGAGAGCAATGCTTCAATGCACATCAAATATTGCAATGCTATGCTCGATTGAATAAAATAGATGTGGCACTGCCTTATGCGGAATATATAATCAAGAATTCATGTTGTGCTGGTTTAAAGAGCAATGCGTATTATGTGATGATTCGATATGCAGAACATAACAACGAAGTTACTAATTTGGCTAAATACTCGTATTTACGAGAAGATGCGGATAGAATAAATCGTTGCTATATGGAATCATACGCAGAGGCAACGACCAAGTTAAAAACATATATAGCAGACCCACATCCATTCCGAGTAGGTAATATAGTAATTGCGGGATGTTTGCTATTGCTTGCTATTGCTGTATTTTGGGGAATTATGCATCGAAAGCGTAACCAGAAGATGGCAACTGAAATGGTCTTCGTGGAAGCGGAATTACGGGATTGGCAACAACGAATGAACGAAAAACTAACCTTAGAAGAAACTAATACGGCAGCAAAACGCAAAATCATTAGTGATATTGTGATGATGCATGCTGAGGAATTTCTACCCGACAATAAAATATGGAAAGATGAAAAAGAGTTATTTCGGTTAGCAGATAGTTGTTTTGGTTTCCTCATCTACCGCTTGCGAAATACATATCGTAATCTGAATAATAGCGAATTGAAAATATGTCTTACTACGCTATTGAATTTTTCGAAGAAAACAATTGCCAAAGTTACATATTGTTCAGAAGATAGTGTATCTACTACCAAACAACGATTAGCAAAGAAATTAGGCACTTCCCCTAGAGAACTGCGTGATTTCTTAATGGAGTTTATAATGCAAATCGTCTAAAAAATCCGTCAAAATGAAATTGTCCACTTCATTGGTTAATAATCAATGAGTTAAATGGAAATTTGTCCACTGCTTTTTCTTTGGTATGTGGATATTTTGTTGTACCTTTGCAGCGTTTTTATTAACCTCCAAAAATTTATTATTATGAAGAAAACAATTCTTTTGTTTGCAACTTGCCTATTGGGTATGTGCAATCTTGCAGCTCAAAGTCTGCCTGGTACTCCTATTTATTTTTATGATGTGTATGCGATTATGCCATTGGATGACCCATACAATGGTGATGGTACTGGTCGTCCAGATCCTAATCAAGAGATTATAGGAGCAATAGATGGTCAAGAATTGAAAGTGGCCGTTGGTGGTGGCGCTGGCATAGTAGTTGTGGTTAATCCTATCACAGGTGAGGTCGTTACTGAGAAAGAGTTTGCTGGTCAGACATCTATTACGATTCCTAGCACGGGTTCGTATACGGCTTATGTTAGTGTAGGTAACACAACCGTAGCTGGTGAATTTGAAGTAGAATAGTACTCCATTCCTTCTCTCGCGCGATACTAACAAAGTTATAGTGCACGCGAGGGGGGGGGTAATCATGCACTTGGAAGATTAGGCGAACATAGAAAATGGATTGGGAAAACTTCTGCTGGTAGCACGCATAAATATTAGATTGTGGAAGTATTTTTGCCAATAAAAGATGTTTATGCAAGAAAAACAATATGGATTACAGATAAATATAATACATTAAATCCTTAAAAAAGAAATGAGTATGAAAAATAAAATAAAGATAGAACTATATTTTATGTCTTTGAGTGTGTTATTCTTTTTTTTAATCTTAAAGACTTTAGATATTCCAATTTATATTGGACCAGATATGCAATTTGTAGGTTGGAAATATTTATTGTGTGAGAATATAATAGCAATAATTTTTATATGTTTATTAATCATCTCTATCATAATGAGAAAGCGTTTTCAAAATAGTTTATCGGGTAACACTGATATATCAAGTAAAATTCTCAGAGTCAAAAATATTAACTATAATTATTTAATGTTTTTTGTTACATATATCATACCTTTGATTTGTTTTGATGTTAGTGATGTCCGCGAATTTATCATTTTAATTTTTTTATTGATAGTATTAGGAATTTTATTTGTAAAAACTAATGTATATTATCAAAATCCGACATTGGCTCTTATGGGTTTTAATTTATATGAGGTTGATATGACATATAAAGGAACAGAAATAAATAATGTTATTGTTATTGTTGAAGGCAAATTATATAAGAATGATAACATTAACAAACATGCTATAGATGAAAATGAAATTTTTTATTGTAAAACTAATTAATAAATAAAATTATGACAACAGAAGAATTAAAACATGCTACAAGATTATGTATTGAACATGATGATGACATCAATGTTGAGGTTTTTATAGTATTAAAAAATCATGAGATTAGAAAGGCGAATTTTTTACACACGCTTCAACCTGAGATTATAACAATCTTTAAGCCAATTATAGCAACTAAGATATTGGATGCTGATTATTCCCTACTAAATGTTTCCTCCGCGGATGAGAGAAGAAATGCGATTTATTACTATGACTTAGATTTAACAGAGCAATTGTTAATTTTTCATCAAGTACTAAATGGGGAAAATAATTTTCCATATTTTTCTTTTGAACATGATGAGGTAAATAATATTGATGCTTTTTTGTTTGTAATTGGTAACGCAGAACACCAAATAGTTTTGTACAAACGCTTGGCAAGTGTAAATATTTACCAACAAAGAACAGGATTGTTTATTAGAAAAGAGGATAATCAATTCGCAAAATTAGAAAGTGATGTTATTAAAATTGTCCCTCAAATAGATGCTTTTATGGTAAATGGTGCAATTTTTTTTCTAAATCTAACTATACTTGAAAATGCATTTCATATTCATGATGTTGTGAAAACATCTGCTCGACAACAAATAGCTCTTTTAGAAGATTATGGGTTGATCGAAAATATTGATTCGTTAGAGATGGAATTAGAAAACATTTCATTTGCTAGGAAATTTTCTAAATTAATTACTAATTCGCCAGTTTTAGGGAAAGTTGATAATCACCGTATTGTTGATTTTACTACTACTCATCCAGCACTACATAACAAATTTAAATATAATGCTGATAGAACAAAGATAAAATTGACTACAAAATTGTCTAAAAAATTATTTGTTAAGTTGTTAAATGATGATTACCTGACATCTAATTTGACCGAGCAGTATTATGATAGTATGGCAAAAGATGTGGTTAGTATTCAAGTAGAATAAAGATATGTTCTATGGCTATAGTTAATATGCAAGTGTGAATCTTTAACTTTAAATATTGATATTTATGGCATTGTTTTTTCTTAGTTACGATTTGCGTAATAAAAGAGATTATCAGTCTCTCTACAAAGTATTAGAGAATTTTCAGGCAATTAGGGTTCTAGAATCTTGTTGGTGTTTTCGATGCGAAGGAACAACATCAAAGATGCTAAGGGATTATTTTAAGCAGTTTGTAGATGGAGATGATTGTCTAATTGTTATACAATGTAATGAAATTAATAATACACCTCAATGGGCAGGATTGAATCTATTAGGGAATCCAAATCAATTATGATGGAATAACCATGATAATGTAATAGAAAACGAGGCATCGCATCCCTAATGATAAAGTTGTTTTATAGTATCATAGATGGTGTATTTTTAGTTAACACCGAACTCCCTAATCGAGCAATCTCCAACGATGAGTTCTAGAGAAATTTTTTCATAAAAGTAGATACTACATATTAAAAATACGAAAAATCACCAACAATGAGGAAAGTAAATCACTTTTCCTCATTGTTTTTTTAACCTCCTGACAACTTTTATCATATTGATATATTATCTTCCCTCACACACTTTTTCCCAAATATATTTGCTCACTTAAAAAAAAATCACTACCTTTGCAGCAAATTCCGAAAATACACCCGATTTTATATGAAAAAAGCCCTTATTACCGGTATTACAGGCCAAGATGGCTCATACCTCAGCGAGTTCCTACTCGACAAAGGCTACGAGGTGCATGGTATCATCCGTCGTAGCAGTGTAGATTATCGTGAGCGCATTGCGCATCTCGAAGGACAACCCCACTTCCACCTCCACTACGGCGACCTATCCGATTCCATGGGACTCATACAGGTCATCGGCAAGGTGCGTCCCGATGAGATATACAACTTGGCTGCTCAAAGCCATGTGCAGGTCAGCTTCGACTCGCCTGAGTTCACCGCCGACATTGATGCCACAGGCGTTCTGCGCGTGCTGGAAGCCGTT
>JAGBZD010000075.1 GCA_017628395.1 Paludibacteraceae bacterium | reverse complement strand
ATGGTTAGTGAAATTGGTTTACGATATACCGCGTGAACGGCGTTTTTTCTTCTTCTTTTTCTTCTGGTATTGCTTGGCGAGCATCTCCTCCTGCGGATCATTTGCAGGAGCGTCAAACGAGAAGATTCCGAAGGCTTGCTCTATGCCCGATTCAAGGTCTGCCGATGAGAGGCTTTGGCTCTCGGAGAAACCTTGAGGCATATCGGCCCATGGAATGTCGCCCTGCGAGTTGAATAGTTTCTCGAAGTTGTTTGCCGAGAACTCCTTACCCAGACGGGAACCGTTATAGACCTCACGATTGTGGTGGTCGATGAATGTGACACCGTAGATACGCCCTGCATCGTTCTCACGGAACACCACATCAATGCCCTTACTGCCAAGCAGACGCACGAACTCCTCGCGGTTGCCACGACAGCCGTGCATTGCCAGAGCCACATCATTGCGGATTTTGGGTTGCCACCTCTTCGCTCGGAACTCCTGAGCATTGTAGGCGATACGCTTCTCCACACCCTCGAAGCCGAAACGCTTGCCTATAAGCGAGGACTTGATGGGCGTACAGATAGGCTTACCGTTGTCATCGGTCATCGTGTAGATGATACCCGAATAGGGTTTGCCGTCGAACTCGCCCTTGACCTGCTTTGCCTCAATGTTGAAGCACGAGAGCATGGCACTGTACTCGCCGAAGGATTGGAAACGGTACGAGGTAAAGACGCTCTTGAGAATGTTCGATACCTGCTGCTTAATATCGCCACGGGTGTAGTCCGCCTTCTTGAGATAAGGCTCCAACAGTTCCCTGCGTTTGTCGGTAATCTGTTTGAGTCCGAACATCTGTTCCAACTCTCGGCACGCCTTCATCGAGCGGTTCCATTCGTAGGCATCATCTATCTTCTCGCCATTCTCATTCACGCAGGTAGATACAATATGTATATGTCTGCGGTCAATGTCCTCGTGGAGATAGACAATGTAGGGCTGGTTGCCGTAGCCCATCTTCTGCATATAGGCTCTTGCCAAATCCGCAAACTGACTGTCGGTAAGATTGTCGTCCAGTGTCGGATTGAGCGATATATGCAGGATAGGCTTCTCGGTGTTGCGGTTGGCAGCGAGATAGCTCTCAAAAGCGAACATCGTCTGCCGTACAATCCTGTCAGGGTCGTAGAGAGAATCGGTAATCATACGGTTGCCCGCTATGATGCGTGCCGTATCCTCGTTTACCTTCTGTTGGTTGTAGATGACTGCTCCGTAGAGCGAAGCACCTCTGTTGATCTTAGCCACCATATCAACCTCCGTTTTTACGGTTCAAGTGCCTCTCCTCAAACTCGCGTGTGAGGGCGATAATCTGCTTGCTCAGCACTACCAACTCCAGTGTGGCTTTCTCCAATTTGGCGACAAGGGCAAATGCCCGCTTATCCCCGAAGTTGGCTTTCACTGCTCGCACCGTCTGGTTGTAGTTGTTGCCGATGGCTTGGAACTGATGATAGAAATTCGTGAGGCGTATGTAGTAATCCATAGCCGCCTTGTCGAGTTTTACTACCTTCATCTCACGGTCAAGAATCATTGCCTTTATAAATCTTGCCTTGTACTTAAGACCAGACTTTGCAAACCGCAATTCAAATTGTCCGTTCTCTTCAGCATTTAGTTTAATGCCGTAACGATAAACAGCGGGATCCTTTTTAGGTCGCCTTCCTGTTACATCTCTTCTTGTTTGTCTCTTGTCATTTGCCATAACTTTACATTTTATTGGTTACTAACTTCCGCTATGGATTCACGACTTTGGAGTGAATCCCTCCCCGAGCCGTCAGGCGAGCGGCAAGTTGTTTTGGGGTTGCCCGAATCGTTTCGGGCTGCCCAAAACACAACTTGCTATGTTCGCTTGAACATGAATTTTCCTTCGTAAAATTGGCTATCGCCGTTCCCCTCAGAGAGAAGCATCCGAAAACTCCGTTCGTCGTGCGTCCATAGACCTTTCGGGTGCAAAGTTAGATAGGTGTATTCTATTGATAAATAGTGAGTTATATGCAATGTGATGACATATGATGACATGTGTGATCAGAGGCTTGACGACATTGTGATTATTCCAATTTTTCGCTATTTCTTTGCGGTGTGAACGGTTGGAAATTACCCTCCGATAACGGAATAATGGTCACACTGTCGGTTGCTTCCGTGAACAGTTGGATAGTTGGAAGCAATGTCGGATATGACAGTTAACGGAAGGTCATGACCAATATACCGACCAGTAGCGGTTGGATAGTCGGAAGTACCCGATAACGGTTGCTATGATGGTCGGAACAACGGAAGATTCCGATAACGGAAACAACCGCTAATGGATAGTTGGAAAGATGCGTTCACGGGATATTGGAAGAGACAGTTAACTTATTTATTAACAATTTAAATTTTAAGTATTATGAGTAAAGAGTGTTTGTTAGTTGCTATCAGCAACCAGAAAGGCGGGGTTGGTAAGTCAGCCCTTACGGTAGTACTCGCCAGCTACCTTCACTATGAGAAAGACCTTAATGTCGCAATCATCGACTGCGATTCTCCGCAGCACAGCCTCGTGCGTATGCGTGAGCGTGACAAGAAGGCAATCTCTGCAAGTCCCTATCATCAGCAGCTCGTGGAGAAGCAATGGGAGCGCATACAAAAGAGAGCATATCCCATCATCGGCTCTACGGCAGAGAAAGCAAGAGAGGCGGCAGACAAGCTTGCCGAGAAGGAGAACTTGGATATTGTCTTTGTTGATCTTCCAGGAACAGTACAATCAACGGGTGTCTTCCGCACCATAGTTAATATGGACTATGTGCTTACACCTTCAATTCCCGATTTGATTGTGATGCAGAGTACGCTATCCTTTGCCACCACAGTATTGGACTATGCAAAGAGTCAGAAGGATGTTCCCCTTAAAGACATCATCTTCTTCTGGAACAGGCTCAAGAAGCGTAGCAATACGGATGTGTTGAAGACATACTCGCAGATTATGGGAGAGTTGAACCTATCCGTTCTCGACTCCACTCTGCCTGACCTATGCAGGTATGAGAAGGAGATTACCCATGCGAAAAAGTCATTCTTCCGTTGCACGATGTTACCGCCTCCTGCGAAACTTCTTAAGGGCAGTGGTATCGGTGAATTGGCCGATGAGCTGATTGTGAAACTTAAACTGAAATAGTTATGGCTAAGAAGAAAGTAGAAGTCAATGAGGATATGCTCAAAGACATTATGGTCGGTGATATCCCTGTCTTTGGCAGGGAGAGACCGAACTATCAGGAGCCGAAGGTCATTGAGACCGAGGATTCGGATACAGATTCGGACGAAGGTACTGAGGCGGTAGCCTCAAAGCCGAGTACCCCCAAGCCACGAAAGAAGCGAGAGGAAACAGGTACATATAAAGAGAGGTATCTTGTGAATATACCTGCCTCAAACCGCTCGCATGTATATATCAATCGCGAAGTGGCGGACTGCATCAAACGGGTGTTGCCTGTCATTGCTCCCGATATGAGTGTATCTGGTTACATCAGTAATATCCTTGTGGAGCATTTACAGCAGCATTGGGATGAGATAAACGAGTTATATAACAAAGAGTATTACAAACCATTAAAACCATTTTAGTTATGATTGATACAATAGTAAATATCACAACAGGAGCTTGTTATTTGGTAACAGCAGGCGTTATCGTAAAGTATATCTATAGTCGATTTGTACGACACAAAAATCATAAGGGAACTAATATTCCTATGGTGAAGAAACAGACCATAGTTGCTCTTGTAGAGAATCCTTCGCTATCTGAAGATACTTCTTCTGCAAAAGGAATTGATAAAGCGGGATATAAAAAGAGATTCCTTGGTAGTTATATGATGAAAAATCGCGTCCAGGTTTATATTGATAGAAGTAGTCCGAATGTATGAAGCGATTTTTATCAATTGCCGCACCAGATACGAGTATGGCAGGCTATGTCAGTAGAATTATCAAAGACCATATTGCTGAAAATGCTACGACTATCAATAAGATTTTTGAGGATAGTAAAACTAAAATCTTTTAGTTATGGAAGCAAAGATGTATTTCGCAGTAAAGGTCTTATGTGCCTTATTCGTATTTTATCATCTGTGGGTGTTCTTGTTTTGCCGTAAGATTTACGGTTTGTGGGACAAACTGCATAACTGGGCACGCATAACCCGTGTCAGATTATGGAATTACCGAAAGAAACGAATGGCAGAAAAAGCCAAGCGTGAAAGGCGTAAGAAAATATACGGTAAGGATCTGCCTACTGATAAGCCTAAGCCAATCCAAGCAGAAACACCTCAGAAGGTAGAAGAGAGTCCTCCTGTGGATGATGATCCAAATGAGGTAATGGGTAAATCCAATATCATATATTATAACGATATTGAAGCTGACCGAAAGATTCCGACCCGCTCTGTACCTTTGAAAGAGGTTGAACTGCCTGTAGATAAGGATGTCAATCCCGAAGATGTGGAGGATAACTTTGAGCCTCAAAAAGGTTTGACTGAAGAGGATAAGCGTGAGTTGATGGAGCCTGAAGGAGTGATACCTGATCCGGACTTTGACAAGTCCTTAACATATGAGGATATGAACAACCTTGTGGATGTGCTAAACTTAGATAATCCTGACGAGCAGAAGTCTATTCGTGCAGCATCAACCATCCATCATAAGTTGGCTAATACGGTGATATTGGACTTCCTTGTCAATAAGGTAAGCAATGAAGATAAAGTAAATCAGTTGCTCCAAGAATGTTTGGATGCTAATGGAAATCCTCTGCCTAAACGCAGGAAAGCAAGCAAAATCAAGTCGTTCGATATAAATAAGTATGCTTAGTATTTGTACATGGTTAATGATTTTTATTACTTAAACAATGTTGGCTGGCACTCCGATGTGAATCGTGGTGCCAGCGTTTTTATTAAGCGTTCTGTTGTTTTTATTATAACATTACATGGTATAAAGGGGCTATTTTGTATTTGATGTGATAATTTTGTTAACTCTTAATGCAGTTAATATGGAATTTATGAGTTTCTTTTCATTATTATATTTAAATTCGAGGTTCATAGGCACTAATTAGTTTAGCTATATCTTTTTAGAACTTTATTATAATAATTTAAGTCTGTCTTATGAACTAGACTTAATCCTTTTACAATTTCTTCATGAGCAAGATTTTTTGTAAATATTGCAGCGTTTATTAGAGCATGTAATTTATCAGTTGTAGTTGAATATCTATCTATATTCATACTCTCAAATTTTTCATCAATCTGTTGCTCAGATAGATTCATTGGAATTCTATTAAAATCAACTTTTAAAGGTTTATCTAGTAATGAAATAGTGTCAGTTAGTTCATCATTATACAGCTCGAAGTTTTTTATTTGGACCATAAAGCTTTTATACATAAATTCATAGAATTGACCTAGTATAATTCTTGAACATCCTTCATAATGTATTTTTCCTTGCTTAACAAACAATGGTATAGCCTCTTTTAATAATACATATGACTTTATATTGTCAATATAGCCTTCTTGCTGGTATAAAATTACTTTTTGATATAAAAGTCTGGGTAATTCTTCTGTTAAGGAGTGACTAATAATATATTGTTCAGCTAAATCATATACTTTTTCAGTTTCTTTATATTGTTTGTCATTTTTCAGGATTGTCCCTTTATTTATCAATGACATTATGAGATTCGGATAATCATGAAGCTTCATTTTTAAGTCAATGGCTTTGTCTATCATTAATAAAGAATCCTTAAAATTACCTTCTCTATGTATTAACTCGGATTTATTAATATAAAGATCTGATAACAACCATAAATCATCTTCTTCCGATGCAATGTTTATTGCTTTATCTAAAGCATTGGATGACTCTTTAATATTATTTATTGAATAGTAAGCAAATGATAGTCCTTGTAAACATTGAATCTTTTTATCTTGAAAGTTTGCGTCAGAAGCTAGAGTTAAACATTCATTATATAATGAAATAGCTTCATCATAGTTTCCTCCCTTTAAACAATTTTCAGCTTTGACAAAAAGACAAGCAATTAATACAAAAATGTTTTCTTTCAATTGTTCGTTTTTTGTCAAATCAGTTTGCTCCTTAACTTTATTTATAGCTGCATTTAAATATTTATTAGACTCACCATTTTCCCCTTTTATATTGTATATTTGAGCTAATTGTTGGCAAGCAAAAGCATAATCTTCATGAGATGGTTTGTTTGCAAGTCTTTTATAACACCAAATAGCTTGATCATATTTGCCAATTCTATTATATATCGTTCCTAAAAATTTGTCTCTAACATCAAATAAAGAATTGATAAAATTCTTTAATCCCTCTTTCCATTCCTGATTTGACATATCATTATTTGAAATAAGAGTTATATTTTGATTAAAGACAATTTTATGCCAATTTCTAATGAAATCAGATGTGTTATCTTGTATATAAAAACCTGGAAAATCAACGAAAGGATATCTTATAGGACCGTTTTCGCCAGTATGATCTAATTTGACATCACTATTTTTACAATATGTAAATTCTTTATTCCACTTATGATCAATAAAAATAACAGTGGCATTTTTATTGTCCATTTCATCTAATACTGGTGTAATGTCAAATACATCGCTATTGCTATAACCAAAAATAATAATAATTTTATTTTGCCTATTAAACATGTATTCTACCACATTTGTTCTTAAATTTCGCTTGTGTCTGTTTGTGATAGAGTTTAAGACTAACTTCATGCTATCAACATCATGTGCACTTCCATGAAGTTTAATTATTTTATTCTCTTTATTAGATAAGTTCTCCTTTGTAAAATGTTCGTCTTTATATAATACTTGAAAATCTTTAGATATATTTCTGTATGCAGTTTCATACAAAAGATCAAAATTGACAGTATATATTCGTTCAATTAAGCCCTTTTCTAGCATTTTTGCAGCGAAAATATGATTTTCATTAGGTATATATTTGCCTTTGAAAATATTAAAGATATCATAATCCCCTGTATATCTAATCATATGCTCAATAAAAGCTTCAAATGGGAGAGAATTTATTGAAAGTTTAAAATCTTCTTTGTCGGAGATTTCTTCGGGCATTACTGATTGAACTATAAAATCTAACAAAGGGGAGGCAAGAGGTAGTTTAGATCCACATGAAACTCCTGCTCCAGCAAATATAGAGATCCCCATTTTATCTTTTAAGTGATTACAAATAAATGTTTCTCTGTCCATAGTAGCAAACATATCTAATATATTTAAAGTTAATTATTCGATTATTTCTTAAAAGCTCTGTCCTGTGTCTTATGACTCTTTAATGATTGTACTGAACCTTAGTTATATAGGATCAGGACTACCTGGATTTCTTTCAATGGGTTCATAATGATTGTTCGCATCGAAACATGATGCACAAGTACCAGGAAAGTCCGAAATTAATCGCGCTCTAACAGAATCTATACCTTTAAATACAGTAAACCATATAGACCATTGCCCCTTATCTTTAACCCTGGAGATAATATCATCTTCTGTTATTAAGCGATCTAAAAATTTTAGTTTCCAATCTGTTGCCAACTTCCAAGCTTCATAACGATATTTCCATCTAAAATCTTTCGGAGTGGGACCATTGGCATCCCCAGGGTATCTATGAAGTCCTGTCAAATCCAACAAATTTTGGGCTCTAACTTGAGACAACGCAGGAATACTATCATTTACCTTGACTCTTCCTGTTTCATCATAGACAAAACTATAAAAAGTATTATTCAAATGTGGCCAATGAAAATCATCATTTATCACTCCTACACCTTTGGTCGTATTACAAATTTTACAGCATAACAGAAAATTATTCCACGCAGTACGAGAACCACCTTTAGCTTTGGCTGCCATATGTTCTACTTCTAACGAATGGATCTTCTCATATCCCTCACAATAAGAACAATATTGACCGATATTACTAGCTAATGGAAATTTAGCATCGCCATAATTGGGATAGTTCTCCTGTATAGTATGCTCGACCTCTTGATTATTTGAATCAGTGTAACGAACAATGTCGCCAGGTTTCTTCTTTTCAATAGGTCTCATAACTACTTCACTTTTGCCTTAAGTTCTGTTCTAATAAGTGCAAGATATGCAGGATCATCACT
>JAGBZD010000074.1 GCA_017628395.1 Paludibacteraceae bacterium | reverse complement strand
TAAACACTTTTATGATCTTTTGGTTTATTATTGGCATCTAGCAGATTGTCGCTCAATCGTGGTGCTCGCACCACTCACTCACTCCGCACTACTATCTGCTCAATACTAACCTCAAAATCTTCATAAAGCAATTTATTAAAAACAACCTCTGTCAATTATCGTCAATTCGGGGGTACCCGAATAGCATTCGGGGAAATGGACATAGAAAGACAAGGACTAATGCCAGACCACTGGCAAAAGCAAAACAAAATAAGGAGATAGATAATAACCACAAGTGTCAAGTGAGGGGTGAAAACTGAAAAAGGGGAGTGAGCACGACAACAGAGACAACCATTCCGTGGCACCAACATTGTGCCACGGCAAGGAACATGATGCAACAAAAATTTTTCACTACCAAAATTGTAGTTTATTATAGAAAATTAACCAAAATTAGTTGCTGAAACGGCGAAGGGCGGTGCGGAAACGAATATGGAAACAAATAGCAGCAATAGCCAAAGCAAAAATAAAGCCAATCCAAATACCAGAAGCACCCATGCCCAATGGGAATGCACACACTACTCCTACCGAAAGACCTATCAAAATATACGAGACAAAAGCAATCACCATAGGCACCTTCACATCCGTAATACCACGCAACATAGCCGCAGCTACCGCCTGCAATCCATCTGCATACTGAAATAAACCCGCCAATACAATCAGTTGCGAGGCAATAGCAATGACCTCCGCATCCTCCGTGAATAACATCGGGATATAATTGCGCAAACCAATCATCAATGCCGCGCCAAGCGTGTTCATCAACAATACCAAATGCACACTGGCATTGCTCGCCATACGCATACCATAGATATTGCCCTCACCCAACTGGTGCGAAACACGAATAGTCGTAGCGGAACCAATACCCAACGCCAACATAAAAGTCATGTCCGCAATCTGATTCGCCACTTGATGCGCCGCCAACGCCTCCTTGCTAATCCAACCAATAATCACAAAAGATGCCGTGAAAAGGAAAGTCTCCAACAAGGTCTGACCACCAATAGGAAAACCAATCCGAGCCAGTTCGCGGATACGCTGCCAAGAGAATCGTTCCCACGCCATACGCAGGTACTGCTTCCACTCCTTATGAAAAGCCATGACCGCCCAAAAACACAAAGGCATACCTACGCGCGAAATCAGCGAACCAAGACCTGCACCCGTGGCACCCATCGGCTCAACACCCCAGTTGCCATAGATAAACACCCAGTTGAGAAGGATATTCAGTCCGTTCATCACGAGCGTGATGACCATTGCCACCATCGTATTGCCCAAGCCCTCCAAGAACTGCTTGAAGAAAGAGAAGAAAAGAAATGGTACTAACGAAATGACGATTAATATATAGTACGGGCGCGCGACCTCTACGACCGATGGGTCCTGACCAAAACGGTCTAAGAAAGGAATACACCCTCCCAACAGCAGCAACATCAGTGCACTCAACAAAACGGTGAAAAGCATGCCGTTTTGGAAGAGAGAGGTGATGGGGTTATGGGACGCTACGCTATTGGCATTGGCACCGACTTGGATACCCACAAGCGGAGTGATACCCATGAGTGCGCCCATGGCAAAGACCATGACGGTGAAGAAAATAGCATTGGAGAAACTGACCGCCGCTAAGTCCACCGTAGCATAATGCCCGACCATGATGGAGTCGAAGAAACCAACCAGTGATGCCTCCAACTGAGTGAGCATCACAGGAAGCGCAACACGAAGGTTGCGCTTGTAGTAGGGTAGGTATTCACGAAAAGAGTACATTTAGGTCACTTCTATAAATAGCCCGTTTGAAAAATAATAACAAGTAATAACAACAATAGGCACTTTTATGATATTTTGATTTTCTGCTTGTATCTTTTTGATTGTCAGTCGGTCATAATGCCCGCATTATTCCCTTCTTCCGCTCGAAAATCTACTATGCATAAATCTCAAAATCTCTATAAAGCAATTTATAGAAGTGCCCTTAGCCCACTTGGCTGCCGTTGTGGACTGGAGCTGTGACTGTGGTAACAACCAACTTGCCGTCTGCGTCCACCGCCGAGAGAATCATACCTTGCGACTCGATACCCATCATCTTGCGAGGAGGGAAGTTGGCAATAAACAGCACTTGCTTGCCCACAAGAACAGATGGGTCAGGGTAGCTTTGTGCAATACCCGAAAGGATGGTGCGACCACCCATACCATCGTCCAAGCGGAACTGGAGGAGTCGGTCGGACTTCTTAACTGGTTGGCAGTCAAGGACCGTAGCCACGCGGATATCCATCTTGCCAAACTCGTTGATATTGGTGTTTTCCTTGATGTCAGCAGGACGCCAGTTGCGGAGTGCCTCTTGTTTCTCTGCTTCCTCGTTGGCCGCTTTGATGTTAGCAAGACGGTCGAGTTGCGCTTGGATAGTAGCATCCTCGATCTTCTCGAAGAGGAGGGATACTTCGCCGAGTTCTTGACCCTCGTGGAGCAGATTGATATTGCCGAGTTCCTCCCATTGGAGTTCGGTCATTGAGAGCATTTGGCGGAGTTTAGCCGAAGAGAAAGGTAAGAATGGCTCGAACGCAATGCTCAGGTTAGCAGCGATTTGGAGAGCAAGGTGCAGGATAGTAGCAGTGCGCTCCATGTCGGTCTTAGCTACCTTCCAAGGCTCGGTATCTGCGAGGTATTTGTTACCAATGCGAGCGAGGTTCATCGCCTCTTTTTGTGCATCGCGGAAGCGGAAGTCACCAAGGAGTTTCTCTACCTCTGCCTTCACATTTTGGAACTCAGCGATAGTGGCTTGGTCGTACTCGTTGAAGGTACCCGCAGCAGGAACCTTGCCGTCGAAATACTTCTTGGTGAGCACGAGCGCGCGGTTGACGAAGTTGCCGTAGATAGCTACGAGTTCGTTGTTATTGCGGGCTTGGAAGTCTGCCCAAGTGAAGTCGTTGTCCTTGGTCTCAGGTGCGTTGGCTGTCAGCACATAGCGCAGAACATCTTGCTTGCCTGGGAAGTCCACGAGGTACTCGTTGAGCCAAACCGCCCAGTTGCGAGAGGTAGAGATCTTGTCGCCTTCGAGGTTGAGGAACTCGTTGGAAGGCACATTATCAGGTACGATATAGCTGCCCTCTGCTTTGAGCATGGTAGGGAAGACGATGCAGTGGAAGACGATGTTGTCTTTGCCAATGAAGTGAATGAGGCGGGTAGAAGGGTCTTTCCACCAAGTCTCCCAAGAGCCGAACTGCTCGGGTTTAGCGTCGCAGAGTTCTTTGGTGTTAGATATATAGCCGATAGGCGCATCGAACCACACATACAGCACTTTGCCTTCGGCACCCTCTACAGGCACAGGGATACCCCAATCGAGGTCGCGGGTCACGGCGCGAGGACGGAGACCGCCGTCAAGCCATGACTTGCATTGGCCATAGACATTGGGACGCCACTCTTTGTGCTCTTGGAGGATCCACTGTTCGAGCCATTGTTGGTATTGGTCGAGAGGGAGGTACCAGTGCTTGGTCTCCTTCTTGGTGAGTGGGTTGCCGTTGATGGCGTTGTATGGGTTGATGAGTTCGTCAGGCGAAAGGGTAGCACCGCACTTCTCGCATTGGTCGCCATAGGCACCTGCTGCGTGGCAGCGTGGACATTCGCCACGGATATTGCGGTCGGTGAGGAACTCCTGCGTCTCTGGGTCATAGAACTGCTCGGAGGTCTGCTCTACGAACTTGCCGTTGTCGTAGAGATGGCGGAAGAAGTCCGATGCCAGTTGGTGGTGGATCTTGCTGGTGGTACGGGAATACACATCAAACGAGATGCCGAAGCCCTCGAAAGAGTCCTTGATGATGTTGTGGTAGCGGTCCACCACTTCTTGGGTGGTGATGCCCTCTTTGCGTGCGCGAATGGTAACAGGTACACCATGCTCGTCGCTACCGCCTACGAAAAGGACATTCTCGCCTTTGAGGCGAAGGTAGCGGACATAGATGTCGGCTGGTACATACACGCCTGCCAAGTGTCCGATGTGTACAGGACCGTTGGCATAGGGAAGGGCTGTGGTTACAAGTGTTCGTTGAAAAGAATTCATATGATTTACTATTTGACTATTTACAATGTACTATTTTGGTTATTTGTTGGGAAAGAAATACCAAAGGCAGGAGCCAGATAGTCGTGCTCGAGTTCGTTGGTTGTGACCGAAATAATCTTATCTCCCTGAGCTACTGAGATTCTACCCGTTTCTTCGGAAACGACAATAGCAATCGCATCTGTCTTTTCGGTTATCCCTAATGCAGCGCGATGGCGTAACCCAAAATGCTTGGGCAGGTCTTGGCGTTTGGAAATGGGTAATATGCAGGCAGCCGCATAAATGCGTCCAGCAGAAATAAGCATTGCACCATCGTGCAAGGGTGTATTCTTGAAAAAGATGTTCTCAATCATTCGCGACGAGATTGCAGCATCTACGACCTCGCCCGTATCGGCATACTCGTTGAGCCCCTGCTGCTGGGTGAGAACGATGAGCGCTCCCGTCTTGGAGGCAGACATGTGTGAACATGCAAGAATAATGCTATCTATCAGTCGCTGCGCCTGCTCCGCATTGCGCGTCTTAGACCAATGGCGGCGGATACGCTCCATATTGAATCGCCCACCTATATTATAAAAGAACGAGCGAATCTCTGTTTGGAAGATGATGACTAAGGCAACGGCTCCTACACTGATGAAGCGTTCGAACAATGCGCCCGTGAGTTCTAAGTCAAAGACATAACTCACTAACATCCATGTTAGTACGAATGCCAATATGCCCCAAAAGAGATTGCTGGCACCAGAACGGCGCAAGAGTTGGTAGCAACCAAAAAGAATGGTGGCGACCATGAGAATGTCAATGATATCTTTGATTCCGATGTACATGTGATTTTTCGTTTATAGTTGAAAGTGTAAAGTGTAAAGGCGGGGTTATGGGCAAGGGGTTGTTAATTGGTGTATCTGTATGGTTTGTCGTGCTGCGGCGACATCATGGACACGCAGGATATTGACTCCTCGTTCTAAAGCCAATGTGTTGGCTGCTACGGTGGCAGGCAATACATCCAGTGGGGAGGCATGGAGCGGTTGGTACAACATGGATTTGCGTGAAATACCTACCAAAACGGGTGCGTGCAACACTTGTAGAACATCCAACTGATTGAGTATCGCATAGTTTTGTGCTATGGTCTTGCCAAAACCAAAGCCAGGGTCAATGATCACATCTGCTATGCCCATGCGGTGTAGCTTGTCCAGCGATGCTTGCATGAAATGGAGGACATCAACCATCGTGTCTTGCTGCGATATGGGGTTCGCATGCGTGAGCACATAGGGTACATGGTGCTTTGCCACCACTTCCCACATATGCGGGTCGGCATTAGCCCCCGACACATCGTTAATCATGTCGGCTCCGTGCGCAATAGCTTGGATAGCAATATCCGCGCGGAAAGTGTCCACCGAGATAGGAACATCGCTCCAATGGTGGCGGATGATGGCTAATCCCCGACTCAGGAGCTGCCATTCGGTGGCAGCATCTACGGGCGATGACTCTGGACGGGTGGAGCATGCTCCGATGTCCAAAATATCTGCCCCAGCGAGCAATGCACTCTCTACACACGATAGCAAATGCGACTCGTCAAACACATCGCACGAAGTGTAGAAACTATCGGGCGAAAAATTGACAATAGCCATCACGCGAGGGCATGACAAACTCATGAGTTGATTATGTATGCGAAGCGACATATCCATTTGACCTGCAAAATTACAAAAAAATATTTGTATAATGCCAATTTTTTAGCAAAAAGTGTGATAAAATAGGCGTTTTTTTTAGAAAATGCATATTTTAGTTACTTTTTCTGGCATATTTTTAGGTTAGTTGAGTTTTTTTTTGTAACTTTGCAGGCTGAAATCAAAAATGAACAATATCGTAATAATTATGAATACAAAAACCAAGCTTGTACTTTTAGGATTGGTAGTGGCGATGTGTGCCTGCCAATCGCGTGAACTGAACACCCAACAATCATTCTTGACAGGGTGGAAAAATTTTGACCACAAGACAACTAATTTTGAAGCGTATGCAGGAGGCGAGATGGTGGCTCCTGTAGGTATGCTGGCTATTCCTGGTGGATCGTTTACTATCGGACAAATGGATGAGTTTATCACAGCTCCTCATAACAGCGAACGCCGAACCTTGACCGTAAGTCCTTTCTATATGGACAAATATGAGGTAACCAACTTAGGTTGGAGAGAGTATGTGGAATGGACCTCTTTTGTGTTTGGTCGCTATAACCAAGACATAGTAAAAGCAACTCTTCCAGATAGTTCTGTTTGGCGCGAGGAGATGGCTTACAACGAGCCTTATGTGGCAAACTACTTCCGTCACCCAGCGTATAGTTTCTATCCAGTAGTGGGTGTGTCATGGGATCAAGCGATGGCTTACTGCCAATGGCGTACAGACCGCGTGAATGAGAAAGCACTGATAGCAGGTAGATACATAGAGCCACTGCCTTACGCAAAAGTAGGTCCTAATGGCTACATGAGCGAAGAAGAAATCGATAAATTCTTGAAGCAAAACGAGAAACACCCTGAGTATGCTAAATATGACAAAGAAGCTATTGAGGTGCCTCTGTCCATCGCAAAAGGACACGGCTACGAGGGAGAGGGAACACCAGCACCTAATGGTGGTGAACCTACTGTAACGATGTATCAATTGCCTTACGAATGGGTGAGAGATCAATTTGCGTTCAATACAGAGAAATATTTGAACGATAACGGCTACAATCCTACTATGGGCAAGGGTGCGCGCGTGGATGCATATGGCGACAAACGAAAGATTACCAGCGTAGATGGCGTATTGGTGATAGGCTATCGTTTGCCAACCGAGGCAGAGTGGGAGTATGCTGCTTTTGCTCCAATAGCAGAAGAGGGTGAGTATGGAAATCCTGCAGATGGAAAGATTTATCCATGGTCTGGTCTTCATCCTCGTGACTTGAGCAAGAAGAGCAAAGGACAGATGTTGGCGAACTTTGTTCGTGGTCGTGGTGACTTGATGGGGATTGCAGGTGCTCCTAACGATGGTTATGTGATAACCGCTCCGGTGGATGCCTTTGCTGCAAACGACTTTGGATTGTACAACATGTCGGGCAATGTGAACGAATGGGTATTGGATGTGTATCGCGAGACCAGTTTTGGCGTGATGACAGAGTATAACCCTTATCGTGGTAATGTCTATACTGTGATTCAAAATGATGAGAACGACAAGCCAATCTTGACTCCTACAGGTTGCCTTGCAGTGAAATTTGAATCTATTGATGATAAGCGTGACTTCAAGGATGGCGATTTGACTTCTCGTTTGGATACCGATTATCCATTGGATACCGTGGGATTGTCGGAGGAGCAAAGAGCAGAAGTGAAATTTGATCCTACTGATATTTTGGCACCACACATTACCAAAACATCGCGCGTATATAAGGGTGGTTCGTGGAACGACCGTATCTATTGGCTCAATCCTACTACACGCCGTTTCTTGGATCAATCAAAGTCTTCAAATACCATTGGCTTCCGTTGTGCAATGAGTATCTTGGGTGACAACAATACACAAGTAAAATAAGTTTATACACACCAATAATTATTAGTTATTATGAATATTCCAGCAGAATTGCGCTACACCAATGAGCACGAGTGGATTCGTGTGGAAGGTGAGGTGGCTTATGTAGGCATCACGGATTATGCTCAATCCGAATTAGGTGAGATTGTATTCTTGGACATCAACACCGAGGGCGAGTCTTTGGCACAAGGTGAAGTGTTTGGCTCAGTAGAGGCAGTGAAGACCGTAAGCGACTTGAATATGCCTGTAGCAGGCGAAGTGTTAGAAGTGAACGAGACCATCAATGACCAACCTGAATTGGTGAACAGCGACCCATACGGCGAGGGTTGGATGATAAAGATTCAAATGGCAGACCCTGCAGAGTTGGATACGCTGCTTGATGCGAATGCTTATCAAGCGTTGATAGGTTAAGGTAAATAATACATACAGCAATAAAATACGACCGCGGTGCGGTCGTATTTTTGTTGTGCGGTTAATGTTCTGTTATTTCATTTTGTTAAATCCAGAATATACAACTTCTAAATCCATTGCGTTGTGATTATCGGCATAGTGCGCAGAGCGTATTTGCGTAGCGGATATGGTTTGCAATGGTTTGACCGCTGTAATCGCGGAAGAAGTGGCGGAAGAAGTGGTTTTTACAGCAACAGGAACCAGCAGGAAATTCAATTCCTCGGAGGGAAGAAGCGGGTCCTGCTGTAGCAGACGCAACTGTTGCGTGAGCAAAGAAGATAGATTGTAGGAATAGTAGTATGTGATATTGCCCAATGTATCGGTGTTAGCCGTTAAAGTACCCAGTATGGCTGTGGTGTCGGTGGGCAATTCGTTGGAGGAGAAGAAAGACTCCATCTTATCTTCTTGCACCAAAAGCATGTATGCTGCAGGCGTGTCCCATTCGTCGCGTGGACGCGATGAGGGAGCGTTGTCGTACAAGACATCAATCGTCAGGTTGGCTCGATTGACATATACACGATAGTCGTCGAGATTACCTAATTGCTCGCGTATGCGCTGGTAGATGGAGTCCATCCTGAGCGATAAGCGGGTGTAGATGTTGGCAGGCGATATGATATAGTTGGTATCTGGTTTGGTTTTCAGTTCCTCAATGATATCTTCTCGATCGGGATAGATATAGCGATTGATTTGTCGTACCTCGGAATTGGCGTAGAAAGTCTTCTTGTCTTGGACAATCGTATCTTGCTGGTTTTGGCGAGGTAATGAGAAATGGTAATACACGGACATGCTGATGTTCTTCACATATAGTACGGTGCTGCCACCAAAGTCGCTGACAAGGTATAAGCCCTTGAAGAGTTGGCAGAAGGCTTCCTGAGAAGAGAAATCGCGCACCTGAAAGAAACGCTTGGCAAAAGCATCGGTCAGCTTGATGCGAATGCTTGGTGATACAGTGCCGTCGGAGTAATAGACAGAATCTGCGGGTTGGCTGGCAAACACTATGCGCGAGTGTTGAGAAATGCGCGTAGAGTCCTCCAGACTGCAAAAAGAATGAATAGCAGTATCGCTTGGATAGCGACTGCCGTAGTCTAATGTGCTTTTGTCCATTTCATATACCGAAATACCCAATGGCGCATAGCCGTCTCCATACCAGTTCTGGTAGAACAAGAATAGGCAAACGGAGTCCACGGTTAACTGCGTGTCAATAGTATCTCCATTGACAATCATAGTATCGGGGTATTGAAAGCCTTCTGGGCAAGCTAATTGAGCAAGGATATCGGCTTTAATCGTGCCGAAATGTGTATCACATTCTCCTAACAAAAACGAGTCGGGTGTGAGATAAATGGGGGTACACTCCTGCAACGATGATGCGAAAGCAAAAGTATCAGACTTGACGCGAATCTCGTCTTCGGTGTCCAATGTGGATGCTCCTGCGTTCAGTACATCGTTTTTACAACTCGAAAAAAATACAAGAAAGCTAAATAATACAATGTAAATAGTACTTAATTTCATTCCTCTGATGACAATTGATTGCAAAACGCCAATAGTTCTTCTTTATTATCTTCTTCTTTGTATGGCAATGTGAGTTTGCCGCTATTGTGCAAATAATTGCAAACGCGGGTATTAACCGAAGGAGAGTCCAAAACGACCGCATCGGAATTATCAATAGCCAGACGCATAAGGTCTTCGTAGCCAACGGGCAATCCTGCTATGCTTCGCACATCGCTTTGCAACATGCCATCAATCAAAAGCTTATCAACAAACTTGCTGCCGAATGGCGTGGTGTATTCTTCGTCGTCTAATGATAGCACTACCTTTGTGCCACTGAAGAATGGCGTGTCGTGGTATGCTTTCTTGACATACAAAGGAACCAAGGCAGACATCCAGCCTGAGCAATAGATGATATCTGGTGTCCAACGGAGTTTTTTGATTGTCTCGAGTACTCCGCGCGCAAAGAAGATGCAGCGCTCGTCGTTGTCCTTGTACTCCAAACCCGCTGTATCGGTCAGACCTTTGCGGCGATGGAAATAGACATCGTTGTCAATAAAATAGATTTGGATACGCGCAGACTGAATGCTTGCCACCTTAATTAGCAATGGGTGGTCGGAGTCAGAAATAATGAGATTGATACCAGAAAGACGAATCACTTCGTGCAACTGATTGCGGCGTTCGTTAATCTCGCCAAACTTAGGCATAAAAGTGCGTGTTTCAAAACCTTTGGCTTGGAAATACTCTGGTAATTGACGGTTACGCAAGCGTATAGGTGTCTCTGTATCCAAGAATGGATATATCTGCTGCGAAACAAAAAGGATGCGTTTGGGCTCTTTCATAATAGTAGTAGTTAAAATAGGGTATTATTTTCCCGCTACAAAGGTACAAAAAAAAAATGAAATTGCATAATTTTTTTGCAAAAAACTTTCTTTTTTCCTATAAATGTTGTACCTTTGCAGACTTTTTTGCAAAAAATCACAGAATAATTAAACTATTTTATGCAAATTATATCTACTAAAATAGAGTTAACTCGTCAGGTGGCGGCTTGTGTACGCCAAGGAAAAACTATCGGTTTTGTACCCACAATGGGTGCGCTTCATGAAGGTCATGCATCGCTTATTCGTCGTGCTTGTTCGGAAAACGAAGTATGCTTCGTGAGTGTGTTTGTTAATCCAACTCAATTTAATAATGCCGAAGATTTGCTCAAATATCCGAGAGATTTGGAAAAAGATGCCGAGTTGTTGGCTTCGTTGGGTGTGCATTTTGTGTTTGCCCCAACGCCCGAAGAAATGTATAGCAAGGAGGAGATGGAGCAACCGTTTGCTTTTGACTTCAACGGGTTGGACGAGGTAATGGAGGGCAAGATGCGTCCTGGTCATTTCAATGGTGTGGTGCAGGTGGTGAGTCGTTTGTTTGATTTGGTACAACCAACGCGTGCTTATTTCGGAGAGAAAGATTTTCAGCAGTTGGCCATTATTCATCATATGGTGGAGCGTTCCTCTATGGCGGGTCGCTTTGGCGAATTGCAGGTAGTAGATTGCCCCATTGTGCGTGAGGCGAGCGGTCTGGCTATGAGCAGCAGAAACGAACGCCTTACTGAAGAAGAGAAGCAAACGGCAGTAGCGATATCCCAAACCCTCATGGCATCGCAGGAGTGGGCAAAGAGTGCCACGGTACAAGCCGTACAACAACGCGTGGTGGATAGCATAAACGCGGTAGAAGGATTGGAAGTGGAGTATTATGAGATTGTGGATAAAGATACGCTACAACCAACAGAGAAGTGGGCAAATGCAGTAGGGTGCGTGACGGTATATTGCGGTGGAGTACGGTTGATAGACAACATAAGGTACTGATGCGTGTAATTGTAGATAAAGATATTCCATTTTTGCAGGGGGTGATGGAGCCTTTTGCTCAGGTGGCGTATCTATCGCCTGAAGCAATTACAGCAGCATCGGTGCGTGATGCTCAAGCTCTCATCGTGCGCACGCGTACGCGTATAAATAAGGAGTTATTAGCTGGAAGCGATGTGCGCTTTGTGGCAACAGCAACGATAGGGTATGACCATATTGATGTGGCGTATTGTCGTGAAGCAGGTATTACTTGGGTTTCTTGCCCCGGGTGCAATGCACAGGCAGTGTGCGACTATGTGGAAGAAGCGATATGCTCCATGAAAGTGGGTGAGAAAGCATTGACAGTGGGGGTAGTAGGTTTTGGACATGTAGGCAAACTGGTGGCTGCTATGGCGGAGAAGAATGGTTGGCGTGTGCAGGTATCTGATCCTCTGTTGGGTATAGGACTTTCGCTGAAAGAAATGGTTCCACAGTGTGATGTAGTGACTTTTCATACCCCTCTAACTATGACGGGCGAATATCCGACTTACCACATGTGTAATGCGGAGGTACTCGGTCTGTGCAAGGAGAATATGCTATTGATTAATGCTGCGCGCGGTGGTGTGGTGGAGGAACAAGCACTACTGGATAAACTGAGAGGAGGAAACGGAAATGTGAAAGCGGTGATTGATTGTTGGGAGAATGAGCCACAGATTAATCATGCGCTACTTCAAGAGGTAGATTTAGCAACATTTCATATAGCAGGCTACTCTATTGAGGGGAAAATGCGTGCCAGTGAGATGTGTTTGCGTGCTTTTTGCGAATTTTTCTCGCTTCCGATTTTGTCAATCAACAAAAAAGCAGTACCTTTGCAGGGTGATTCGGAAAATGGTTGGATATTGCGCTTGACAGAGCAGTTGAAAGCCAATCCCGCAAGTTTTGAACAATTACGAAAACAATATAAATTAAGATAATGGCAAGCTTTCAAAAACTCACCTCTCGAGCAGTAGATTACTCGAAATGGTACAATGAACTGGTAGTAAAAGCTGATTTGGCAGAACAATCGGCAGTGCGTGGTTGTATGGTTATTAAACCTTATGGTTACGCTATTTGGGAAACAATTCAAGCAGAGTTGGATCGTCGTTTCAAGGATAATGGTGTGAAGAATGCATATTTCCCATTGCTTATCCCTAAGTCATTCCTTAGCCGTGAGGCAGAGCATGTAGAGGGCTTTGCAAAAGAATGTGCTGTGGTGACTCACCATCGCTTAATGAACGACCCAGAGGGAAAGGGTGTGGTTGTTGATCCTAAGGCGCGCTTGGAAGAGGAGTTGATTATTCGTCCTACATCGGAGACCATTATTTGGTCCACTTACAAGAACTGGATTTCATCTTACCGCGACCTACCTATATTGTGCAACCAATGGTGTAATGTGATGCGTTGGGAGATGCGTACGCGTTTGTTCTTGCGTACAGCAGAGTTCCTTTGGCAAGAGGGTCACACCGCTCATGCTACGAAAGAAGAGGCAGAAAACTATGCAGCTACCATGCTCGATGTATATGCTGACTTTGCCGAGAAAGTGATGGCTATCCCTGTTGTGAAGGGTGTAAAATCTCCTAACGAGCGTTTCGCAGGTGCCCTCAATACCTATTCTATTGAGGCAATGATGCAAGATGGTAAGGCGCTTCAAGCAGGTACCAGCCACTTCTTGGGTCAAAACTTTGCTAAGTCGTTCGATGTACAATTCCTCACCAATGAGAATAAATATGAATATGTATGGGCTACTTCTTGGGGTGTTTCTACTCGTTTGATGGGTGCGCTCATAATGACCCACTCTGATGACAATGGTTTGGTACTTCCTCCGAACTTGGCTCCAATTCAAGTGGTTATTGTACCTATCTTTAAGAAACAAGAGCAGTTGGATGCGCTTATGGAGAAGATTGGTCCAATGGTGGATCAGTTGAAGAAGTTGGGTATCCGTGTGCAAGTAGATGCCAGCGACAAGGCAACTCCTGGTTTCAAGTTCGCTGAATATGAGTTGAAGGGTGTACCTTTGCGTTTGGCTATGGGGGGTCGTGACTTAGAGAATGGCACCATTGAGCTTGCTCGTCGCGACACTATGACCAAGGAAACTGTTTCTTTCGATAACATCGTGGAAACTATCCAAAACTTGCTCAAGGAGATTCAAGATACTATTTATCAAAAGGCCTTGAATTTCCGCTTGGAGAACACTCGTGAGGTGGATAGTTGGGAAGAATTTAAGGAGGAAATAAAGAAGGGTGGATTCTTGATGTGTCACTGGGATGGAACACCAGAAACGGAAGAAAAGATAAAGGCAGAAACGAAGGCTACTATCCGTTGTATTCCATTGGAGGGTGATAAGACTCCAGGCAAGTGTATCTACACAGGCAATCCAAGTAGCCAACGCGTGATATTTGCAATAGCGTATTGATATACCTACCTATATACAAAACAAGGCGGCACAAATTTGTGCCGCCTTGTTTTGTATATGTCAACGAATAATGTTATCGTTTGCCGTACATGTCATCGTAGTACTTTTCGTACTCGCCAGAGGTGATGTTGTCCATCCATTCTTGGTGCTCTAAGTACCAGCGGACGGTTTTCTCAATACCTTCTTCAAATTGCAGAGAAGGTTCCCAGCCAAGTTCGGCTTGCAACTTGCGTGAGTCGATGGCATAGCGCATGTCGTGTCCTGCGCGGTCGGTGACATAGGTGATGAGATCCATATCTTCGCCCTCTTGACGCCCTAACAGACGATCAACGGTATTGATAACGACCTTGATTATATCAATGTTTTTCCACTCGTTGAAACCGCCGATATTATAGGTTTCTGCTACTGTACCTTGGTGGAAAATAAGGTCAATTGCGCGTGCGTGGTCTTCTACATAGAGCCAGTCGCGTACATTCTCTCCCTTGCCATAGACAGGCAGCGGTTTGCGATGGCGAATGTTGTTGATAAAGAGTGGAATCAGTTTCTCGGGGAATTGGTATGGACCATAGTTGTTGGAGCAGTTGGTAACAATGGTAGGCATACCATAGGTGTCGTGGAAAGCACGAACAAAGTGGTCGCTGCTGGCTTTGGAAGCGGAGTAGGGTGAGTGCGGGTTGTACTTGGTGGTTTCAACGAAGAAGTCCTCACCATATGCTTCGTGATGCTCGGAGGAAGCTTGGGTAGAGAATGGAGGGGTAATACCTTCTGGATGGGTCATTTCCAATGCACCATACACTTCATCGGTAGAGATGTGATAGAAGCGTTTGCCATCGTATTTCTCTGGCAGGGCCTCCCAATACAGTTTAGCTGCTTGCAGCAAACTGAGTGTTCCCATCACATTGGTGCGAGCAAAAGTGAATGGGTCCTTGATAGAACGATCCACATGGCTTTCTGCTGCGAGGTGGATGATGCCCGTTACTTGCTCCTCTTGCATGAGTGCATACATGGTATCGAAATCGCATATGTCGGCTTTGACAAAGCGATAGTTGGGCTTGTTCTCAATGTCTTTGAGGTTAGCCAAATTACCAGCATAAGTCAGTTTATCCACATTAATGATGCGATATTCGGGATACTTGTTTACGAATAATCGTACAACATGGCTGCCAATAAAACCCGCGCCGCCTGTGATAATGATTGATTTCATAGGATAGATATTTTATTTAGTTATTCATTATTACTATATTGTTATACCACAAATCGTATTTGCTTAAAGTGATATTTTTTTTCTTCTCTATTTTGCAGGCGAAGTATAAGTTCGCCCTGTGTTGTAACAGTCACTATTTCTGCTAAGAAAGTGTCTTTTGTTCCTTTTTCTGCTATGGCTGTAGGTATGATACTCACTTCGCGTTCTACATACTCGTGCCAACCTTCTCGGCGGTAGAGACGCTGAAGATATGCCGATGATAGTTCTTCGGTTTTGCGATTTTCCCACGATTTCATCGTGCAAATCCATTCGTTTAGCAAACTATCGATGTCATATTCTTTTCCTGTAATCTCCTTCATCGAAATGGGATTGGGGGCATTGCTTCGCCATTCGGTTTGGTTGATATTCACCCCAATACCAGCTATTGTATATCCTATATGAATACCTTGCAGTATGTTTTCAATCAATATTCCCACTAATTTCTTATCTTGATAATAGATGTCGTTGGGCCACTTGATAGTTAGGTGTTCTTGTGGGAGGTGTTTTTTGAGTACTTCCCACCATGTTATAGCGACCAGCATGGACAATCGCCATTGTTCTGTGGCGTGTAGGTTGGGGTATTTTAATAGCGAAGAGTATAGCAGGTTTTTGCCTCTTTCGCTTTCCCAACTATTGCCTGTTTGTCCTCGTCCTGTAGTTTGATAGTCCGCGCGAATGTAGTAGAAATGTGGCAGTTGCTCGTTGTACGATTCGCGTAGTAGGGTAGAGGTGCTATGTGTTTCGCTGATATACATCTAACAAATATTGTTCTATAACGCGTTGTATCTTTCGTGTTTTGCAATTGGCACTATTAACCATGACAGCGAAGATCCAGACTCTGCCATCGGGTAGGAAGATATATCCAGCATAGTTTTTAGTGCCGCCTATTGTTCCGCTTTTTGCGCATACCTTACCGTGTAAAGGTGTATCTCTCAAGAACGAACTGAGTGTGCCACTCTCTCCACTGCATGGTAGTGATTCGAGGAACACATCTTTGTTTTTTGAGCCATACATATATCGCAACAATTGAACATACATCGCAGGCGAAATGGCGTTTTGAGGACCTAATCCACAGCCGTCTAAAATCTTGGCGCTACGAAAGCTGACACTGCGATTTTTCCAATACTCGCGTATGAAATCAGAGGCGTTATGTATGGTGCATGGTGTGGTGTATTTAGCACCAAATGTGCGAAAAATCATTTCGGCATATAAGTTGTCCGATTCTTGTTGCATGTGGGTGATAATCTCACTTAACGGTTCGCTTTCGTGGGTGAAGAGAAGTGTGCGCGAAGTATTAATAGGCTTTTCGCTGATATATGTCTCTTTCTCATCTACTTGAATACCACTTTGTTGTAGTATTTTTGTAAAGTCGCGTGCGAGTATTAATCCTGGGTTTGGCATATCGCCTCTAACTCCAAATGTCTGTCGGTTGGCGGGTACGCTACCAACGAGATAACGCAGGTTATTATAGGGCATGCCGTGTACAAAAGCGCCATCGTGTGTAATATGGGTACAACGAATGTGGTTTTCAAACTGCACTTCGGGTATCTCAGGTGTGGTGTAGAGTACCTCTGCTATGCTACCCACGGCACCGCTTCGGAGTACAATGTTCATTGTGTTGTCTTGGTAGGAAAGTGCAAATATCCCTGGCGCGTAGTAATTGCCAGCGTCTTCCCATAACCACGCGGGGTTGAGTGCGTTGCCGTCGAAGAAACTAAGGTCTGCTACCACAGAACCAGTAATGTGCTTAATGCCCATTTCGCGCAATTGCCTTACCCATGTGTACATGAAATTGTTTTTTCCGACATAGCGTGATCCAAAAGAGGGGTCGCCTCTGCCTTCGATATAGAGATTGCCGTGTATGACACCCTCTTGTATGTAGCCAGAATAGGTGATAGGTGTTTGTATGCGGTAGTCTCCTCCCCATAATTCCAACGCAGTGGCTGCCGTTAGCAACTTCATTGTAGATGCGGGAGGGATGACGGCATTTTGTCGGTAAGCCTCAATGGTATCGCCAGAGTGGTAGTCGCAGATGAGTACACCGATATTGGCGTCCTGCGTATGAGGATGTGTAGTAAGGATAGATAATATGAGTAGTAGTTGAAACATGCGATATGTTGGTAGTAGGTATAACTTAGTGTATCATGTGATTATCCATTAGCCATTGGTATATGCGTCCGATAGGGAATCCCATGACATTGAAGTATGAACCCTCCATACGGGTAACTCCCACATAGCCAATCCACTCCTGTACACCATATGCTCCTGCTTTGTCAAGTGGAAGGTATTTTTCTACATAGTAGTCTATTTCCTCGTTGGTCAAAGTACGGAAAGTCACATCGGTGCAATCCACGAGGGAGTGGTGTAGCGTGGTGTGATTGGGTATAGCGTTGTTTTGCGTGGTTGCGTTGTTTCGGGGAGCGCGCCAAGTAAAACATACTGAGGTATAGACTTGGTGCGTCTGTCCGCTGAGTTGCATAAGCATTTGTTTGGCTTCAGCTTTGTCCTTTGGTTTGCCAAGCATGTGTCCATTGAGCCAAACTATTGTGTCGGAAGTAATCAGTAAGTCGTTCTCCTGTAGTTTCTCTTCGTAGGCGTGTGCTTTAGCGCGCGAGATGTAGAGGGGTATATCACCTGCTTGCAAGTGGGGTGGATATGACTCGTCTGCATCAATGATGATTGATGTAAAAGGAATATCCAAACCAGCCATTAGTTCGCGGCGGCGAGGACTTTGGGAGCCGAGTATGATGTTCATTTTTTGTTAGTGTAAATTGGTAAGGTGTAAAGACTGATAAATAACAAAACTATACAACATGCCCATGAACATGACAAACTTAATAATGAGTTGCGTGCGGTGGTATTCCAATGGCGTTTTGCTTGCCCATAGCAATGCGATGGCGCAAAGGATGGGTGTAGCAAGACCAAAGACTATGTAGCGTGTGGATAGGCTTTGCCAAGTATGAGGGAATGGCAAGACCAAGAATGCAATGTATCCGATTAACGCTGTGGTAACAACGAGGAGCACTGTGGCTATCACTTTTGTAGTAGTAACACCCCATACAATAGGCATAGTGCGACACTCCATTTCTTGGTCGCCATGTATGTCCTCAATATCTTTTACCATTTCGCGTACAAGCGTGATTAGGAAGGCAAAGAGAGCAAAACCACTCAACCATACATACAACTGTCCTGTAATGGGTGTGTACACGAGTGCTTCACCATAAAGACTACGAAGGTAGTCCGCATTAACAATTGCTACCAACAAAGGCACCAATGCAGAAACGAATGCCACAATGATATTACCCACCAATAATTGGCGCTTATAGCTGGCGGAATAGAACCACAGCAGACCAGGGATGACAATGAACACCATTGCTAAAGTCCAACTGCGTGCCCACCATGCTACTGCCATACCTGCTGCGACACCTACAATGCTAAACACCTGAAACAAGCGCATGGCTCCGTCTCGCGTAATATGGCGGATGACAATCAAACGGTCAGGACGATTGATTTTATCAATCTTCACATCAAAATAATCATTAATGACATACCCGCCTGCGGCTATCAACACAGTTCCTATAATCAGCAATGTCAGCACCCACCAAGGCATTTGCTCTTGAAAACGAACTGCTTGGAGCAGTGGAGTGGCTACCCATTTCTCCATGGTATAGAGCAATATGGCTATGAAAGCCAAATTGCCTATACGCAACAATTGGAGATAGGGTTTAATCGTTTCTGCTAAGCGTTTCATATACTTAATTACCTTTAATCTTCAACACTACGCCTTTCCATGCGGGCAGGGTAATACAAACAGGTGTATTCGCACTCAAAGGGAAGGAGTATGGAGTGTCAGTCAGCAAGTCAGTAGCTTGCACGATATCGTGTTCTGGTAGTTCCAAATGCTCAAATGCCTCTTTTGGAATGCGTACCATGACATTCGTCTGATGGTCATCAAAGTTGAGTACAACAAGCAAGGTGTGTTGTTTGTATTTACGAATATATGCAAATTGCTCGTGCTTGTTGAATCCTTCTGCTTGTGCATATTCGAGGTCATAGAGTTGTCCGTGAGTAATGGCTTTCTCGGTGCGTGCGAGGCGCAATAACTGGCGATAGAAATGACGCAGATCGCGTTGCTCTTCGCTTAGTCCTGCCCCATCAAACTTGCCATGGTTAGCCCATGCTTGCAGGGACTTCACACCCCAATAGTCGAAGATTGTGGTCTTGCCATCCATGCCTGAGAACCCTTCTGCATCCATACCTTTCTCGCCTAATTCTTGACCTGCATAGACCATGACAGGGTTGGTGCCCAATGTGGCTGCAACAATCATGGCTGGCTCGGCGCACATACCGCGTCCGCAGAAGAATCCGCTTGCAATACGCTGTTCGTCGTGGTTCTCAAGGAAATAGAGCATGTGCTCACGAATATCATCCACTGCTTGCCATTGCTGTGTAATGCCCTCTGCTGCCCAGTTCTTACTGGTTACACCGCGCAGGTAATCGTACATACCCACTTTGTCATAGAGATAGTCGAACCCAGCGGCGAGGTAGTCGCGATAGCGTGCAGGATTATACACCTCCGCCACAAAAAGCATATCGGTATATTGCTCTTTTACTTGTGGAATAGCCCATTGCCAGAACTCCACAGGTACCATTTCTGCCATGTCGCAGCGGAAACCATCTACACCCTTACTTGCCCAGAAAAGCAGAATGTGCAACATTTTGTGCCAAGTGTTAGGAATAGGGTCAAACTGCTTTTCTCCACCGCCTTGGTAGAAGATACCGTAGTTGAGTTTAACAGTCTCGTACCAATCATCCTTGGAGGGGTGTGCAGTGAAGCAGTCATTACCCGTAGCGCGTGCAGGGCTTTCGGTGTAACCATCTGTATTAAACGAAGGGGCAAAAGCTTCGGGAATATAATAGAAATTATTGAGCGGAGAGAATGCCCATTGTGGATTATCGGTTGCACCTAAGTCCTCTACTCCGCGTGGCTTGCAGGTAGAGTGATACTCGCGTGCCACATGGTTAGGCACGAAGTCTATGATAACTTTGAGATTATGTTGGTGAGTACGCTCTACGAGCAATACAAATTCCTGCATACGACGACGCTTGTCTTCGCAAAGGTCGGGGTGCACATCGTAGTAGTCGGTGATAGCATAAGGACTACCCGCTTTGCCTTTGACAATAGCAGGTGTGTTGTATTGTGCTGTGGCATGGCGTATAATACCTGTGTACCATACATGCGTAGCACCCAAATCTCGTATGGATCGGAGTGCTTTTGGGGTAATAGCATTGAGTGTACCACAGCCATTTTCTTGTAGCGTACCATTATGTTTGCGCGTATCGTTGTAGTTGGTAAAAGTACGCGGTAAGATTTGATAAATAATTGGTTTCAATGTTCTGTGTGTGTTTATATGGGGAAGCCACAAAGCGTGGCTTTCCCAAAAAAATTCTAAAATACTCTATTCTAAATTCTGATTATACCAAATGCATTGTGTCATATGCAATCATCCACTCTTCATCGGTAGGGATTATGCATACTTTCACTTTGCTATCGGCTGTGGTGAGCAGTGCTTCTTCGCCTCGAACAGCATTCTTGCTTTCATCGAAATCAATGCCGAGGTAAGTAAGTCCCTTGGTTACTTCTGCACGAATATAAGCGTCATTCTCGCCGATACCGCCCGTGTAAACAATCACATCTACACCGTTCATAGCAGCTGCGTATGCACCAATGTATTTCTTCACACGGTAAATGAACATACGACGAGCGAGATCTGCGCGTTGGTTGCCTGCTTGTACTGCATTCTCAATATCGCGTGCATCGCTTGATACACCGCTCACGCCCATCAGACCAGACTTCTTATTAACGAGGTTGGAGAACTCAGCGGTATTGAGGTTCTCCTTGTCCATAATGTATGTGGCAGCACCAAGATCCAAGTCGCCAGAACGAGTACCCATCATGAGTCCCTCTACTGGGGTAAGACCCATAGAAGTGTCCACTGACTTACCATTGAGTACAGCAGCACAGCTACCACCGTTACCAATATGTGCGGTAACAACCTTTGTGCAGGCAGGGTCTAAGCCAAGATACTCGCAGGCGCGTGCAGACACATAGCGGTGTGAGGTACCATGGAAACCGTAGCGGCGGATAGCGTATTTCTCATACAACTCGTATGGAAGAGCATACATATATGCCTCATCTGGCATTGTTTGGTGGAAAGCTGTGTCGAAAACTGCCACTTGTGGAACTGCAGGCAATGTTTGCTCAATCGCCTCAATACCTTTGAGGTTCGCAGGGTTGTGAAGTGGAGCTAACTCAATGCACTTAATAATCATATCTTTCACCTCTGGGGTGATAAGTACAGATTGATTGAATTTCTCTCCGCCATGCACTACGCGGTGTCCCACAGCGTTGATCTCTTCCAACGATTGGAGACAACCAATCTTCTCATCAATCAGCGAATTGAGAATAAGCTGAATACCCACTGTGTGCTCGGGCATAGATTGCTCAATCTTCACCTTCTCGCCATTAGGCAATTTTACTTGCAAGAACGAGTCTGGCAAGCCGATTTTCTCTACTCCACCTTGTGCCAACACGGCGCGGGTGTCCATATTAAAAAGCTTGTACTTGATGCTGCTACTTCCGCAGTTAAGAACTAAGATCTTCATGTTGTTATTGTGTTTTTATGGTTATTTCATTCCAATGGCTTGGTTGGCGGTGATAATCACCATTTGTACGATGTCTTGTACCTTGCAACCGCGACTGAGGTCATTGACTGGAGCAGCAATACCTTGCAAGATTGGTCCTACAGCATCAGCACCAGAGAAACGCTCTACGAGTTTATAGCCAATATTACCAGCTTGCAAATCAGGGAATACAAGCACATTGGCTTTGCCGGCTACGGTGGAACCAGGTGCTTTCTGTGCACCTACACTCTCTATGAGCGCTGCATCGAGTTGCAATTCGCCATCAAGCGCCAAATCAGGAGCCATTTCGTGTGCGATACGAGTAGCTTCGACTACTTTATCAACAAGTTCGTGCTTAGCGCTACCCTTAGAGGAGAAACTTAGCATGGCAACGCGTGGCTCAATGCCGCCCAAAGCGCGTGCAGTCTCTGCGGTAGTAACAGCAATCTCTGCCAATTCTTGTGCGTTTGGACATGGGTTAACTGCACAATCTGCAAACACGAGGAAACCGCCTTCACCTAAGTGGGTAGCAGGGGTGAACATGAGGAATGCACCCGACACAATATGCACACCAGGACGGGTCTTGAGGATTTGGAAAGCAGGACGAATGGTGTCTGCGGTAGTACCACGAGCACCTGCGAGTTCGCCATCTGCATCACCGTTCTTAATCATAAGGCAACCTAAATAGAGTGGGTCTTTGACTTTCTCGGTGGCTTGTTCGAGGGTCATACCTTTGGCCTTACGAAGCTCGAAAAGCAGGTTTGCATATTCGGGCATTTTAGGGTCGGTCAGCGGATCAACAATTGTGAGACAACTCTCACTGTTGAGAATATACTCGTATCCTTTCTCTTCTGCCATTTGTTTGATTACAGCGGGGTTACCAATCAAAATGAGCCGAGCAATCTTGTCTTTGAGAATAAGGTTAGCTGCTTCCAAAGTACGAGGTTCATCGCCTTCGGGCAATACAATGCGCTGAGGAGTTTCTTGCGCACGCTTGAGCATTTGTTGTAGAATTTCCATATCTTTATTTTGAATTATTATCACAATGCAGTTTGTTGTTCAGCAAACAACAACTTCAAATAGTGTGCAAAATTACAACAAAAAATGCACATATGCAAGCAAAAGAAGTATTATTTTTGAAAATGATAGATTTTATCTATCCTATTTGAGGTTTATTGGGAGCGGGGAAAGGATGGCGGGTAATGGATAATGAAGGGATCAACTCCACTGGGCAACAATATCATCCATGATTTGGAAGACTTCGGCTTTGCTGTCAGCACGGAGTAAAGCAATGCGTGTCTGACGGAAGTCAAATAATCCTTTGAAAGCAGGAGAAGCTGCAAAATGTCGGCGACTATGCACGATACCTTTGCGCTCATCGCCTATCCACTCAATGCTGCGCTCAACATGCTCTTTGAGAATATTAACACACCACTCCAAACTACGCGGAGGCAACAACTCGCCCGTAGTAAGGTAGTGCTGCATGTCTTCAAAAATCCACGGACAACCAAATGTGGCACGACCAACCATTATAGCATCAACGCCGAACTCGTCAAAACAACGCTTTGCCTGCAGGGGAGTAGTGACATCGCCATTGCCAATGATTGGAATATGGATACGCGGATTGTTCTTCACCTCGCGAATAAGTGTCCAATCTGCATCGCCACGATACATTTGACTGCGCGTGCGACCATGGATAGCCAACTCTGTAATACCGCAGTCTTGCAATGGCTCAGCAATCTCGGTAATAATGCGGTTGTTGTCGTCCCAACCGAGGCGCGTCTTCACCGTCACAGGCGTATTTACCGCTTTCACTACTGCACGAGTAATGTCCAACATTTTAGGTATATCTTTCAACAACCCTGCTCCAGCTCCTTTGCCTGCTACTTTTTTGACTGGGCAACCGAAATTAATGTCAATAAAATCGGGTTTAGCTTGCTCTACAATGCGTGCGGCATCTGCCATACTCTCTGGCTCACGACCGTAAATCTGAATAGCAACAGGGCGTTCTGCATCGCTGATTTGCAATTTGCGTGTGGTGGAGGCAATATCGCGTACCAAAGCATCGGCATTCACAAATTCGGTATATACACGCGTGGCACCAAAACGCTTGCAGAGCAGGCGAAAAGCAGGATCTGTGACATCCTCCATAGGAGCGAGATATAGTGGATAGTGGTGTGGCATAGAGTGGTGTAGAGTGGTGTAGAATTGTTTATAGTGGTTTATAGTGGTGTAGAGTTGTGGAAATGCTATTTTTTTTCGATGGTTGGATAGGTAATACGATGGTGGTTGATTTCAATGAGTTTTTGTTTGAAGACAGAACGGATGTCCTCCAAGTCCTTGAACGATAATACGGTTTCTGAGAATTGTCCATCTGCTACCTGCAAGTCGATCATTTGATCCACCATCTCGGCAATGGATTTTTCTGTCAGTTCGTTGAGTGTGCGCGAACGCGCTTCAATGGCATCCGCCATCATTAAAATGGCTGCCTCTTTGGTGGATGGCTTAGGACCAGGATAGGTATAATCCTCCTTGCGAACATCTGCCATAGTCTTTCCTGTACTAATGGCCGCATTCACCGCAGTATTGTAGAAATAGCGTGTAACAGAAGTGCCATGGTGTGAACGAATGAAATGTATGATAACTTCGGGCAAATGGTGCTTGCGTGCTATGCGCTCTCCGTTCATAACATGGTCTATGATTACCTTAGCCGCTTCGGCATGCGACATGGTTTGTAGCGGGTTGTTGGCTGTTTGATTCTCGATGAAATACTCAGGATGCATCATTTTTCCGATGTCATGGTACAGTGCACCCGTTCGCACAAGTAACACTTTAGCCCCAATGCGTTTGGCGGCTTCGGTGGCAAGATTGCTTACTTGGAGGGAATGTTGAAATGTACCTGGTGCTTTCTCAGCAAATTCCAACATTAAATTAGAATTTACATTGGTGAGCTCAACCAGCGTAATATTGCTAACCAATCCAAATGTGCGCTCGAAGAGGAAAATTAGTCCATAGGCACAAATTACCAATACTGCGTTAATAGCAAAATAGAGATAGTAGTTATACTCTACATTCTTTATGTCGCCTGTTACCAACATGGTGGCAGCTGTATAAACTACGCTATATGTGAGGAACATAAACAATGCTGTTTGTGCCAACTGTGCACGCTGTGTCATGTCGCGCAAACTAATAACTACGACAATACCCGTAATCACCTGCAAGAGAATAAATACATAAGGAGCAGGAACAGCAATTGATACTACCAATATGGTAATGAGATGAATGAAGATAGCTGTTCGTGAGTCGTAGAATACGCGTGCAATAATAGGAACCCATGCAAACGGAAGCAGATAGATCAGTTGAAGCGAAGCATAACGCATAACCATAAAAGCTGCTGTAATGATAATAGCCATGAGCATGGCAAAGAAAAGGGTATTGCGTAGGTTATCTAAAAGTTTGCGGCGATAGGTGTAAAGATAGAGAATAAAAAGAGCAATAAGAATGACAATATACAGCCCCACACCAATCGTAGATGTCAGTGACTGGCGATGGGAAATGTTTTGATCTTCAATGGTGCGACGGAGTGATTCAAGAATTTGGTAGGTCTTCTCCGATACAATCTCACCTGTGTCAATAATCTTCTCACCTGCTTGCACCATTCCTTGTGTTAAAGAGATGGCAGAAAGGATGTTCTGGCGCAAATTCTCGGATGTGATTGAATCATATTGCAGGTTAGGAGCTACATTACTAACTTTTGCTTCATATGCCTCTTTAGGCGTGTAGAGTTGCGATACAGGTACTAAGGTAGCCACTCGGTTGTTGATGATAGACACCTTGGTACACTTCAATGCGCGTACTCGTTCCATCTCTGATAGCGATAGTACATAAATATCGCGCTGGGTAGCATTGGTGTCTATGGTATAACATGGTGTGAAGTCGCGCAGCGCTTGTTGATAATCGGCTTGCAACTGCTCATTGGTTTTGTATATGGCAAAATTAGACTCAGCAGTAACCAATCCGTACGCCCAAGGTTGACCTACTTCAAAATGGTACTTAAACGGGTTGCTATACTTAGGCGCTAAATAAATGGACAGCGCAGCCAACGCAGCAAAAGATAGAATTTGGAGAGAAATACGGATAGAAGACCTCATGATAATATGTACGATTTAATAATTTACGATTTATGATTTTGTTCGTTTCTTAGCGAAGAAGGATTGCATTAGTTCGCGACATTCGGGTTCGAGTATTCCCGATGAAACCGTGCATTTTGGATGGAGTGCCTGTGGCGCAAATACGGTAAATCCGCGTTTTTCATCTGTAGCGCCAAACACCACTCGATGTATCTGTGCCCAGCCAATCGCTCCTGCACACATAACGCATGGCTCAACGGTTACATACAAGGTGCATTGGGTTAGGTATTTACCTCCGAGTGTGCTTGCAGCTGCGGTAATGGCTTGTATCTCAGCATGTGCTGTGACATCTTGTAGTGTTTCGGTGAGGTTGTGTCCTCGCCCGACAATCTGTCCTTGTGCAACAATCACACATCCCACAGGCACTTCGCCCATGGCAAACGCTTTGCGGGCTTCCTCAAGCGCCAACTGCATATAGCGAATGTCATTTTCCATATTGTTGTTGCTTTATATGAACGAATGAGGGTAGTTCTTTGGGATGTTGTTCAAAGTGATTGCCAATAACCACGATGTCTGCTCCTGCTTCGTAAGCACGGAGCATGGCTTGGGGAGTAGTAATGCCTCCTCCGACAATGAGCGGAATCTGAATATGGGTACGAACGGAACGAATAATGTCGGCAGAGATAGGATTGTTAGCTCCGCTGCCCGCTTCAAGGTAAATGATAGACTTGCCCAATAGCTGACCTGCAACAGCAGTAGAAACAATGTCGTTTATCTGATTTTGTTGCAACGGTGTGCATTTTGTGGCGATTTCAACGCTACTCTTGCGTTCTCCATCAATGAGAATATACCCCATAGGAATGGTTTCAATACCTGATTGTAGCACTTGTTGTGCGACTTGAATATGTGGGGTGATGAGTATCTCAGGTGTGCGGGCATTGAGCAATGTGAGAAAGAGCAGAGCATCGGCCTTGGGTGTGAATTGGGCAATATTACCTGGAAAAAGAACAATGGGGCGTGTAGTGTGTTTGCGCAACAATTCCACACATGCGTCGCTTTGCCGAGCTGTGCTTCCTCCAACGAAAATCATGTCGGGTAAAGACAAGTGAGGCAATAGTTCCTGTAAAGACTCTTGTTTCTCAGGGTCAATAAGCAATACCAATAACTTGTGTGATTGGCGTTGAGCAGTCAATATGTCTTGGATTAGTGCCATTGTATAGACTCCATGAGTGTGCGTACATCGTGGCGAATATAATCGTATATAGGCGCCAATGAATCTTGGTTTGGAATGGTGTTGCAATATACGGATGCGCGGAAGAAATGTTCGGTGGAATCGGTTAAAATGAACTGCATAGGCGATGCTGTGTTGCCGTGTAATTCGTAGTACACGCCATAAACACGATGTTCTGGGTGTGCAAATTCTTGTGCAGGAATAGCCGATGCTATCGTACTATGGCTAAAAAGAAATTCCTGCGCATCGCGTGCGAGGGTGCGAAGGTTGTTGTGAATCGGCTTGTAACTGCAATGAATGGTAGTATTCAGTTGGGGATAGTAGATGTCAATCCAAAAAGGATCGTTTGATTGTGTATGAGGGCGTACTTCTGCGTTTTTAGATAATCGAAAACTATATGGATAGTTCTCGGGGGTATAATCAACATAAACCGTATCGGGTATAGCTATGCGGAAGTACCCATATGGTTTCGGCATAGCAGGTCGGCGGCAAGCAGAAAAGCAGAGGAGTACCCAAAAAAGTAGTATGTATAATCCTTTTTTCATAAAAAACATATATTGACAGGCAAAGGTACTGCTTTTTTCTTATATATGCAAAAAAAAGGTATTTTTGAGGGCAAAAATGTATGATATAATGCTATAATAATGCCATATTATGAAATAATTTGCTTTTTTTCTGCAAAATATTTTGTCATATCGAAAAAAAGCATTACCTTTGCAGCCGATTTGAAAAATTTGGTACCTTGCCCGAGCGGTTAGGGATCGGTCTGCAAAACCGGGGACGGCGGTTCGAATCCGCCAGGTACCTCAAAAAAAGAGCCGCTCTGTAGAGTGGCTTTTTTTTGAGCCTACCCCTTCCCCTCCCTGAAGGGAAGGGCATGTTGGACGCCCTTCGGGCTAATGGACGGCGTTCCGCCTAATGGATATTGGAATGAAAGAGATAGAAGAAATAACCAGTCAGGAGTATAAGTACGGTTTCACGACGGATGTGGAGACCGAGGTTATTCCTATGGGGTTGAGCGAGGATGTCGTTCGCCTGATTTCATCGAAGAAGAATGAACCCGAATGGTTGTTGGAGTTCCGATTGAAGGCGTACCGCAAGTGGCTGACGATGGAGCATCCAAGATGGGCGCATTTGGATATACCTGAGATTGATTTTCAGGCGATTTCGTATTATGCGGCACCTAAAACGCATACGGGCGACGAGAAGAAGGAGATTGACCCTGAACTGATGAAAACCTTTGATAAGTTGGGTATTCCGTTGGAGGAGCGTGCTGCGTTGGCAGGCAATATGGCAGTGGATGCAGTGATGGACTCGGTGTCGGTGAAAACGACCTTCCGCGAGACATTGGCGGAGAAGGGAATCATCTTCTGCTCAATTTCGGAAGCAGTGCAAGAGTATCCTGAATTGGTGCAGAAGTATTTGGGTTCGGTAGTGCCAGCGAGCGATAATTTCTATGCAGCATTGAACTCGGCGGTCTTCTCGGACGGCTCATTTGTGTATATCCCCAAGGGCGTGCGTTGTCCGATGGAACTGAGTACCTATTTCCGTATCAATGCGGGTAATACGGGTCAGTTTGAGCGAACTTTGTTGGTTGCAGATGAGGGTGCATACCTCAGTTATTTGGAAGGTTGTACTGCTCCAATGCGCGATGAGAATCAGTTGCACGCGGCGATTGTGGAGATTGTGGTGCACAAGGATGCGGAAGTGAAGTATTCAACAGTGCAGAACTGGTATCCCGGCGATAAAGAAGGCAAGGGCGGCATTTATAACTTCGTGACCAAACGCGGAATCACCCACGAGAATGCGCGACTGAGTTGGACACAGGTGGAGACGGGTTCTGCCATCACATGGAAGTATCCAAGTTGTATTTTGAAGGGTGATAACTCCAGTGCCGAGTTTTATTCGGTGGCGGTAACCAACAACTACCAGCAGGCGGACACTGGTACAAAGATGATACATATAGGTAAGAACACGCGCTCGCGTATAATAAGTAAAGGTATATCGGCGGGCAAGAGTCAGAACGCGTATCGCGGACTGGTGCGCGTGATGCCGAACGCGGAGAATGTGCGCAACTATAGTCAGTGCGATAGTCTGCTGTTGGGTGACAAGTGTGGGGCACATACCTTCCCAACCATGCGCATACAAAATCCGACAGCGATCATTGAGCACGAGGCAACGACAAGCAAGATTAGCGAAGACCAACTCTTCTACTGCCAACAGCGTGGCATAGGTGTAGAGGATGCCGTGGGATTGATAGTGAATGGCTACGCCAAGGAGGTGATGGATAAACTGCCAATGGAGTTTGCAGTGGAGGCGCAGAAGTTGTTGCAGGTGAGTTTGGAAGGATCGGTGGGATAAACAGAACGAAAATAATTTAAAAACAATAAAACATTTGTCATGAAAAAAAGTTTACTTGTACTATTTATGTGCATCATGAGTGTTGCGATGAATGCAGCAACGCTCTTTCCATCGCGTACAGACTTCCGCGATGAGCAAATCTATTTTGTAATGACCACCCGTTTCTACAACGGTGATCCTCAAAATGACACCCAATGCTGGGATGCACAGAACTACAACGTAGGTGACCCTGCATGGCGTGGTGACTTCAAAGGTCTGATTGAGAAATTAGATTATATCAAGGCACTCGGTTTTACCGCAGTTTGGATCACTCCTATCGTGGAGAATGCTTCAGGTTATGACTATCATGGTTATCATGCTCGTAACTTCTCAAAAGTAGATCAACGCTATGAGAGTGAGGATGTGAAATTCCAAGACCTGATTGATGCCGCTCACGCAAAAGGTATGAAAATCATCTTGGATATTGTGTTGAACCACACGGGTAACTTCGGCGAGGAGAACCTCTGCAAACTCTTTACCCGCGATTGGGAGGCAGACCAAAGCGACATCAATGCTTGTATGGTGCCTTATACCCAAAAGGATGGTGGTGTATTACCAGACAACTACGCCAATCTTCCTGGCGGTGAACAATATGCCAAGCGTCTTGCTATGATGAAGAATACAGATGGAAAAAACCACGATAAGAACAACTACTGGCACCACTATGGTAACTTCAACTGGGACGATGATACCCGTTGGTGGGCGCAAATCGCTGGTGACTGTGTGGACCTCAATACCGAGAATGCATATGTGGCTAACTACCTCGTGAAATGCTACGGCGAGTTTATCAAAATGGGTGTGGACGGCTTCCGTATTGATACAGGTGGACACATCTCTCGTTTGAGTTTCAATAAGAACTTTATTCCTCAGTTTACTGCATTGGCAGAACAACACAAGGCTGCTCGTAATGGTGGTGACTTCTTTATGTTTGCCGAGGTATGCTCTCGCGACCGCAATGTGACCTATCGTGGACAAGATCGCCTTAGCCCATACTTCTATACTTGGACTGAGAAGAAAAACTACACTTGGGACAATAGTGAGACTTCCTGGAATAATATCGTTGTAATGGAAGGTGCCAAAGGTAGCCACACCAATGTTACTGCCGTAGACCAACACGCCAAGGATTATGTGGGCCAATATAGCGATGGT
>JAGBZD010000073.1 GCA_017628395.1 Paludibacteraceae bacterium | reverse complement strand
TTTGGAATAATCTCATAATCCGCTAAGAACAAAAAGTTTATGCGAAAAGTTCAAGAACGAGGTAATGAGTTGGCAACTGTTCTGATTTCTATATACTTGCATGATTTGCATTGATGTACAACTCATCTTGGAACAAAGATATAACTTTTTTATGAACGAGCAAAAGCACTGTGAAAAATTTCATGGTATAGGTTGATTAGTTGAAATTCAGGATTAAAGGAAATAGAGTTTTACCAGTAAAATAAATCCAAGCAATCAATAGAATTTTCATGACAATTAATATTGGTTGCATATATTTTTGTAATTTTGCATTACATTTGGTATAAAACTATTATAATGGAACTATGATAATGTTTTAAAATATGATAAAAATAAATCCCCAGTTTCTATCAATACTAAAACATCGTTTTGATGAGCAGGTTTCTGAATCTGATATAATTGCATGGTTATATAATTTTGAGGAGAGGGACTGGGAAACTGCTCTTATTCTATTAAGCAATGTTAGTTATTATTCAGATAACAGATGTTGTAATATCCTTGAATCAGGTCTTAATAGAATTTTGAACGAATGTGAGAATCTGCCTATTGTCTTTTTCCCGATAGGAGGTATAGGTAAAAGTGGTGGAGTCATAGCCTATTACATCAAAAAAATAATGGATAGTCTTAAGCATAAAGATTGGGAATTTGCTACAAGTGATAAGTATGATTATAAAAATACTCCGCATATAGTTGTTTTATTGGATGACTTTATAGGTTCTGGTAAAAGTGCCGTAACTCTTTACGATGGAGTCTCAGGCAATATCCCTAATGGGAGCAAAGTGTTTTGCCTTTGTATAGCATGTATGCAAAAAGGATATGAAAAGTTGAGAACAAAAAGTATAAAAACATATGGCGATATACATTTGCCTGCTTTTATAAGACGTAAATCTATTTTTGGATATCCTTCTAGGATGAAACCTATTAAGGAATTTGCAATGAAATATGGAGAGTTGCTATATAGAAGGAGAAGATACACTCCTCAAATGGACTTATATATAGGTCCATTAGGCTATGCCAATTGTCAATCCTTGGTCTGTTTTGATCATACAACACCAAATAATACTTTACCCATTTTATGGGGAAGTAAAAAAAGAGCAGACAATGATGTACGATGGACACCTATATTTCCTAGAAAACTTTTTGATAGAACAAGACGAGATGAAGCGTTTTATCGAAGAAAATATCATTGGGCTAGTATTGCACAGAAAATAAGTGGAGGAAAAATTGACAGAATATTTAATAACTATAGTAAAGAGACATTGTCATTTTTAGGCTTATTGCACTGCAAATATTATCATCGTTCTAATGCTTACACTTGTATTTTATTGGAGATAACATTTGATGAGTTGGGAATTCTAGAACAAAAGGCAGAAGACGAAGGATTATTGACAGACAAAAAAGAATTAACACAATACGGTGCTAACGTTTATAAGAAAATTAGAGAGCAGGAATTCAAGAAAATTTCATTAGTAGATTTTCAAATAAATACTCAAAAAAACGTATATTTGCCAAAAGAATTTCTTGGGTTATCTAGAAATTAATTTATTAGCTAAATCTGAGGCTATGACTGACCAAAGATTTTTACAGTCCCTTGACTGTGAGTGCAAAATTAAGTATCATGATACTGATAATAATGACAGCCGACGGCCGCCATTATTACCAGCCGATTGGCTGGTGTTCCAGTAAGAGTAATAAATTAAAAGTATGGATTTCCCAAGAGATTCTTTCATAAAAGAAATAAATTCTGCACGACCAGAATATAAAAAAGCAGTCCTTGATTACGCTGATAACCTATTAAGCAAAAATCTTCCAGTTATCTTCTCTCTGAATCATTTTGCCGAATTATTTGGTATTGATATTAATGAGTTAAGGTTCATGCTTAATAATATAGATGAATTTTATGCTTATTATCTTATAAAAAAGAAACATGGAGGAAAGAGAAGGATCGTATCCCCATACAGAAACTTGAAACGAATACAAGAATGGATTCTACATGAGATTCTTGATAAGATTCAAGTACATCCACAATGCAAGGGATTTGTACGAGGAAGCAGTACTCTTCAAAATGCAAAACCCCATATCGGACAACAATATATACGAAAGTTTGATTTAAAAGATTTTTTTGAAAGTATCACCATAGATAGAATATATGGCATATTTCACTCTATAGGATACTCTCCTGCTGTAAGCTATGATTTAGCAACCATTTGCACACTAAAACTTTCTGATTATAAGTATGTCAGTATGTCTCGTTTACAAAAGAATTGGTTTGGCTATCTTTATAGCAAAGAAAAACCTGTTTTAGCACAAGGTGCACCTACGAGTCCAGCTTTAGCAAATATAGCTTGTCGTAGATTGGATGCAAGATTCTGGAAATATGCATTATCCAATAATGTACAATATACAAGATATGCAGACGATTTGACATTTTCTAGTGAGCAGATAAGATCTCTTCCTAATACAGCTTTTGTAAATAAAGTTATTCAAGAAGAAGGCTTGACTTTGAATTATTCAAAAACAGGTACATATGGAAGATGTAGTAGGCAAATGGTCACTGGTATATTAATAGATGGAGAAAAGCCTAGAGTTCCTCAGAAATTTAAACGGCAGATATATAGGCATCTTCATTTTTGTAAGAAATTTGGAGCTAAAAATCATTTTGAACATATTATGCCACAACACACCAATGCACGACAATGGCTATATGGGAAAATAATGTATGTATATTCAATTGAACCAGAAGAAGCAAAAAAAATGCTCAAATTAGCAGAATCATTAGAATGGGGAATAATGTAATATAATTAACATTCTGATTCCGTCATTCGCCCATCTCCTTTGCTCGTCTGCAAAGGTAGTACATCAGCCCTTGAAAGTTGAAAGGTCGGGCGGCAAGCCGTTTCGGACTGAATCTTCCTCCTACGGAGAGTATTCAGCCCGAAAACCTTTCCCCTTTCAATGTCTGTACTCAGAAATGCAGACGGCAACGGAAATGAGCGACTGACGAAAATGTAGATAAAGATAAACAGACAGCATACAAAAGGATTCTTACATTGATAACCCATTTGTATGCTGTTCTTGTTTCTATCCATAGGAGCACTATTATTTTACATCATAGATATATAGGGCAAGCGGTAAATTTCACTCCCTCCAAAAATATAGAGAGGTTTATCCACTGCCATTCATCAGGTGCTTGCCGTTATATTCCCGTTTCAACGCCTGCTCAATCTCACTTCGCTTGTATAGAACTTTGCCACCGAGGACATAATATGGCAATGTGCCATTGCTTCGGTATTCGCTCAATGTCCTTCGACTGACTTTAAGCATATACGCAACTTCTTTGTCGCATAGATATTCATCATCGTTTGGTAAGGCTGCACCATCTTTGGGCATACTATCGAGAATTTCCGATAGTTGATCGATACTCTCGTGAATGGACTGCATCCACGCATCGTCTTTTGTTCTCATCTCTTGATACATAATTCAAATGGTTTTAATGTTATACATTGATTAGATTTCTCGCCCTTTCCACTTAGCTTCTTTTCGTCTGTCCTCTACCTTTGTTACAATGCTCTCTACATCTTCGGGCAGGTAGTAGGTGCGGTTGCCTATTTTGGTGTAGGCAAGCGTACCATTATCTCTCAAGGTCTGCAATGTACGCTTGCTTATCTTCAACCTCTGACAAACATCCTGATGGTCGAGCCAATTGTTTGTCTTTTTCTTCCCGTTCTTGATAACGGGTGAGTTTGATACTCGCAGAATGAACTGCTCAATCTTCGTGGCAAATTCCTCGAATGCCTTTCGCTCAAAAATGATTAAATCCATACGCTTTTGTTTTATATTATTTCACTTGTTTTCTTGTTTCGCCCTGCTAAATAATGAAGAGATTTTCATACTTCAATGGCACTAACAATAGGTGTCATTCCTTGTCATATCGTTTCATCACAAACACAATCTTCAGCCATTGAAATAGGCTCTATTCTCATACGCAGTTCCGTTTTCTGAGGACAAAGAAATAGATAAGTAATCACACCTCAATCATACGGTGAGCCTGTTGCAGTATGTGGCACAGTTCGTGGCACTTTTAGATGTTTACAACGATATATTTTTAAGCATACATCACATTGTAACCAATATTATATAAGAATATCCCCAAGCGACTGCCAGTCTCGGATCTTGTCCGTAGCATTGTCGTTTGTTAGACCGATGTCTATCCGTCTGCCAAACTTTTGACCGAACAGCCGAAACAGATAGTCGCTGATTCTATGATAGCAGTATAGCGGATAGACCAACTTCCGACACTTCGGCAGTCCGTCTATCCGCTATCAGATTTAAGTCCTTAATTTCTTCAATTAAGCATTTTGCCCCAATTCATAATTACCCATTCAACTTGAGAAGAATCGTGCAGTCTGCACTGCCTACGAATCACCCCTAAATGCAATATAATTCATAATTGCCTACATAGGCCTAATTAGTTGTAGCAGAATTGTATGCACATTTTCTTTGCAGCAGATAATCGGTCAAAATTGTGCACAAAGACCATAGTATTAACTTTCAAAGCCATTCAAAAAATGAGTAAAAAACAGACTTTAAGTAAAACAGAGTTGCAGGAAATGACTGGTTTGGATTTCTCCGAGCAGAACTCGCAAATAGAAGAGAGTCGAAAGAAGAGTATTGATGCCGCATTGGAGGATTTCTCTATTGAAAACATCAAGCCACTTCTTCTACCATCAGTAGCAAAACAAGCCCAAACGGAAGCAGTGCTTTCCGTTACAGAGGTGACAGATGAAGCTCCACCTACCAATGTGGTAGAGCAACAGCCACCTACACCACCCATCCAACGCCGAGTGAGCAGCAAACAACGCAAGCTCTCGTTAGAGGAGTACCGCAACACCTTTATGCGACCTTACAAGATTGAAGACCGCAAGCCGGTATTCATCAGTGGCAAGTTGCGAAAAATGCTTGACAAGTTCGCCTGCAAAATCGGTGAGGATAGAATGAGTATGTCGGGACTATTGGAGAACATCGTTCACCACCACATCGAGCTATATTCAGAAGATTTTGAGCATTGGAAAGGGATGTAACCTATTAATTCAATCAGATTAAGAACAATTCCAACGGTATTTCATTTTGAGGCACTCAAAACTGATTGACCTTCGGTTAGTGGGGAAGCAAGTTTATGTTTTGGGCAGACCAAAACCACTTGCTTCCACTCCCGAAGGTTGCAGAAGAAGACATCCCGTTGGTCTATCAAGTAAACAATGTATGTATCATTTCAAAAAGAGTAATCGTATGAAACGAAGTATCAATAACAAGACACCCAACAAAGGAGGACGACCCACTAAGAGGTTGTCCGAGAAACGCAAGTATCGCATAACGGTAAAGATGGCTACCGAAGAGTACTACGCTATGAAACTCAAAGCCAAGAACGCAGGGGTATCGGCAAGTGAGATTGTAAGAATGGCTATCCGTGATTGCCATATCAAGGCACGCCTTACCACCGAACAAGCGGACTATATCCGCAAGCTATGCGGCATGGCAAACAACCTCAATCAGCTTACACGCAAGGCTCATCGCGAAGGCGTAAGGCTGCACTACGGGCAATGCCAACACCTGCTGCTTTCATTGGAAAACATTATAGACCATATCAGCCTATGATGGCAAAGATTGTAAAAGGCTCTGGAGCCAGAGGAATTGTTGATTATATCCTCGATAAGAAGAAACAAGCCACGCTCATAGATTGTCAAGGGGTACTATTCAATGATAATAGCACGATAGCAAAAAGTTTTATTGCTCAATCAAGGCTTAATCCACGAGTGGATAAGTTTATCGGACATATCTCACTCAGCTTCTCGAAGCAGGATTTGCCACGCTTAACGGATGAACTTATGATACAGATAAGCCGAGAATATATGGAGAAAATGGGTATTCGTGATACGCAATACATCATCGGACGGCACTATGACAAGGAGCATCCACACGTTCATATTGCCTTTAATCGAGTAGATAATAACGGCAGAACCATCAGCGACAGGAATGATCGTTACCGCAGTGAACGCATCTGCAAAGAGCTGACACGCAAATACGGGCTGTACTTCGCAAATGGCAAGGAACAAGTAAAAACGCACCGACTGAAAGAGCCTGACAAAACCCGTTACGAGATATACCAAGTCCTCAAACGGGAGGTTGCGCGATGTTCCGATTGGACTACACTGCTGAAGCGCTTGAAAGCCGAAGGCATTGATGTACGCTTCAAATATAAGGGCGACACCAATGAAGTGCAGGGCATAATCTTTACCAAGAATGGCTACCACTTCAACGGCTCGAAGATAGACCGCAGTTTCAGTTATTCGAAGATTGACAGGGCTCTGAATGGCAACAATCAAGCGGAATATCAGCGAGAATATGAACTGCATCATATGCAGATAAGCCATTTCGCAAACAAGGAAGCGGAGCTTATCAGCGGTTCATTAGGTTTGTTGGACTTCACATCTTCGCCCGATGCAGATAGCCAGGAAGAGGCAGATTTCCGCCGTTTGATGCAGCAGAAGCCTAAGAAAAAGAGAACAAGAGGATTCAAACTTTAATCATTAACCACTTAAAAACAGAATAGTATGCAGGAAAATAATTCTATCATCATCGCAATGTTGGAAGAGTTGCTGACCATCAGCAAGAGCCAACGAACAGAACAAACAGTAAATGCCAATGTGGATTTGACACCCGTTAAGGAGCTAATCGAGAATGGCAATCGGGAAAACAAAGAGTATTATGATGCTAAAACCAACAAGCTTGCAGGCTTCGTTGTCAATGAATTTAGCAAGATAAACAAGCGAATGGATGGCATCAGTGAGCAGGAGCATCCCGACTTTGAGGGCGTAAAACAACAGCTTGCAGAGGCTATCGACAAGATGGATGAAATAAAGGTAAAGCACAACATTGACGAGAAACGACACTCGTTTGCTCTTTACACAAAGGAATCTTGGATTCTTTTGTCAATGATTGTCATGCTATTGGCATCAGGAGCATCAGCAATATACCATTTGTCAAGACCAAATGTTCAAAGGGATGATGATGCCCTCAAATACCGCTACATCAAGATGAAAGGCGATGCTTCGGCTGAGCAGATAGCTACATTGGAGGATATCTTTGAGCTCAACCGCAACAACGAAGCAATCGAGCAGATGCGTGAGGATGTGGAGACCTATGAAGAGGCCGTTCGCAAACAAGCCGCCCTTACCGAGCAAGCACGATTGAAAGAGCAAGCAGCAAAGGAACAAGAGAGCAAAGCCAAGTCTATCAAGAACAAGCAAGAGCAGGCAAAGGATAACCCAAACAAAAAATCAAAACCATGAGCCTATGGCAAGTATCAAGGTAAAGTTTCGACCCTCAACAAGCGAAAATAAGGAGGGAACAATCTATTATCAAATCATTCAGAATCGTGTAATCCGTCAGTTAAAGACGGATTACCGACTCTTTATGCACGAATGGAGTGAGGATAACAATGCAATAATCATAACCAACAACAGCCGACAAAACTATCTTACATCCATTGAAGAGCGTATTGATTGGGATATTAAACGACTGCAAAGTATCATTACCCATTTGGAGAACAAGCAAGTAAAATACACTGCCGATGATATTATTGCTACATTCCAGAAGCAAGCCAATGGGCAATCGCTGTTCAACTTTATGCAGGGTGTTATAGCCCAACTACAACAGATGGGCAAGCAGCGTACTTCGGAAACCTATCGCTGTACGCTTAAAAGTTTTATGCAATTTAGAGAGGATAAAGATGTGCTATTGGAAGATATTGACTCTGATTTAATGCTGATGTATGAAGCCTATTTACGAGGTAGAGGATTGACCAAGAACAGCACCTCATTCTATATGCGAATACTCCGAGCAGTCTATAATCGTGCAGTTGAAAAGGATTTAACCACCAATAGAAATCCATTCAAACATGTTTATACTGGTATTGATAAGACCGTTAAGCGAGCAATTCCATTAAAGGCAATCAAGCAGATTAAGAACCTCGACCTGTCATTGCAACCATCATTGGACTTTGCAAGAGATATGTTTCTCTTCTCATTTTACACTCGTGGAATGTCGTTTATTGATATGGCATATCTCAAAAAGAAAGACCTTGCGAATGGCATACTATCATACCGCAGACGCAAGACAGGGCAACGACTGTTTATCCGTTGGGAGAAATGTATGCAGGAGATTGTGGAGAAGTACGATATAAATTATTGTAGTCCGTATCTATTGCCTATTCACAAATATCCATACGATAGGAGTCAATATAAGAATATGCTTTACCGTACCAATAAATCGCTTAAAGAGATTGCAAAAATGGTCGGGCTATCCATTCCTCTAACCCTATATGTTGCTCGTCATTCTTGGGCGAGCATTGCTAAGAGTAAGAATATCCCAATATCTGTTATCAGTGAAGGAATGGGACACGACTCGGAAATGACTACACAAATCTATCTGGCATCATTGGATAATGCTGTAGTGGATAGAGCAAATGCTCAGATATTAAAGGATTTGTAGAGAGTGAGGATGTTTAGCAAAATGATTGCTCTCTATGTAAGAGATACTTAATTTACTGCAAAATTACGCAAAATAAAGCAACTATCACCATTTTAGAGCCAATAAAAAGCCTGACAACCATATAATTTTGTGTGATTGTTTAGCAAAAATAGATTAGCAAAACGAAATATAACCTAATAATCAGCAAGTTCCGTCTTCTATAGTATCTCTTACATAGAGAAGAAAGGAAGATGGAATATGAGTCAAATAAAATCTAAAGAGCGTGTAGCCGAACGAGGCGAGGTCTTCACTGCCGAGCGTGAGGTAAACGCTATGTGTGACCTTGTTGCAAATGAATGTCTGCGGCCGGACTCCCGTTTCTTGGAACCGGCTTGCGGTGATGGCAATTTCTTGGCTGTTATTCTCAAACGCAAACTTGCCGAACTCCGCAGGAAATACAAGAAAAGCCCACGCGACTACGAAAAACAAGCCATTGTCGCTATTGGAAGCCTTTACGGTGTGGATATAATGAACGACAATGTATTTGTTTGTCGTGAGCGTCTTTATAAAATTTGGAACGAGGAATATACCGACCATTGCAAATCCGAGAGCTCGGATGAGGCTCGTGATGCAGCTAAGTTCATCATCAGCCGAAATATTATCAACGGTAATGCACTTACATTAATGTGTGTCGATGCAGATGGTAAAGATACCTCTGCACCAATAGTCTTTTCCGAGTGGACACTCATCGGGGCTACGCAAATGCAGCGTTCCGACTATACGATGTCCGATCTTCTTCTCTATAACGACAATAGCGAAGGTAATCTTTTTGCTCTTACCGAGGAACAAAAAGAGGAAGGCGGCATATTCCTGAGAAGATATATTACTCACTACAAAAAGGTTCAGGATTATGGAGAATAGTTTGTTCAAAAGCGTCTATAATCCCGACGTGCTTTCGTGTATTGCCAATCTTAGTAATGATGAGGTATTTACTCCTCCTGAATTGGCAAACAAGATTATTGATATGCTCCCACAGGAGTTGTTCAAGAACCCCGATACCACTTTCCTCGATCCTTGTTGCAAGAGTGGAGTTTTCTTGCGTGAGATTGCCAAACGACTTATCAAAGGACTTGAACAGCAGATACCCGACCTTGAAAAGCGTATAGAGCATATCTTCTCAAAGCAGTTGTTTGGTATTGCCATTACCGAACTCACAAGCCTGCTTTCTCGCCGCAGTGTCTATTGCAGCAAGTTCCCAAGCAGTGAGTTTTCTGCCTATCAGTTTCCCGAAGACAAACCGCAAGGAAATATCATTTACCAACGCATCAAGCATACTTGGAAAGATGGAAAATGTATCCATTGCGGT
>JAGBZD010000072.1 GCA_017628395.1 Paludibacteraceae bacterium | reverse complement strand
TTAAGCTCAGCAACGCCGATGGTACTGCGTTTGTGGGAGAGTAGGTAGCCGCCATTTTCAGAGAGTCTAAGTAACAACTTAGGCTCTCTTTGCATATATGGTGATGCTACCTACTCTCCTTATCATCGGGGTCCCCGCAAATTTTTAATTTGTGGGGAGAGCGGGGGGAATCGAGTGCCTAATGTCGCAAGGCGACAGTCATGCGCGAGATTGCCGAACGCGACAGGTAGCCGCTATTTTCAGAACCTCGAAGAGAAATCTTCGGGGTTCTTTGTTTATATGGTAATGCTACCTACTCTCCCACAAATTTCTTATAGTCAGGTGTTATCAATATAAGTTGTATGGCGTTGATAATCAGTATGTAAGAAAATGCCTGCGTTATCAAATGCATTTTTCTATTGCGTATATCAGAAAAATGTAGTACTTTTGCGCCATAAATCAAAAATATCTTTGAATAGTTATGAGACAAGCATTTTCAATTTTATTAATTGCTATGGTTTGTATAGGGTGTGAATCAAGTATTCCATCGGATAATACAACGACCAAGGGCATTGGAGTCTTTTCAGTTTCGGAAACTAAAAAAGTAACCTTTTCTCCAAGTAATCTTTATTATGATCGTGAGACGAGTAGTTGGAATTTCTTTGAAGAACAATGGAATGCGCTTACAATTACTAATCTAAATAGTCCTATTGGGTACTCTGGACGATGGATCTCTGCTTTAGCAAATGCAGCATATCCAGAAAAAATAGAGACCGAGGCTCAATTAGGAAAAATGATTGATTTATTTGGATGGGGCACTGGGGATAATCCTACTTTATTAAGTGAAGACATTGCTGAATATACTATTTTTTATGATTGGGGATTCAATAAGATAGGAAATGATAGATCCAAAAAATGGCGAACGCTACATTTTGAAGAGTGGGATTATCTTTTGCACAAACGTAGTAATGCAGATTCGTTGGTACATTATATTTCTATAGCTGGTGTTGATGGATTGATGTTATTACCTGATGGATGGACATCTCCTTCTGGTATTAAGCTAAAGCAATGGTCAGAAGAAGCAATAATACCAATAGATATTCCCACATATTCTATGGATGAGTGGCGTATCCTAGAAAAATCAGGTGCTGTTTTTATGAATGCTAATTGCAATATGCGTTATGTGGCAAAAGGTGATCTCTATCTATATGCTTTTTATGAGGCTAGATATTGGGTTGCATCACATAGTAATGATAGTACAGGGGTAGCTATTTCTATTGGTCCTTTATGGAAAGTCAAATTTACCAATCAACCTCGTTCAAATGGATATGCTGTTCGATTGGTAAAAGATATAAAATAATAGATGTTAAATTTGTTTGATTCTTATAGAAATGAAAAGTATACATATTATATTTGCGATATTCGCAGTGATGGTATTAGTAAGTTGCGAATCGATTGATGTAAAACAAGAGCAAAAAGGTGCTTTTTCTATTTCTGAAAATAAAAAAGTAGTTTTTTCTCAAGGAAATTTGCAGTATATCATTAGTGAGGATAAATGGCGATTTGCAGATAATCAGTTTGATTATATAGGATTGGGTAATATCGAACAACCTATTAGACAATGGTATAACACCAATGCATGGACGAGTGCTACTGGTAATTTAGGGGATACTATTGATTTGTTTGGCTGGGGAACGGGGAGCAACCCAACTTTGACAAGTGATACCTATAAGGATTATCCTACTTTTGTGGACTGGGGAAAGAATCAGATCGGAAATGATACCGCGGGTGTTTGGCGTACGCTATCAAGTGAGGAGATGGTTTATATAATGAAAGAGAGAAAAGATGCATTATTATTGTGTGGTCTTGCGCAGGTTTGTGGAGTAAACGGATTGATTTTATTACCAGATAATTGGGTATGTCCTAAAAACTTAACATTCTACCCAGGATTCTTTGGGTTCGAAGGAGAGGAATATTTTGCACAACAACAAAGTTACAATACTACCCAATGGCTAAAAATGGAAAAATCAGGTGCTGTATTTTTACCAGCTGCTGGTGATAGAGAATATGAAACATGTATATCATCGGTACAAGAGCTTGGTGGCTATTGGACAAGTTCTTGCTTCGAAGATGAGTACTATGGTAAATTAGAAGATGTAGCAGAGGTTCTGGTGTTTAGTTCTAATGAGATAGGCTATAATCCTACTGTGGTAGATAAAGCATTTGGATTTTCTGTACGCTTGGTTAAAGATTTATAGGAAAATGTGATTTTCTTTTAGAAGCTCGAAGATGTTTCTTTGGGCTTCTTGGTTTTTATTTGCACAATTCAAAAAAAAGTAGTACCTTTGCACGAAAATACTATAAACTACACGAAAATGAAACAGAAATTCTTATTTTTGCTGATTGCGTTGCTTAGCGCAGTGCAGGTAATGGCTACTAATTTGGTTATCGAACGCTATACGGGAGCTGAAATGGCGAAAGATATTGCATTGATAGGTAAATGGGTGTTTGTGGGTGAAGATTTGCAACTATTGGACAAAGCGGGCAATGTGCTTGCTACCGAGCCTATTGCTAATGTGCGCAAAATCGTGTTCTCGGACACTTCTACAGCCGTAGGCAATGTAAAACAAGATGACATCATTGTATATCCCAACCCAACGCAAGATATATTGTATATCAATGGCATAAACAACCAAATCCTTCGCGTATATGACCTACAAGGACGCTTGCTGCAAACTACAGAGGGTACGCAGGTGAGCGTGTCGAATTTGCCTATGGGTAGTTATCTCTTGCAAATCGGTACACAAGTGGTACGCTTCATAAAGAACTAATACACACTACAACGAGTTACAAAACATGTTGTACTCTCGAAGATTAGTTGGCCTGTTGTTGGTCCTTCTGCTATCGCAAACTGTGTTAGTGGCAAGTGATACCATACCTCCAACGAAACAGTGGATGGATGAACATCCCAAAGAAGTTGGCTTTTCATGGGGCGCAAGTGTTACCTTAACAAGCAACTATATTTGGCGTGGGTTGTATGTGGCAGGTCCAAGTTTGCAGGCAGATGCTACCGTTAGTTATGGCGGATTCTTTGCCAATATGTGGTGGAATGTAGGTGCTACGGATTGGGCATTTACGGGCTTTAATCCCGAAGTGGATATTTCTATTGGTTTTAGTCGATGGGGTTTGAGTGTTTATTATATTCACATGTATTATTTTGATTGCTATGCAGATGGTACGCATAGTCGATTCTTTGATTTCCAGAATCATGAGCCTAACGGTGGTGGTACTACAGGCGAATGGCGAGTGGCGTACTGCGTGAGCGACCGCCTTCCGCTTAGCGTATTGGTAGGTGTCCGCACATTTGGTAGAGATGGATACAATGTGGAGGTTACTGGTGAAAACGGAAATGTGGAAACAGAATTAAAACGCGCATATTCTACCTATATAGAGTTAGGCTATGACTTTGATTTAGGAGCGGATTGGCAGTTAGCTGCGCGTTTGGGTATGACGCCAGCAAAAAGTTTGTACACTGGGTTTCAAGGCGATTTTGCAGTAACACTTGTTGGACTGAAACTGAATAAATCATGGACACTATCGTATGGTACAATGTCGGCTTTTGCACATGTGATGCTGCAACCATGGCAAGTAAGCAAGGACAATCTGATAATGCCTATCGTGGAAGCTGGCAATCAAAAACTGAATTTTGCAGTAGGGTGTAGTTACGAAATACAATAAAAAAATAAGGCGCGAGCGCCTTATTTTTTATTGGTTAATACCAGTTAAAAGATATCTTCGATTTCTAATGTTGGGATATTCGTAGCTTCGGGGAGACTGGTTGTTTGTTCTGTTACTTGTTCCTCATTTTGCTGTGGACTGCGATAGTCTGCAGGACGATAGAGTACTTGAATGTTCTCTGCTATAATTTCAGTCTTGCGGCGCACTTGTCCGTCTTTTTCCCATGTGCGGGTTTGCAGTTTGCCCTCTACATAGAGTTTCATTCCTTTACGGACATATTTCTCTGCCCATTCCGCAAGATTACGCCATAGAACGATTGGATGCCATTCTGTGCGATCGGGCACTTGGTTTCCATTTTGCATTGTATAACCACGCTCCGTGGTAGCAAGATTAAAATTGGCAATGGCAGTACCGCGCTCTAAATAACGAACTTCTGGATCACTACCGACATTACCCACTAAAATAACTTTGTTTACTGATGACATGCTTTTTTTAGTTTAAATGGTTCTAAAAGTTTCAAAAGTTTTAATGGTTTTGTGAAAATCACTGCAAAATTACAAAAAACTTTTGGACAATCCAAAAAAAAGTTGTAATTTTGCAAACAAATACAGAAAAAATATGAAACTGACTAATTTTCGGATTGCCCTCGTCGCAATTTTTGCGTTTTTAACGCTTGCCCCTCTTTCTGCGCAAACGGATGAGATGATTGTTCGTTGTGTAGCATTCTACAATTTGGAAAATGTGTTTGATACCATTCATGATGAAGGTAAGAATGATTATGAGTACTTGCCTGATGGTGGCATGAAATGGACTAAGTTTAAGTACGAAGAGAAAATCAAAAATATGGCATATGCTATTGCACAACTCGGTACCGACAGAGACCCTCGTGGTGCAGCGTGTGTGGGCGTCTCGGAGGTGGAGAATATAGGTTGTTTGCATGACCTCTGCCGAGAACTCAAAGAGAAACATAATCGCAATTATGTGCCAATCCTCTTGGAGGGCCCCGATCGTCGTGGTATTGATGTGGGCTTCTTGTATAACCCCGATATGTTCAAACCTGTAGGTCAACCTAAAGGATATGAACTGAAAGCACATTATGCAGACGGTGGTGTAGTGCGTAGTCGTTTGCAATTATGGGTGTCGGGTTATATGTTGGACGACAATCGCAAGATTGTTATGGACAAGTTGCACTTCAGTGTAAACCACTGGCCAAGTCGTTCGGGCGGTGAAGAGAGTAGTCGTGCTACGCGTGATACTGCTGCCATGCTCTGTAAGCAAGTGGCTGATAGCATCTATATGAAAGAGCCACGCGCGAAGATTATCATCATGGGTGACTTGAATGACGACCCATTCAATAATAGTTGTGCGGTGATTATTGGTGCAAAGAAAACGCGTGAGGAAGTTCAACCACAAGGATTCTTCAATACCATGTGGCAAAAACTTGATCGCGGTATAGGTAGTTTGGCGTATCAAGGTAGCTGGAACTTGTTTGACCAAATCATGATTTCTGAGCCACTAATGAACGCCAAAGTGGAAGACGGTAAATGGGTATATTGGTACTCCCAAATCTTCAATAAACCCTTCTTAACCGTACAAGAGGGTAAAGACAAAGGTACTCCATTCCGTACAGTGAAGAGTGGCGTATGGCAAAATGGCTATGCAGACCACTATCCAACAATGATTTATTTGATAAAGACGAAATAATCAGAATATTAAGTAGTTAGAGATTAAAGATACGGGGATATGGAACAAGGAAATTTGCGAAAGACGACTATTGTTCGTATGCGCAATTATGGCCGCATTATTCAAGATATGGTGCAATTGGCGGTGAATGAGCAGGAAGTGGAGAAGCAACAGGCAATGATTGTGTATATTGCTCAATGTATGCGTCAGAAGAATGCCATTTGGAATCGAGAGCAAGAGTCAGGCGTTGAACGATTAAAAGAGGATATCCGTGTGCTATCTCGTGGCGCATTGAATTGCGATTTTGCGGAGTTTGATGAAATGATGAATCGCTTGGCATTGCGACCTCTGCAAGCATCTGATCGACAAATGATGCAGAAGAAAAAGAAGAAGTAATGCGCTTTGAATAGTAAACTTACAATAAGAGAAACCACCAAAAAAGGCTGCCAATTGGCAGCCCTTTTTGTATATATCGGAATGTTGGATTAATCCTCGTCCTTTTGTGTAGCTTCGTACTCCTTGATGAGTTTGTCTTGTACATCACCTGGTACGAGTTCGTAGCTCTTGAACTTCATGGTGAAGGTAGCACGACCACCTGTGAGACTTGACAATGTAGTAGAGTAAGAACTCATCTCTTTCAATGGAACCAATGCCTTCAATGTGGTGAAGTTCTTCTCAGTTTCCATACCGAGCACCATACCGCGGCGACCATTGATGTCAGACATTACATCACCCATAATCTCGCTTGGTACGAATACCTCAACCTCGTAGATAGGCTCCAAGAGTTTTGGATTAGCGTTGCGGAATGCCTCTGCGAAAGCGTTGCGTCCTGCCAAACGGAAGGAGATTTCATTAGAATCTACTGGGTGCATCTTACCATCGTAAATAATAACGCGTACATCGCGAGCGTAAGAACCAGTCAAAGGACCTTGCTCAATACGATCCATCAAACCTTTGAGAATAGCAGGGATAAAGCGTGCATCGATAGCACCACCTACGATAGAGTTGATGAGCACCAACTTGCCGCCCCACTCGAGTGGAATCTCTTGTGTATCACGAACAGAGATGCGATACTCTTGGTTGCCGAACTTGTAAACCTCTTTAACTGGTTCGCCCTCTACATAAGGCTCAACGATGAGGTGTACCTCACCAAATTGACCAGAACCACCAGATTGCTTCTTGTGACGATAGTCAGCTCGAGCAGACTTGGTGATAGTCTCGCGATAAGGAATCTTAGGCTCCTCGTATTGAACCATCATCTTATCGTTGTTCTCAAGACGCCATTTCAATGTGCGGAGATGGAACTCACCTTGACCACTGACAATCACTTGTTTCAACTCCTTGGATTGCTCTACAACCCAAGTAGCATCCTCTTCGTGCATACGGGTGAGGAGTGCAGAAAGCTTCTCAGAGTCAGCCTCATTAACAGGCTTGATAGCACGGCGGTATTTAGGATCTGGATAAGAGATAGCAGGATATTGGTTCTCGCAATCTTTCGCATTGAGAGTATTGCCAGTGCGGGTGTCTTTGAGTTTAACAGTAGCAGCGATGTCACCAGCAGATACTTCCTCTACAGGAACGCGGATGTTACCAGCCACAGAATAGAGTTGAGAGATACGCTCTTTGGTGCCGCGATCGACATTCAATACATCATCACCTGGCTTGAGGGTACCTTGCATCACTTTGAAATAGTTCACCTCACCGATGTGTGGCTCAACCGATGTCTTGAAGATGAATGCTGAAGTAGGAGCAGTAGCTACAGGCGCCACTTCTTCTGCGTTGACTGTTAATGGTTTTGGAGCGTCTGCTACAGAAGGAGTCATCTCGCCGAGGAAGCCCATGAGGCGGCGGATACCCATATCGCGAAGACCGCTAGTGCAGATTACTGGGTACATGCTACCTTCTGCAAATACGGTTTGAAGACCGCGCATGAGTTCTTCGTCAGACAAGGTGCCTTGCTCGAAGTATTTGTCCATGATAGTCTCGTCGGACTCTGCAGCCCACTCAAGGAGTTGAGCGCGAATCTCTTCTACAGTAGCTTTCTCGCTCTCTGGGATATCTTTAGCTTCAGGCGCACCACCTTCTGCTTTCCAAACAAGCATTTTGCCTTGGAGTACATCAATAGCAGCGTTGAAGTCCTTGCCTGCGTTGATAGGATATTGGAAGAGAGTACATTTGTTGCCAAATACCTCTTTGAGTTCGTTGAATGTACGCTCGAAGTCAGCGTTCTCATGGTCGCACTTGTTGATGACGAAAGCGATAGGTTTCTTGGCTTTCTCTGCGCGACGGAAGTTGTTTTGTGTGCCTACCTCTACGCCGCCGTTTGCGGTGAGGGTGATGATTGCGGTGTCAGACACATGGAGTGCGGTGATAGCACCACCACAGAAGTCATCTGCACCAGGGCAGTCGATGATATTGAGTTTTTTGTTGTTGAACTCGATGTTACAAACTGAAGAAAAGACTGAATAGCCGTATTCTTTTTCTACTGGAAAATAGTCGCAGACGGTAGATTGTGTTTCAACGGTTCCGCGACGCTTAATGACCCCGCACTCAAAGAGCATGGATTCCATGAGGGTAGTCTTACCCGAGCCACTGCCACCCATGAGGGCAATGTTCTTAATCTCGTTAGCTTGATAAACTTTAGCCATAACGTGTTT
>JAGBZD010000071.1 GCA_017628395.1 Paludibacteraceae bacterium | reverse complement strand
CTTAACAATCCAAACATCAAGGAGGTAGCATGGTCACAAGACCGAATGGTGGCAGAGTCGCACATGACATGGGGACGCTGGCATCATGGCGAACAGATGATGCTAACCGTCATGCCTGTATCGTGGAACTTCTTGCAAGTGATGGGCATAGAGGTGTTTGAAGGGCGCGATTTCTTGCCTTCGGATGAAAAAGGCGACGGCGCAATCGTTCTCAACGAGTATGCCAAAAACAAATACAATCTCAATCTGGAGGAAGTGATAGAGTGGAATGGTAAGCCCTTCCCTGCGACGGGTTTCTGCCGCGACTTCCACTTCAAACCGCTACACGAGGAGAGCGACGCGTTTGCCTTCTACATTTACGATTCGGAGGTGCTTACTAAGTATTTCCCTACGCCACACCTCACGCTGCGCACCATTGAGAATGCAGATATAAAGGCGGTGTTTGATGCCATCCGTGCTACCACCGATAAGATTTTGCCTGACTACGGCAGCGAGAAAGTGAAAATCAACTTCTTCGACGAGGAACTGGGCGAGAACTACCAAAAAGAGCAACAACTGACCACAACGATCTCGTTGTTCACGATGTTGGCGATTATTATTTCGCTGATGGGTGTGTTGGGATTGGTGATTTTCGAAACGCAGTACCGCCGCAAGGAGATTGGTATCCGCCGTGTAAACGGTGCCACAGTGCGTGAGATCTTGGTGATGTTCAACCGCAAGTTTATGATTATTGTGGGCATTTGTTTCCTCATCGCAGCGCCAATCAGTTACTTTATTACGGACTATTACTATAGCACTTTTGCGTACCGTGCACCGATAGCCGTGTGGGTGTTTGTGGTAGCGTTGCTGGCTGTGCTTGTCATCACAACGCTGGTGGTCACCCTCGCCAGCCTCCGCACCGCCACCTCCAACCCAGTCGAAGCACTAAGGACGGAGTAAGGAAAACTATATGTACCACAAGAAAATGCATCTATGATGGTGCATTTCTTTGTGGTATAGTTTTTGTTCTGGATTATTCAAAACTATTGTTGTTTTTCGTCTTAGGGAGGCTCCTTTTTTAGTAAAAATGCTTTGTAGCAAGTAAAAAAACATAATAATCCACTAGAATATTTGCTCAGTACAAATATTTTTTGTAACTTTGTCGCGAATTTAATATAAATACATGCATAAATCAAAAGCGTTATATTTTGTGTCTTTTTGTATAGAAGCATATAAGATGCGTCATCAGTTGCTCGGAAGTGAAGTTCTAAAAAAGTTTGAGCAATTTGGTGTGATTGATTATTTATTAATGAACTATAATGTATTGCATACATTAAGTGAACAAAACATCGTAGATGATATTGATGAGTTTATCCTTTCAAAGCAATGAAATTATATCATGGTAGTTTAGACATTGTTGAAAGTCCTAAGATCTTTTTACCAAATAGAAGGTTAGATTATGGTAATGGATTTTATACTACAACTTCAGTGCAACAAGCAAAAGAATGGGCGAAACGTAAAATGAAGCAATCAGTTCCTATTGCTTATGTAAATGTGTATGAAATTGATAAAAATTCCATTGATGATATGTCTGTTCTAAATTTTGATGGACCATCTGATGAATGGATTGATTTCGTGATGAAGAATCGTCAAGATGAAACTTTTATTCATGACTACGATATAGTGTATGGTCCAGTCGCAAACGATCGCGTCTATGTACAATTTGCTTTGTACGAGCAAGGTTTTATTGATAAAGAAACGCTTTTAAAAGAATTAAAAGTGTATGATTTGGTAGATCAAATGCTTTTCCATACGGATAAATCGTTAATGTCATTAAAATATATAAAACATTTTGAAGTACGATTATGAAGATTAATATTACACATAAAAATTTGTATCTTTTATTGCCTGGTAAGGTAATAGCAGTTGCTAGCATTTATGCGAAGATGCATCATGTTACATTACAAACTGCTGTAAACTATTTTTATAAATCCAACACTTATCGCAAATTAGAGCAACCAAATACCTTATTTTGGCAATATGGAGCAGTAGCCTTATATGAAGAACTAATGGAGAATAATTAACAATAGTTGATTATATATTGTGATGATAATATTTTCATGATATGAAAAAAAAAGAAAGAGTTTCGTTGATAGAAATGTATGGAACAATAGTTCCTTCCGAGCCTTCAAGCATGGCTAATTTCTCGAAATGGGAAAAAACAGGAGATGTGTATAAACAATTTTCCATATATGATACACGTAAATATGACACAATGTCTTCTACTAATATTATCATAAAAAAATAAAATTAACATGCCTAGTTGGAGTGAAATTTTAATGCAGGTTAACTTATATTCCAATCCAGGAGCTGAGTTGGATAAGTTACGCAAGTCGTATTTAGAAAAGATATATACGATTACTGGGAGAAATATTATTTCTTACTATTCTGGTTGGTTAAAAAAAATGGACGCACCACATGTTTTTATTGACGAACAGGACAAAAATGCGTTTATGTCTACTATTTGTCATTTGGATAAATCAAAAGGGTTAGACCTTATCTTACATACACCTGGTGGCGATATTGCG
>JAGBZD010000009.1 GCA_017628395.1 Paludibacteraceae bacterium | reverse complement strand
TTTTTGAGATATGCAAGTTTTTTTGTACTTTTGCAGACAAATAGCAAAAATCACTATGACACTGGCAGAATACATCGAACAACATTCATCGCCTGAAAGCGATGCTTTACGCAAAATAACCCGCAGTACACATCTCGAACTCATCAACCCGCGCATGCTGTCTGGACATGTGCAAGGGCGTGTGCTGAGTATGATTAGCCAGATGATTCAGCCTAAGCGCATTTTGGAGTTAGGTACCTTCACGGGCTACTCGGCTCTGTGCTTGGCGGAGGGTTTGACTGAAAATGGCAAACTCCTCACCATTGAGCACAACGATGAACTGGAGGATATGATTCGCCGCAACTTGGCGTTGTCACCGTTGGGAGAGAAAGTGGAGTTGGTGATTGGGGATGCCAAGGCTGTGCTACAGCAGTTGAAGGTGGAAGGTGTAAAGTGTAAAGGCAAGGAGTTGTTTGACCTCGTGTTTATTGATGCGGATAAGAAGGAGTACTGCGATTATTTGGATTTGGTGCTGCCACTGATGCGTGAGGGCGGTTGGATATTGGCTGATAATACATTGTGGGACGGACATATCGTTGATCCTGCCTATGATAAAGACAGGCAGACGGTGGCTTTGCGCGCGTTTAATGACAAGGTGATGCAAGACGAGCGACTGGAGAAAGTGATATTGCCACTGCGCGATGGGCTGACGATAATAAAGGTTAAACGGGCTGGCAAAACACTATAACGAAAACAACGAGGATTATTTTAGGGAACTATATACATGTTGACACTTCATATATCTCCTTGCCCTATCGGGCAGAAATCTAAATAAATCTTTTTTGCCACACTATAGCCACGCTTTTACGAGGTACTCCGTAATGAATTGCCACCATCTCCTCACATCGCCTTGAGCGATGCTCGTGCGACTAAATCTTAAGTAAATGTGGTGGGAATAACACGAAGGGGCAAGGGATATATATTTTAATCAACAACTTAAACAACTTAAGCCAACAACTATTGCGCCCAAAACAACACATTGGGCGCTTAGGAGAATGGGGCGACCACTGAATTGCACGGAACTGCACGGAACTGCACGGAACTGCACGGAAACGAGGGGATAACAATGAAGACAATGCAAGGGTACCCGAATAACATTCGGGGAAATGGACATAGAAAGACAAGGACTAATGCCAGACCACTGGCAAAAGCAAAACAAAATGAAGAGAGAGGAGAAAAAAGAGCGGCACGATGATGCGTGCCGCTCTTGATGTTTATACAAAGATTCTTATTGTATTGCTGTGGGTTATTTAACCTCTGCGCCCATGATAGTGTAAGTCTTACCATCGCGGAGGATGTAGATATGATCTTCGTAGAGTATCTTTTGGCAATTGGAGATTGGTGATTGGCTATGGGTGTTTTCTACCGCTGTCATAGATTCGGTGGTAAATTCGCCAGTGTATGACTTGATGGTTTTGTTGGCTGTATCTCGCACATCAATATTATACGCATAGTGTGTACCCTCTTCCAAACCTGTCACAGTGAAGCGATAGCCATTGCCAGCTTGCTCGGCGTATTGTACTGGGTGATTGCCATCACGACCTGGAGCAAAAGCGATATTGAGTAACTGACCATCGGCATTGAAAGTCAAAGTGCAGAATACTTCGCCGTCTTTCTCAATTACAATGGTATAGTTATTGGCATTATCTTCTGTTGGCCATGTGATGGTGACATCATTAGCACCTGGATTAACGACTACATCATTGGTCGTAACGTCCTCTGACTCGATACATTGGATGTATCTGAATGAACCGAACACTCTATCATACTTGTAGTTATCAAGGTAATTGCAAGGAACATATAAGTTGACATTGTAGTTTGTAAATATACTTTCGTCTGCGATTGGAGGTTCAGGGGCATAGCAATATATATGATATAACTTGTTACACTCCTTAAAAGCATAATCTTCAATTTCTTTGATTTTATCTCCTAATACAAGCGTTCCTAACTTTTCACATTCACGGAAAGCATAACTTCCAATCTCGGTTACGCTATTAGGGATAGTGATGGAGGTGAGCCCAGAGCAACCAGAGAAAGCGTCATATCCTATGCTCGTTACGCTGTTAGGAATAGTGATGGAGGTGAGGGAGGAGCAACGATAGAAGACCTTACTTTCAATGCTAGTGATGCTGTTGGGGATAGTGATAGAATTGAGGGATGAACAACCAGAGAAAGCAGAACCTCCAATGCTCGTTACGCTATTAGGGATAGTGATAGAATTGAGGGATGAACAACCAGAGAAAGCAGAACCTCCAATGCTCGTTACGCTATTAGGGATAGTGATAGAATTGAGGGATGAACAACTAGAGAAAGCAGAACCTCCAATGCTCGTTACGCTGTTGGGAATATAAATGGAGGTGAGGGAGGTGCAATATGCGAAAGCACCTGGACCAATACTTGTAATACTACTTGGCATATTAGTAGCTTGGCACCCTACAACTACAGTATTAGTTGCAGTTTCAACAATGGCATTGCAATTATTACGACTATCGTAAATGGAATTGTTATTTGTCACGATAATATTTTTGAGGGAATTGCACCCATGAAAAGCACCATTCCCAATACTTGTTACACTATTGCCGATAGTTACAGAGGTGATTGGAGAGTTTGCAAAAGCATATTCGTCAATACCGACAACTTCGTAAGTTTTTCCATTATACACAACTGTTTCTGGTATATAAGCAGTTGTTAGATAGGCATAATTGTCACTTGATTCAGATTGGTATGTTACCACCACTTTACGACGCAAGTCTATGCTTGCACGTTTTTGCGGAGCTATGGGAGATTTCTTGCTAGGTGCATACCAAGGATTATCATTACTTCCCGTCCCTTTCTCGATAAGAGTTACAATCATTCGACCAACATAAGTACTTTTTTCGGAAATGAACTTAAAGTTTACAGAGTCACCTTGAGCAACGTCACCTACGAACGCAATTTGATCTTCTGGAAACAAGCGTTCACCAGAACCATTAACATCAGTAGCAACGACTACAGCAGCATTACCATAGAGTGCGTTGAGCTCGAATGTAGCATCAGCAGTCTTGGTTGCTTCACGGTAAACCCAATCACCACCACCGAATGGGTGTTTGAAAGCAGCCGTCTCGCAAGGAATAGGTTCTATATAGGGATTATTTGCCCAGTCTTTTACCTCAATATATACAACACCATTATCTGCAAGTTCCACAAGTTTTGGCTCACCACTATTCTCAAGTTCCATATAACCTGTTCCTTCAAGAATAACCACATTATCTTCTTCAAGATCGTTCCAACCATCCATGTTTCTACCCCATTGGAAAGACCAACTTGGAGCAATAGCAGGGTCAGAAGGTAATGCTAACACCTTGATTTGCATATCCTCAGCATAGTCGAATGTGCAAGCGACCCAACGCTCACTAGTCGCACCCTCAACAGGAGTAAACATAAGGTGGGTATCGTTAATGCCCCAATTATTGACAGAACCTACAGCGTAGCAACCTGCTGGTGTATTTTCTGGTACATAAAGGACAACAGTAGTGCGTCCAGCACCAGGGTTTGGGACAAATGGTAAGGATTCTATTCCATTGCCCCCAGGAACCTTATAGTACAAATCGCCACATTGAAAATCATACGCCCAGAGGGAGGTAGTGGCAAGGAGTGCCACGAAGAGAAGCCCCCCTCTAACTCCCCCCTGAAGGGTGGAGAAAAAAAATGATAAAAGTTTTCTCATAATTGTTTAATTTTAACTGGTTAATATTGTTGTTTATTTATTCGCTATTTGGTGTGTAGAGATAGAAAAAGCGTGAACTTTCGTTCGCTTCAATTTGATTTTCTGAGGTTCTCGACTACCTTACTTATTCAAATCTACGCACAGAAAACTCACGCCAAAAGCATGAGCGTGCATAAACCGTACTTGAATAAGTAATGATTTCTAAAAGTGTCGAGTTTTCAGAAAATCAAGTTTGGGCTTATAACGCTATATTAAATATGTCGGGCAACGCGGTGCGTTGCAAATAATTTACAATTTACTGATTTACGATGTACAATTTATTGGGTTATTTACAATTTAATGTGTTAGTTATTTAGTTGGTATCTTTTTACACATTGTTAATCTCAGCAAGCAAGAAATTTTGCAATGTTTCCTTATTTGGGAGAGATAACATATATGTAGAAACAAACAAATTGTTGTCCATGCCTGCTAACGCGTATTCTACCATCTTCTCTCCCTTTCGTGTACACAACAAAATGCCAATAGGGGGATTATCCCCTTCTTGCATCTCATTTTCTCTAAAATACGAAACATACGCATTGAGTTGGCTCAAATCTGCATGTTTAAACTCATCATCCTTCAACTCAACAATGACATTGCAATGCAAAATACGATTATAGAAAACCAAATCCGCAAAGTAATACTCATCATCTATAATCATACGCTTTTGGCGTGCCTCAAAGCAAAAACCTTTACCCATCTCAAGTAAGAACTCTTGTAGATGAGTAATAAGTGCATTCTCCAAATCGCTCTCTGTAAATGCCTCTGGACGCAAACCAAGAAACTCAAAAGAGAATGGGTCTTTAATAGTTAATGCAGGAGAAGTATTGATTTCTGTTCGCTGCAATAGCAGTTCGGGTTTTTGGCTAATGCCAGCACGGAAATACAAATTCGTAGCAATCTGACGGCGCAACTCTTTGACATTCCAGCAGCATTTCATGCACTCCGTTTCGTAGAAGAAACGTGCCAAAGGGTCGTCAACGGTCATTATTTCACGAATATGCGAAAAGGATAATTGTGAAATGAGTTGTTCAGGAGCAGTAATGAATTGGTGCGATATCGTCGCACTTTTTTTCAATAATTCGTCCGACGGTGTCGGACTTATATCCACAAATTTATGCGACGGCGTCGCAGAAATCAATTTATGCGATGGTGTCGCAGAAATTTCACCTGTCAAATAAGCATATATTTGAGGATAAGCAGTATAAAATTTTCGACAGATTTGCAACAACGTCTCATTGATACCGCGTTTGTTGACTTTTTCTGCTAAACGTTTGAGCAATCTATCTCCATACTTTGCACGGTCGCTACCATGTTGCTCGTACTCAACGATGTAGTATCCTATTACATAATTTCGAACTGTAGCAAAACGATTGACTGCTTTAACAGTTGCCGAATAGGCAGAGTCATGCAACAATGTCACGACTTCTGACAAATGGTCAAAAGAAAATGCTTTCTCTTGCTCCCAATTCGTTGGTAAATGGTATTGTACTGCTATTTCAGTCGTTTTATTCATTATTCTTGCTATTGTATAAGATCTGATTTTATTTCCTATTTAATATGTCAGAAACCTACCCAAGGAAGACCCTTTGCGAAACGCTTTTCGCAGGACATATTTCCCTCCAGCGTAGGAATCGGTTGCAAAGGTACAACAAAATTTGCGGATATGCAAGAAAAAGTGCCAATTGGGGCGATTTTTCTGGGGAAAGGGGAAAACGGAAAGGTTCTTCGGCAGTTTTTAGGTGACAGAAATAGAGGCTCCTGCTCGCTGCGCTCACGAAATCTTAATAAATCTTATTACGCGCGACCTGTAGCATACTGCGTACTCCGTAATGAATTACAACCGTCTCCTCACATCGCTTTGAGCGATGTTCGTGCGACTAAATCTTCAGTCAATGTAGCGGGAATAACACGAAGGGGCAAGGGATATATATTTTAATCAACAACACAAACAACTTGATTTAACAACAATTGCGCCCAAAACAACACATTGGGCGCTCTGGGATTTGTTAAAAACAATGGTCGTCAATTCAATTGTCAATTAAAGTCAATTCGAGGGTACCCGAATAACATTCGAGAAAATGGACATAGGTATTTTATGAATACGCTGCTCCCATAGGACTCCTTGCTTTGGGGTATTCATGGGATATTCGCGGAGTATTCGTGGGGTATTCACGGGGTATTCATATGTATCGGTTATGTATCGGTTATCTATCGGTTATCTATCGGAACATACTCGGA
>JAGBZD010000070.1 GCA_017628395.1 Paludibacteraceae bacterium | reverse complement strand
GTGACCTTCAAGATTGTGGATAAGCAGGTGATGAAGCGTACAGCCATTCAGGAGCAGGTCATCTTCCCTCTGCGTGCATACGACTATGCTACAACCGTTGCAGGCAACAAAGATGAGCGTACCGTATTTGTGTTCGACAAGTTCACCATCCCTGCAGACAAGGTGCTTGTGGTGGAGATGCACGAGAAGAGCGGTGGCAGACACCAGACCTTCACCGTTGAGAGTGAGGACATCGTAAGAGCAAAAGTAATCAACGAACTTAAAGTGAAGTAACTATGAAGAAGTATCTGTTTCTATTTGTTGCAGTCGTATCGCTTGCCCTCTCGTCAGAGCAGGCATACGCCCAGCGTTATCTCCCGAAGATGATGGGTGTGGAGCTTAGGGGCGGTTTTGTAAACGGCTCTAAATCTCCGCTCAACTACTACACGGGAATAGCGATGTCGGGATATACCAAGAAGGCTAACCGCTGGGTGGTGGGTGCAGAATATCTGCTCAAGAACTACGACTATCGCGGAGTATCCATTCCTCGTGCCCAGTTCACTGCCGAGGGTGGTTATTACCTGAAGTTCCTGTCCGATCCTACAAAGACTTTCTTCCTCTCCATCGGTGGCTCTGCATTGGCAGGCTACGAAACGGTGAATTGGGGTGATAGATTACTCCACGATGGTTCTACACTGCTTGCCAAGGATGCCTTTATCTATGGCGGTGCCATTACCCTTGAATTGGAGAGTTATTTAACAGACCGTATTGTCCTGCTTGCCAATGTGCGTGAGCGCGTCCTTTGGGGAGGCTCACTCGGCAAGTTCAGCACTCAATTCGGTTTAGCCATTAAGTTTATTATCAATTAAAATTAAAAGCGTTATGAAAAAGTTATTTTCCTATATGATGGTTTGCGGTGCCATGATGACCGCAGTATTGGGCTTCACATCTTGCGAGGATGACCTTGATGTTCAGCAAGCCTATCCTTTTATGGTTGAGACTATGCCCGTACCCAATCGATTGGTGCAGGGCGAGACAGCGGAGATACGCTGCGAGATTGTGCGTGAGGGCTATTTCTCGGATACCCGTTACACAATCCGTTACTTTCAGCCCGATGGCGAGGGTACATTGAGAATGGATGACGGTATGGTGTTGCTCCCGAATGACCGCTATCCGCTGGATAGAGATGTGTTCCGTCTGTACTACACCTCGGAGTGTGAGGACCAGCAGACGATAGATGTCTATTTCGAGGATAACCACGATCAGGTATATCAGCTCACATTCACTTTCAATAACGAGGTGAAGGAGGAAGAGGATACCACAGAGGGTAACACGATTACACCCATAGGAACTATCGTCTATCCAATCAACATCAATCCTTAACCAACGGTGGCAGGCACTCGCTTGTCGGGTGTCTGCCACCATAACCAATCACTAAAAAAGAAAATCTATGAGAATAAAGTTAATGATTATATGTCTTACTCTGCTTTGTGGATATGCCAAGGCACAGACACGAGGTGGCGACTCTTCGCCACCACTACCCAAGGAGATTTCTGCGGAACTGTTCGACAAGGCGGTAGCACTCATCAAGGAGTTTGAGGGGTGGCACTCGGCGAAACGCTATCCATACATCGGTTATGGGCATAAACTGCTCCCACACGAGAACCTGACAGCAGATATTACCGAGGGACAAGCGGATTCGTTACTCAGAGCCGATCTGTTGGAACGATATAAGTATTTCCGACAGTATGGGAAAGAAGCTCTGCTACTAACGGTATTGGCTTACAATGTGGAACATTCACGCTTGCTGGGCTATGGCAAACGCCCGAAGAGTAAACTTATCAAGAAAATAGAGTCCGGCGACAGGGATATTTACGAAGAGTATATCTCGTACCGTTGCTATAAAGGCAAGCCTATCCCCAGCATCGAACGCCGCAGAAAAAGAGAGTTTCAATTGCTGTATATACCTTAAAATATTCAAAAGCCTTCATTCACTGCGAATGGAGGCTTCCTTATTTATATATTTCTTTATGTAAATAAAACTATATTATGGCACAAGTTTAATAAATATTACCTATCTTTGTTTAATAAAAATTCAATTATAACCTAAATACTACTAATATGAAAAAACTTATTTTTACTAAAGGTGATGAGACCAGACCAAAGTTTGAGGATCTAACAAATGCTGAGACTTACAATAGTTCAATATTTTCAGATGTATATGATAGAGCATTCTCGCTGATAAAAGAGATCTCTAACCCAGCTAGTAATGTGAATAATAAACACAATAGGGAGCGAAATAATATTATAGCATTTATTGGCGAGCGTGGCTCTGGCAAGACCTCATGTTTAAAATCTATATACCATTCTTTAAATAAACAGCAAGGTATGGCACTTCCAATACCAATAGATGGTATTAATGTTTCATTTAATAATAAACTACCAATAATAGATCCATCCTATTTTGATGAGCATAGTAATATAATTGAAATTGTAATTGCTCACATGTTTAAATCATTTAAGGATGCTGTCAATAAAAGTAATCATAGCTTTGATGGCGATAATATGGAGAAAAAAAGGAAACTTGTAAAGAAGTTTCAAGAGGTAAAAGAGGCCCTAGATTGTACTGAAGATAGGGATATTAGATTTAACAGTAACGACTCTATAGAGCAATTATCAAAACTCGCCTCTGGAAGTAACCTCCACGACTCAATGGAAAAACTTGTTGAGTGTTATCTCAACTACTTTAAAGCTGAAAATGATAAAAACTCACAAATGCTTGTAATAGCCATTGATGATCTAGATGTCCAGACTAACCATACATACCAGATGGTTGAGCAAATTCGTAAGTATCTTATTATTGATAATGTAATTATTTTAATGGGCGTAAAGTTAGTACAGCTTTCTGATCTTATCAAAAAGAAATTTGTAGAGGACTTTAAATATAATTATAGAAGAGGCAAAGACGAGGACGATAATCTCGGTTTAAGTGACCAAATTGATGATATGGTAGCACGTTATCTAATGAAACTATTACCATTGTCACATCGTTTAAATTTACCAAGTTATATTGAAATCCCAGGTATTGAGCTTGAAATAAAAGGTGATGTTGTCGGCAAAATAGACGAATTGAGCATTGAGAACGCAATACTGAAAATTATATATGCAAAGACCCATATGATGTTCTATAACACATATGAACAGAATAGCTTGATTGTACCTTTTAACTTAAGAGAGTTATTGAATATATTATCAATGCTTACTAGTATGCGCTCACTACATGCAATTAAGGACAATCAGGAAAGATGTGATGTTAAGCGTAAAAATAGAGATAATTTTAGGCATTATTTTGTAGAATCGTGGTGTCTTGATAAACTCACATCAAAACAATGCTCTTTCATTAAAGATGTAGAAATTTGTGATGCAACAAATATCAATAAATTTATTATAGATTATTTGTATCGAGAGTATGAATCCATATTCCGTGATGAAAAATGCAAAATTGATAGAGCTATTGTCAATCTGCATAACAGAAGTTATAATGTATCCATTGCAGATGTATATTACATATTAGACCATTTGATTGGTATCGATGAACCGTCAATAAAACGCTTGGTTTTTGCTATTAAAACAATATATTCTATCCGCCTTTATGATGCATATTATGAAATGATGTCAAAAGAAAGTTTGGATTTACATTCAAAATTATTGGCGGATTATCAGATAAAGTCTAAAGCATATAAAGCGATTAGCAAGAACAATCATTTATTCGACTATGAAAAGATGATTGGTGGTAATATATTATATATTGATAGTACAAAAGAATGTCTATATACTGGAGTGTTATCAACTTCTATACTTCAAAATATATATAATGAAATCGTAGATAAATATAATAGTTTACCCGATAAATCTCATGATCAAATTCAAAGTAGTATAAATGTAAATATTTTTAATGTATTTGAGGTTTTCTTGTTAAGTACAATTTATTATAGCAAGCCATCAAATGCAAGAACGCATAAATTATGTCACTATAATTCATTTCCAGTTAGAAGCTATCCTTCAACAGGAGAATTGACATTTAATTTTACTTCAATAATATCTAATATTATTAGATATTATAATCTGTATAGGAAGTATAAACATATGGCTGAATCTAATATATATTATTATAATGAGAGTTTTAATACCTTCTTTGATATTGTCCATAAATTAGAAGAAAAGTCACTTATTTATAAAATAATAACTGAGGTTGGCGAAAAGGTAGATGATAGGTATGAAGTAATTGAGGATGTTGCAATTCACAATATTGAGGTTTTGGAACTTCTGGAAGATTATTTGGGAAATATTAATAAATTACGTCTTCCTCAGGGTAATAATGAAAATCTGAACCGTGTACTTAAATTTATTGAAATTTTGTCTTATTTTAAGTATTATCGATATACTGGTGATACATATGATAAGTATAAGGATTTTGGATATAAATGTATATCGATTATCTTGACGACTATAAAGGAAATGGATACAAAAACAAAAGAGGTGTTTTACAATATATATAATAGTTCATCATATGAAAAACCTGACTCAAACAATTCAAATCTTATTCCTGAGGCAAAATCCGGAAACCGTAATTAGAAGTTTGTACCAAACAGATGGGTGTGATTATATATCAGGTAATTATGGCTCATATAATATTGATATAACTGAAACATTAGACTTTAGCCGTAATCGAGACGAGTTTAGACATATTGATAATAAATCACATTATGAGTGGTATAGGTCAATAGATCCTCGCTTACGCGACGCTAGCAAACATAGTATATTTAACTCGTTGCTTCATTTTACTAAAGATATATTAATAGAAAATAGTAATGATATAGTGTGTGAGTTCTCCCAGCTTCTACGCTGGCGAGAACTCGCATCCTGCTTTGGTGAAGATTTATTTATTACTGCCCATTTGGCTAACTCAGATTTGATTAGTAAACGAGAAAGACACTTTTTTGCTTGGCCACCAACAATTAGAACCAACAATCAAATGTTGAATACCATATATAATCGAGGATTGTCTGAGCTACACTTTCATCTATTTGGTTCATCGCTAAATTTCCATATTACTTGGATGTCGCTCATGAACGATATAAGTTGTCGTAAGGCGGATTTTGAACATATTCCTAAGTCTAAACTAGCTTCGCCAAATGTCTATCCTAATCAGCAATGTTGCTCAAACTATGTATTGTATGTAAAGGCATATGCTATCCGTCTATATTTATTTATGAAGTTGATAAAGATGGATACATCATCTGTTAATGTTTGCACTGATGGGCAAATGGCACAGCAAAACCAATGCGACAATAGTATTGATAATTTAATAAAGAATGTCTTACAATCGGCATCTTCGGAGGATATAGCTATATTTATTCCCGATTTAATACACCACACTACAATATTAAAACAGTTGTGTGGTCGAAAATATATGGGAGAGTGTGTAGATTATGCAATAAGGACAAGGTTATCTGAACGTAATCATGATGAAAGGGTCTATCCGAATGTTATTCTATCTGGGGAGCGTTGGATTATGTATAAGATGTTTTCCAAGATATACTCTAATAGAAAGGAGTATAAAAGCCTGGAAACATTATTTTATGCCTATCTCATAATAAAATCTCGGATTAGGCACGAACTTGTTCAACTTAATCGGATACAAGGCTTTGCCAACTTCCAAGAGTATCAAGACAGGAAATGTCATTTTATAAAAGCTAATTCAGTTTACGAAAAACTAATAGTGAGTTGTGCCATTTCTAATACGTTCATTAATCAGCACATAAATTACCTCGAGGCTCGAATATCACCTCAATGTAAAGTTGCTGACAATATTCATCTCATCGAAAGCTGTGATAAAAACGCACTTTCCAAACAATTTAACTGTCCCATATTAAGTGATGAGTGGCAGAATGTTCGTACACACAACAACACTATTAACACGGATAAATTTTACTACATATTCCATTTTATCAAGAAGCCAAAATATGAGATAGACGACAATAAAGACGAATATACCATCCTTCTACAACCTCGGTTTTACAAATTGAGAGATGAGGTCCGAACACAAGCGCAGGCAATAAATATTATCCGCAAAGAGCATTGTTCTATCTCTAACAGAATTATCGGTATTGATGCAGCAAGTTCTGAGATTGGTGTAAGGCCAGAGATATTTGCTCATGCTTTTAGGTATTTGAAGCATTATTCATATGAAGATCCTGATTATATGATTAGAGATGCGAAACGAAATCCTTTAGGTTACACATACCATGTTGGAGAAGATTTTCTTGATATTGCTGACGGTTTAAGAGCTGTTGATGAGGCAATAAAATTTTTAAATTTTGGTAGAGGTGACAGAATTGGTCATGGACTTGTTTTGGGAACTGATCCATATAAATATTACAATAAAAGGAATAGGTGTATTCTATTGCCTAAATTAGATTATTTAGACAATGTTGCATGGTTACTTATGCAAATTAAGCATTATAACCTTCAAGTATCATTGAACTTAATTAAAGAACTTGAAGACAATTATTGGCGTCTATTCAGCGATATATATGGTTCTATTCACAAAGAAGAACAATATATTCCATCTCATATTTATTATCAATCATGGTTATTAAGAGGGGATGACCCTTTTGATGAGAATGATGTCGAAATGGGTGGTAACAAAGATAACCCTCTGACATTTTGGGAAAGATGTGGCACTAATAATGGAAGTATATTTGATGCAGCACGCAAAATTAAAGAAGCCAGAACGCTCTATTTTCACTATCACTACAATCCCGATGTTAAGAGACGTGGCACCATAAGCGAAGAATTTAAGGTGTCATCAGATTATATTAAACTCATGGAGCAACTGCAAGTAGCTATGCGTACTGAGATAGCAGAAATGCATATTGCAATAGAGACTAACCCGACATCAAATCTTAAGATTGGTGACTTTGACAGATATGTTGAACATCCTATCACAAAATTTTATAATACAGAACTTGAGATTGACCACACAAAACTTTACGAATGTTCTCAGCTTTCAGTTTCAATTAATACGGATGATCTGGGTGTGTTTGATACTAATCTGGAGAATGAGTATGCATTGATGGCTATTGCTTTAGAAAAAGAAAAAGATGAAAATGGCAATCCCAAATATTGCAGTCGTCAAATCTATAATTGGCTAGAGTCAATCAGGCAAATGAGTAAAGAGCAACAGTTCATGCCAGACGATTGTTTTATGACACTTCCATATTAAATATAAAAGTTGACACCACCCTATTACTGCCGATAATAGGGTGGTATCAATCTGTATTAAATATACAAAATGAAGTAGTTACATCATTACCGAATAATACCTAACGATTTATTACTTCATAGTTAAAACTATTTCAAGGTTATCAGTAATGCATAGTTATCTTTCCTCTTTAAAAAACAATTGGTAATAATGCATACCAGTTGCTTCATCGTATCCTTTTTTTATATATTGGTTGTCTCCATGGACATATATATGAAAGTTTTTGTCTAACTTTATTACATTCTTAAATACTCTTGCTTGCTTTTTAACGGCAGGAGTTGATATCTCGAAGTTATCTACTAATTCTACGCCTTCTCTTTCAGAATATGAGTTTATAAATTCATTAAATTGCTCTTTCAATTCAGGTTCAGGCATTACATCATTCGTAAATTCATCGATGGCAAACGTATCATTATTTTTAAAGAAACTTACAGACTTATTTAATATATCAGCCTGATCCACCTTAGACACATCAGAGAATACTTTAGGCATCTCTTTAGTGACAAATACTCTTGTTGCCGTTAGCATATTTTTAGTATTGTAATACTCATTATGCTTAGGTCGAATAGATAAAAAATCCTCAATCCAGTACTGGGTGTCTGTCCTATTTTTGTCCGTTGTGTAAACAATAGTAGTATCCTGATCAAAAATAATTAAACAAGCTTTATCAATTTTGTTTGCAGATATACCTTTACACACTCTTGTCTTTTGTAGGTTTTGATAATTTGGTTCAATAAAGTTTACTTTATCCTCAATTTTACATATGGATATTGCCTCACAATATCTATTCTCAACAATAATATCCTCAAATGTAGCAATTAATAAATCACCATCTTTTATATTGGGGAATCTAGAGGATTTTGCCAAATGAGAAAAGATGTCTTGACTTTTGCAAACAAAGTCTTCACCGTTGTAAATATCCTGAGATATTTTATAAATGACGTTTAAATCAATATCTATCTCATGATAGAACTCATAAGACATTTCACTATTTTGGAATGGTTTTAATAAAATCTCCGAAATATTTTTATTATCATCCGTATTAGTGATATCAATAGTATCATTACTAATGATGGATTTCAATTCATCATTACAAATCCTATGACAAATTACTTTGCCAATTATTGCTTCATTTAGTTGTATCATTTATTCTTCATTTTAGTTGTCATTACATGTACTAAACTAGTTGTTGCAAATAGGGAATATTTGACAATTAGTCCCATTGCATACAATACGAATATTCTTTGAATAGACACAAACATACCTATGGTAAAGTTAAGAATATGCTCCCATCTAACACTTTTTATATCTACAAAAAAAGTATTATACGGATCGTACGCATCTATTTCGAATAGAGATACAAATAGTATTAAGAATAGAGTAATCGTGCATAGTACTATATTGTATCCAGTAAAACAAACAAACTGGTTCGCATAATTATTTTGCTGCGTTACAGATGCATTATCTCTACTATTATTACTATCCAAAGCCTCGTTGTTCACTATGTATATTCTTTCTTTTCCTTCTTGTTCTTCATTTATGCTTATTTCATATTTACCTTCTATTTCCTTCTTATTATTGTTATAAATACTCTCAAACCCGAATAACATCGATGCAGAAAGCAAACCGATTAATATAGCAAGGATATTTGCATAGATATTAATAAATGACTCAGGAAAGCCATCTTTAAAAAAAAGCACATGGCAAATCACAGTTATTACTAGATATAGTAATCTAGAAAAACATAAACACCTTTTAGAGCGAGTCGTTTTCCCATTTACATCTGTTGTCTCGTAATGAACAACCTTACAAAATAGACTTGTTAGATATTTAATCATTATGCTTAATGTCTAAATCTGGTCTTAGTTCATGAATTATTGTTTCCTCGAACAGTGTCATACAGTACTGTTTGAGTTCAGCAAAATTAGGAGTTCTATCATCCTCGAGTCGCACATAATTTTCCAAATATACAACTGGAACAAATTCTGCATCACGACTATTCCATTCAAATGTTTTGGATGTTTTAGTGGCTTGGTTCGTAGTAGACAATGAAACCTTATCGAATTCTGATAACGATTTATTATAGCCATTATTTTTACCATAAATTCTCGCATCTAATAATGCTTTAATTCTAGAAGCTAAATTTGCAGCAATACCTTTATTTTTAGGAATTGCTTCAATTTTGATGGTATACTCTTCAAATAAATCTTTTAATGGATCATCTTGAGGGATATCATCAACATAAGACGTTGTAAATTTAATATTCTTAATTGTTGCACCATTATGGAATTCATCCTGAAACTTTTTCGGACAAAATGGCACCATAATAGGCCCCCGATACGAACCTGACTTGAATAATCTGCCGATATACTGTTTTAGAGCCGCTGTTATGGAATCATCACTATTATTCGAGTGAACCATAAAGAATCCCTCATTATGATTTGGTGGTAGATACACAAAAATGTAATAATACGATAGAACAGGCTTCTTCTTTCCTATAGCAGAACTATCATCTTTATTTTCAATATCTGATAGAATACGATCCTTACCGTATGATCCACCATTGATAACTCCGTGAAATATACTCTTAGCTGCAATCATTGTTGGTTTGTCATCTAAGTGTTTATTTACCGTTTTTCTCGGGATTAAAGTAATTGTCTTCTGAAGTTTATCATTTTTCTCAAATCCAGTATTAAGATTTTGCATAAACTCCTCAAAACACCTTGTGAAATATTTTTCCTCACGAGATGCCTTACCTACATTCCACACATCAATAGCATAATCTCTAAATGTTTTATATCCATCTTTGTGATTAAGTTTAAATCTATAAAACTCAAGTTTGGGATTAATGCTAGCCATAGTTTAATCAGATAAATTGTTAATATAATTCAAAGTTAATAAAAATATCACAATAATGTCATACATTAAGCGATTAATTTAGAATGATGATTTTTTAATACATATTATGTTTTACTATCCTTATATTATAAAGGAGGCCTAATTATCTAATTAATATAAAATAGAATTCTCCCATCTTCAAAAATTGAGATGGGAGAATAACTCTATATTACATACATATTGTACTATTAGTCATTAGTGTCCTATTAAATTTTCAATCAAAAGATTTCGTGAGAACTAATTTTGTAACTTGCTGATACTGAATAATAGTTTTAATTGTAAAATCGCACTTTACAAAATTTTAAATTCAAATCGGTTTGCTCGAAATATCTCTACAATGATTTGTATATCAGGGATATACAAGAGTGCTACCTAATTTTAATGGGACACTAGTGACTATTAGTATAATATTAGATTCATCTTTTATTTTTATCAACCAGATTATACATATCCTTCATCGAGCCATTTTCGGCCTTCAAGATAACCTCGCCTGTGTCGGCATCCACCACCTCACATTCAAACTCCACATCAGTAAAGTACATATCCTCGGTTTCTGAGTAACGGTGCTGGGTAAACATTATCCAACCAGATGTAGCAACGTATTCGTGACCTACGAGGTATGGGTTTTCAATCTTTATAGCTCCGATTTTCTTAGGTGTGTCATCAGTCATAGACTCTACGATGTCGTTAATATCGTACTTCTTGTTTAGCTCAAAGGGCTGATTTGCATCCAGCTCCAAACCTATATACAAGAATGCTTCAACTCTCTCGACTTCGAATATTGCTTTGAAACCAAAGTTATTATTCTCATAAAAGTTAATAACTGAATAGTTATTACTATTATAGTACCATGACTTTGGTGGGGCCATAAATACATACTCGTTGGTAAAATGCGTAGCACTACTGCAACCCTCATTCTCGCAAGTGATGTCAACAGCAACATCTACCTTGAAATCCTCCATCGGTGGATATATATCAATTCCAGGTTCTTCGCACGAGCTCATCACATTTGCTGCAACCATTGCCACAAGGCAGTAAATAAGTTTTTTCATATCGGTTATTTTTGTCAAAGTTAATAATATATTTTTAACAAACAAATTTGAACTAGAAACGAGGATATCCTGGTGTCGTAATAAACATCGGATTATATATTATTCTAAATGGAACTCGTTGAAGAGCTTCTAGTTCAGAGTTCATAATAACTAATTCGTATTCTGTTAGTACTTTTCTTTCACCATTACTATTTTCTAGAGCATCGGCTATTGATGCCACGAAAATATCTTGATCAAATAAATTAAAAGTCCACTTATCTGCAAGGCGTACCTTGTTTCCTACTACGGATACTCCCGTATTAGAATTTGTATTATAACACGACATATAACACTTGTCGCCCTTAATATAACGGCTAATATTGGTTAGGATATTGTCATTATCGTTAAGAATAACATCCCTAAAAGTAATAGTAAAATCCTCATTCGGCAAACCAGTATCAAATCCTCCGGCAGTCTTTATGAAATGCACATTCTGGTTAGCATCAATGACTACATATTGGTAATTAACCTCAAATGGGACTGTCATATTGATTGTAATACTTCTCATTGGGCTCGAATTTCCAGAATTATCTACTAATCTAAGGACAATTGTTATAACTTCCTCCCCCGATGGTAAATATGAATATGAGTCTGCGTTCTCAGCATCTGGAATAGGAACACAATTGCCATTACTATCAATAGTATACCACTCATATTTAATACCCATATTTTCGTTGAGTTCACTCAGACTCACATTGGTATCTCCTGCTAAAGTTGCTGTAAATTTATAACCTTCGCCAGGTATATATCGCTTTGTGATGGCAAAATCAGGAAATCCAATATAAACATTCTTTGTTTTACTATAAAGTGTATTGCCTGAATGTGATTGTGCGGTAATCTGAACAATGCCATTTGAAACGGCAGTTAACTTTCCAGTTGTTCTATCAATCTTGGCAATTGATTCATCTGAAACATACCAATTAAAATTATCATTATTATCTAAACCAGAAACACTATATTGTCCTACTCCTGAAAAATTTAAATAGCCATTCTTTAGTGGTACCAAATCCGGACCCTCAATTGTCATATTAATTTGATTAGATAACCATCGATACGCATAATCTGAAAAATTAATGTGTATTTTTGTGTCAATGTTATCGTCAAGACTATTGTCAATATGATAAGAATCAAATGGGATATCTACTTTAGGAGTAAGAAAGTTATTATTAAAATCTTGCATATACTCAGAGTGTCCTCCTCCTATAACATTCAATGCACTAGCAGTTGGGACAAACATAATATTACTTTTGAATCCTAACTGATACTGATATTTTCCAAGTAGATTACTAGCATTACCATTATAATGGTGTGAACCAGACGAATTGAGTGTATACATTGAACCAGGGAAATCCTCATAGTATAATGGCACACTTGGGATATTCACTTCCGAATCGAATATAGTAATTCTTTTTTCAAAACAATCCAGCCATAAAAACTTTTTTGAGTATATCACTTTGAGCTTTGATAGAGGCTTCCCTACATTCTCAGAGCGTAATAAGTTTACTTCTGCATCTATCTCCATACGATTTGATCCAAGTGTTTTTGAAACTTCTTCTATTTCTGTATTATCCAAGAGCATGCCAAAGAAATCTTGATAAAAGAAAAATACAAAATCTAATAATACGCTCGCTTTTGCATAGCCATCAACATATAGTAAATGCTCATCGCCACTATCATCCTGAATTAATCCATATATATGTTCATATGAACTATTGTTAGCTAAAGCAAGGAGTTCAATACCCTCATTATTATCTCCTGAAGGGAAACCAATACGATCTAATTCTTCTTGCCATTCTACATGAAAATAATCTATAATATCAGTTCCTATTGCAGAGTAGTACATCATTTGCCTTGCAGCATCTGAATACAAGACATCTTTTATGATAGATTCACCTTCAGATAATCTATTACTCAAATACTCATCAAAAAGACTATATGCGGTATCAAATCCATGTACAAAACTCAATAATTGTTCTATAAATATTTGCAATCCAATTGGCACGTTCACACCCAAATGAGGTGTATCGCCGGAGATGTATGCAGCGACCTCATGGGTCTCATTTTTCATCTCCATGTCTCGCAAAGCATATCGCGCGATAAGTCCACCCATGCTCAAACCAAGAATCACATTCTTTTCTGTACTACCAGTAGATGCTTTCATTAAGTTTATATCTTTAATAATCTTTTGTAGGAGAATGGCATTTTTCTTAATGTCTGCAGTGCAATTATCCCAATCAACATAGATTACATCATATCTATATTCATCATGTAAAATATTATTGAAGACATATTTATAATCTTCATAATCAGTATATCCAGTGTGAATATTACTTTGTGGATATGCATTATGCCCATTATTAGTATTACTTTGATAGATATCCTGTAACATCCATGGATCAAAACCCTCAACAACAATGAATGGTTTCCGAATTTGAGAGCTTATACTTGAATCATATACTATTCTTGCTGAAAGCGTGACTCCATCTATAGTTTCTGTATAATCTTCGGTTGTATAAATTAAGCCACCTTGTATAGATACATTCGGGAATTTAATCTGTATGTAAGTATGGGATTCCAAATATTGTCCCTGTAGCGTTCGTATTCTAAATTTAAGCGTTTTAATACCTTCTGTTGTATAGTTTACTGCAATAGTACTATTTTTCAAGAATGGTCTATATCCCAATCCATCACCTGCATCAAAATGCATTTGTGTAATTGCTGAATTAGTAAAATAAAATTCATCAGGGAGTATATATTGAACATAAGAACTTTCACACCTTTGTGCTCCAACGGTAACTGCAAATAGATTTTTTGTATCATATGGATTAATCCATCCATTGTCATTATATGCATCGCAAACCTTATTGTTAACTTCATCGTAAACAATCAAGTTATCCTCAATAGCATTGGACTTAATAACATTATACTGAAAGAATGCTACAGACAACTTTATCGGACCATCAACGGAGACATTATCTAATGCATCTATTTTAGCCTTTACTCTATTATAAGAACTATTGTAGTTAGTCTTAACATCCGATGAAATAATAGTTTTCAATATATCCCTATATATATCAACATTAACATATGTACTATCAGCAAGTACAGTACCGTCATAATCTTCCATATCGACAAGGTCTATGCCATAATCTAATAAGATACCTGTTGGCACACGATTCTTATTGAGTTGCTGGAACATTGAATTCAAATATGACCTCACTTCAGAATAATTATCATCCAATGTTTGTGCATGTATATTGGTGGCACTAAAGATGACAGCAATTATCAGTGAATAAAGCTTATATTTCTTCATAATATGTTAGTATTTATAGTTTGGTGGTATATTATTGCCTTGCTAAGGCATTTAGTCGCTCTACATACGCTACATATTCATCGTACATTTCATTGCTAACTCCAAAGAAGTTTGCATCTTCTCGCTTGAGACATAACTCATACTTATTGTCTTTGAATATAATACGACCCATCATGAAATTATCTAAATCCGATTGTTGATGGCTCATAATTGTAAGACTATCTGTTTCATTATAGCCTGATGATCTAGTGATAAGTGACTCCAATGTGCGAGAGGAAGAATCATCGACCACACTTGCGTGCTCGTTAATGTTATCCCTATAGCAACCATAGCATAGAGATAATGAAAGTGCAATAGCACAACCCGATAATAAGTTTTTTAATTTCATAGTTTATTTTATTGATTTATAATTAGGTGTTGATATATTATCACAAATGACATTTATATATCTTTTGACAGTCATAACTTATAAGGATTTTTATCATTCAAACTTAAATAGTTTCTGCAATACACTTTTGTCCGAGATTAGAATATTAGCAGTGCCCGTTATCCCACAATACAATGCGAACTCTTTGGCTCATTACGAAAATAGCATTCGAAGATATATTGCGCATATATAAAACCTCACTCTCATTGCCTTTTTAAGGGTCGACTAATTACCTAATTCAAGTTGATTCTTTACTAAAGTGTAATATCTCCCCTTTAAAGAAATAAGTTCATCATGAGAACCTTCTTCGATAATTTTTCCGTCTTCTAGATATATTATTTTGTCAGCATTTTTAACTGTGCTTAAACGGTGCGCAGATATCACGACTGTCCTATTGGTGTAGTATGATACAAGATTGTTGATAATATTTGATTCATTATTTGCGTCAAGTGAAGAAGTCGCTTCATCCATAAATAATAAATCTGGATTTTTATAAACAGCTCTTGCGATATATAATCTCTGCTTCTGTCCTCCACTTAACTCTATGCCATGTGTTCCAATCTTCGTATTATACCCCATAGGTAAATTCTTTATAAAAGCATCAATATTTGCAATTTTTGCAGCTAGTTCCGCTTTACTTAAATCTGGTGATGAATCTGATAATGCGATATTTTCCAATACAGTTCCGCTAAAAATATAACCTGATTGCATCACTACACCACAATGCTTTAGCCATGCATCATTATTAATATTCGCAATATTTTGATCCCCAACACATATCTCACCTTGTTGCGGTTTATAGAAACCAAGCATTAATTTGATTAGTGTAGTTTTGCCACTACCACTTGCTCCCACTATAGCTGTTACTTTATTGTGCGGGATAATGGTAGAAAGATTCTTAATTACATTTGTAGAAAAACTCCCTGGATACTTAAATGACACCTCCCTTAAATTAATGGTTAAAGATTGTTGGTCAACATTATAGTTACTATATTCATGAACGTCGTTAATTTGTTCTTGATTAATTACCTCATCTAATCTTTCATATGAAATTGACGCATCTTGAATAGATTTAATAGAGTCGATAATATCTGATACAGGACGAGATAGCTGTCCAACAATATAACTAATAGTCATCATAGTACCAAGAGTCATTTGGTCATGTATTACTAATGTCGCACAAATACCTGTAATAGAAAGTTCCTTTATGCGAGATATTAGCGTATTTCCGCCATTTATTGACATCTCAATTAATGCAGAGTGTATAGATAATGTATTAATCTTTTCTTGTAAATTATTCCATTTTGTGACTCTATTTTGATGTGCATTGTTAATCTTAATTTCAGGCATGCCATGTATTAGTTCATATATATTATTTCTATTCATTGATGAATAGGTGAAATATGAATAGTCAAGCTCTTCTCGCTTTCGAGAAAAAAGTAACAACCAACAATACGACAGTAATGTACCAACAACTACTATTGCGAAAATGATATAGTTATAGTATATTAATAATCCTGAAAATACAATAACATTTACAGTCGTAAAAAAAATTGTATCCGGCATGCTTACAAGGAAATTCTTAATTCTGTTCTGATCATCTATTTTTTGTATTAGGTCAGAATTTACCTTCCTGTCAAAAAAAGACATAGGTAATTTGATTAATTTGTTAAGATAATCATTAACTAAATTAATGCTAATTTTTAATCCTAATTTTGTTAGTATAAATTCAGTAATAATATTCGAAACATAACCACCTATAAATATGCCTAATTGGCATAATATTAGCAGCCATACTAGTCCTATGTCTTTGTATTCAATACCCTCATCAATGGTACGACGAAAGATCATTGGTAATGTAACATCAGCTACAATAGCTATTATAGTTAGAACTAAGACTGAGATAAAATTCGCTTTATATTTTGCAAACGAGTATTTAAACAGTTTAATTAATCCTACTTTACTATCATGTGTTTGATCGTATGCTCTGTTATAAAAAATTGGAGAAGGGGTTAGTAAAACGGATATACCTTTTATGTTATCCCCTTTCCAACATGTAAAAAACTCCGCTTCCTTAAAAGATACTTTGCCTCGGGCAGGATCAGCTATGTAGAATTGTTTTCTTCTAATATCGGTTTTATACAAAACAACATAATGGTTTTGCTCCCAATGTAGTATTGCTGGTAATGGCATTCGATATATATCCTCTGCATTAACCATTACTGAATAAGTATCAAACCCAATTTTTTGAGCACAATTTATGAGATCACTTAATGATATTCCCAGTCTACTTGTATCACATAATGTTCTTAGGGTCTTTAACGGTATTTCCTGTCCGTAATATTTTGCAACAATGCGAATACACGTTATACCACAATCGGAATATTCTAGCTGTTTGTATGCTGTAATACGAGGCATAATCTATGTTTAGTCTTTACTTAAAAATGAATATTCGAATCGACTTAGAATAATTTGGTCAATATCTTTTTCTGAATAATAAAGTGTACACTGATTGTTATCTATGTCTTCTATAGCTTTTTGACGACAACCACCTCCACACAATGGCGCAATTCTGCAGTTATGACAAACTGGCTTACTATATTTAGATGTCATGCGTCTAGCCATAAAGTCATTATCCCAGATTATAGTGCCATCAGCAGTAAGATACCCACTACGATTCTCAGTAACAAAATCGCGTGCTGTACAATTAAATACATCACCATTATAATTGATTAGACAATGATTATGCTTATCTCCGTAGCATGAATCTGATACATGTGATAAATTTTTATGGGATGTAACCTTAAATCCATGGTTAATAAATATTCGAATGTTATGATCCAAAGATTTATTAACATCTGAATTACTCTTAGCTTCTACATCCTGCCAAACTCGCTGGAAATCAATTGTGATATTATTTCTATACTCTTCACTTAAATCGGCTAAGTCGTTCAGAATATTGCTTATGTTAAATATGTTAGCAGAAGTATAGTTGATTCTCAAGACAACATATTTATTAAGCTGTGCCAGCTTCTTTACATTGCTAATTATCCTGTCATAGGAACCAGTACCATTTCTGTTAAATCTAGTTTTATTGTGTTCATCCTTACATCCATCTAATGTGATTTGGAAACTAACATCCTTATCTCGTAAAAAATCAAGAATATCTTCATTCAATAAATATCCATTGGATGTAAAATGAGTTTGTATATCAATATTTCTTGATTTGCAAATAGTGCAAACATAATCGATAATTGGCTTTGCTACATCGTTAAAATACATCAATGGCTCACCTCCAAAAAAGGCAAGAATGAATGTCTTTATAGATTGTCGTTGTTCTATTGTATTTTCAATATATTTTTGCACATAATTAACCATATTAGGTGACATTTTAGAGCCTATTTTGTGGTTTTCATAGCAGTACCAGCATCTAAAATTACAATCAAGCGTAGGGTTAATGTGTAAATGATAAAATGAGTTATCAGAATCCGTATCTTCAATAATATTTTTCACTATTAAAGTTTCATCAATAGAATCTCCAACTATACCTTGGATATCAATCAGCTGTTCAAATAGAATGTTATTCTCCATTCTCAACTCATCGGCGCCACATCTTTCAATATCCTCATTTGCTTTTCCCCTTAAGATGATATACTTATCGGAAAGGGCATTATATAACAAGCTAAATTTTTTTCCAATAGAAATAATACTATTAAATTTACTGTATTTCATAAAAACTATTATTATTTATAATTGAGGAATATAAGGCACAAATAGTAATTGTAAGCTATTTGTGCCTTATTGCAAGCTAGCTATCAAGCATTAGTTGCCGCCTGTACCTGGGTTAAGTGGAATATTATTGCAGCCTCTTTTGTTCGTGCTGAAATCGCATACGCCATACATATTGGTACATTTTTTATTAACAGTACCACAACTTTCAGCATCTCCATTTGTACATCCACCCGTATTGGTGCCGCCAATAACTTGTGTCGGAACAGAAAGAACAAGCGATTGCTGTTCGTCAGTCATCTTTTCACTGCTGATTGATTCAACAAATTTCTCAATTTCATTTAATTGTGTTTTCATAACAATAGTTATTAGTTGTGTCCTACTCACTTAATGGCTTTTCGGGTACTCCATATTTTATTTTTCAAATCGTTGCATCAGCTTTGTTGCTGAGCGGTCTTGTGCTCCACGAACACGATTTTGACCGAAGCGCTGAGTATATCTTAGCTGAATGGTGATATTATTTGTCTTGGGGTTGTTGTTATATGAATAGTTGTCGCCAACATAGTAATTAGATGGTTTGTAGTTAAGAAGATTCATAGCATCAATGTTCAATGCTCCACCAAACTTAAACTCTTTAACAAGTGACACATTAAGTAGGTGCTTGTGGTGTCCCATCTGCCATATGCCTCGTGTTGGTGTATGATAGTTATAACTCAATGTTGCCCTTATGCCTCGTTGCTTTGATATTCTGAATATGTTGCGTATTCCTGCGCTGATAAACCAATCTGTGTAGCCTATATCCTCACCATTGATAGTACCATTTACCACCTCATAGTCGGCACTACCGTTTAGTGACATTCTCCAAATGCCCCTAAAGAATGTCTTGTCAACATTGAAATAGAGCGATAGAGTATGCTCGTTACCGAAGTTTGCCACGCTGCTTACTGTAGTGTTATCTCCAGCCAAATAGGTATAGTCGCTAAAAGCATCTGTGCCATAGCTATAACAAGCACCAATGGTGTACTCATACAATAGTGTATAGCTCAAATCCACGTCGTTGTATATCATTGGCTTTAGGTAGATATTACCCATACTATATGTGTTCTCCGATGTCCAAATCTTAAATGGGTTGAGGTCATTGTAGAATGGACGCACTATCGAACGCGATAGGTCTAATGCTATGCTGTGGTCGCCATCGGCCAAATCCAAGAGGATACTCACCTCTGGGAAGAAGTTCCAATAATTACGATTAAACTTCTCGTTGGAAGTAATCTGATTACCCTTAATAGCAGTATTCTCAGCTCGCAGACCGAAAGTTGTGCTGATCACATCATTCCACATTCTGTCATAGGTGATGTATAGTGCATTTACCTTCTCGTTATAGACAAAGGTGTTGCTATGAGCGTCATTGTGGACATACTCGTTGCCATCAAAATCATTACGCACAAAGTCATTCGAGATATTCGAGGCGTTAAACTCGTAGCCACCTTCTATATAGCTATCCTCGTCGAATACGTGCTTATAGCGACCCTTAAACTCATATCCATAACTGTCTACAGCACTATTTTGCTGAAACATTAGGTATGGAACAAGGTTGCTGTTGTCGCTACCGTTGGCATACTCCATATTACCTACTGATGTGTTAAGAGATAATGAGTAGTTGGCGCTAATATCGAGATTACTACCTTTATCATCGGTCTTGAGGTTGTAGTATGCCACGGCACCAATTTGTGGGCGACGGAATGGATTAGCGGTCTCGCTAACAGATGTTGAGTATTTATCTAAATTACCATTGAGAAAATTTGAACTCCTTGTTGTAGATTTGCTTTTGAAATCCGATCCTCCGATATGGAGCGATGCTCCTAAGGTGCTACGCTTTGTAAAATCGTAGCTCGCACTGATATTTGCGCCCAACGAGTGGCCTCGTGTCTGCTCAATTGTTGAGTTCAAAATATCAGTGTATGTATCTTTGTAGTTGTAAGTAACATCGGTCTCGTTCTTGTGATTATAGTTGTGATAGCTGAGATTTGCCGATGCATTAAACTTATTCTTTGAATAACCCAAATAGAGTGTCGCTCTTGGTGATATCTGACCGCCACGATAGTTTGCACTAACACTTGCACTACCTGTCATACCCTCATTAGGATTCTTTTTCATCACAATGTTCACGACACCACCAGTTGTCGATGCCTTATACGAACTATTTGGCGACATTATAATCTCAATATTCTCAATCTGGCTTGCAGGCGTTGAGCGCAACATCTCCATCAGAGAGGCGTTATCCATCACGGGCTTTCTGCCATTGATATATATTGTTGATGCTCCCTTACCTACGATGCTAACAGAGTTATTATCCAATGTCATAAGTGGCGCATAGCGCAATAGATCGTAGCTATCAATACCACCAACATCGGCTACGCTTGGAGTATAGATAAACTTGCCAGGTTTCTGCTTTAATATAGGTGCTGAAGCTGTCACAACAACATTATCAAGAGCGATTGCCGACTCTGTTAGCGTGATAGTCATCTCTTCGACAGTTGGCTTTACATACGACTTCTCGTAACCCAAGAACGACACCTCCAATAGGTATTTCTTTAAGTCGTTATCCAAGCCAGTGATTTTGAACGCTCCCTCCACATCTGTTACACAATGTGCAACCGCTGTGCTATCTGGCATCTCTATACAAGACACAACGGCACCAGTAATAGGTTCATTTTGATCCCCGAACACCTTACCTCGTAATGGCTGAAGCTCTTGAGCATTAGCCGACATTCCCCACAGAGAAACAATTAACAAGCAAGTAATTTTCAAAAGATTTTTCATAACATATAAAATTTAAAATTGTTTTTTATCCATAATATAATCTTCTTTACACATCTCATTATGTGGCTCGAATGAGATGTATGATTAATTGCATTACTCTGTTTATAAAAATCCTCTGTGGGTTTTACAAAAATTGCAATACCTTTCTCATCATTGTTTTGACGAGAATCAATCCAATGTTGTTTAATATCGGCTTCACTATATCTAATTAGACCTTTAATGGGGTCATTGATATAATAACAATTACGTTTTACCTTACGAAGGACTACATAATATTCATTATCCCAGTACAAAAGGCATGGTAATGTAACTTTACTTAACTTTGCTACTGGAAGATATCCAATAACACTACTTAGTCCCAATTTCTCTGCCTGATTTGAAACCTGCTGTAAGCTCTCCTCCAGACTCATTTCCTTAGTAGATGTTGCTTTTAAATCAATATGTCTACCATAGTAGCGACATATCATTGATAGGCAAGTTAATCCACTTTGGTAACTGCTACATTGTTTAATAAAATTAAATCTGTTCATCGTTATCTTTATTAGAATACACTTTAATTTCTATGTCAAAATTACTATATAGCAGTTTAATCAAGAAATATAAAGTTTCAGATTCTTACTTGTAACAAATTGATTATCAATAGCAGGATGAAATATTTCGGGACAATGAGTAGAAATGTTTAAGTGTTTGTGGCGTCAGTATGCTCTATCCTATATATAATCCTAGAATGAAGCTACACCCTCAGCGTACCAAGTGTCAGATACCACCTCAAGATAGAAGGTTCCGCTTGTAGAGAAAGTATCCAAGTACACAACTGTTGGGGCATCTGTCTGAACATAATCAGAACTTACAACTTGACCATTAGAGTTGATAAGCCTCACTGAAGCGTTGCCTATATTATATAGTGTAACTTCAACCAAGCCCTGACTTGGATATGCACATGCTTCAATAATTGAGACGTCTAGACTTCTCTCAATATCGGTAGTCCAATCAATCTTTGACTTATTGATATCAAAGATAACAGAGTTAGAATCATAGGCGTGTGTACCCATTGCATAAACTGAAATAACGCTCGCAAACACTAGTGCGAAAATTGCAAAATACTTTTTCATAATGTTAAGTTTTTTAGTTAATTTTTGTTTAGTTTGACTACTGCAAAGGTATGGCGACATAATTTCATCCGAAAATTTATAGTTTCAGATTTCAAGCTGTAACTCGCTTATTTTCAATGGGGGGGGGTATTTATTTCTGGATACACCTATTAGATAATTTAAGATAAGGTGTTATATCGTAACTATTTGATGATTTTTATAAGAAGATTGTAAGTTGTAAATCGTATACAATATGTACGATTTAATAGATGTCAGAACACAAAAAAAAGATAGAGCCTCTCGAAAGAAACTCTATCTTAAAATATACTATTATAATTCTTATTATTCGAAACTCTTTAGTAGCTTTCTAATGTATATACCAAGATTGGTGTCGTGTTCATTGATTCCTAACTTCTCTCGCACCTCACTACTATTATTATAGTGAGAACGCATCTTTATGTATGAGCCAACCTCTTTACCCTTAAGGCCGAGTGCATATAAACAGCAGTAACTTATTTCCCAATCAGTAAGGCCTCTCTCCTCAAGATATTTGATAAACTTAGGATGGCTACCAGCAAATGCCAGCTTAGTAGATACCATAAATGTATCTTTATTAGCAAGCAACTCTTCCATCTCCTTACTTGCTGTTCGGTCAATATCACTATTATTGGTTATGAAAGCCGTAAAAAACTTATTTAATAGCTCTAATCGCTTACCAACAGCAGTCTTAACATCTGGAGCTAGCTCATCACTCTGTGCAAGCAGATTCGTCAAGTTATCACGCTCTTCTTCCATCTGCAAATATAATAGTCTATACTTCTCGGTTTCTTGCTCAGCAATAGCCTTTTCCATTCTATTAACCTTTAGTCTGTAGCGAATGAATACGATAATTGCAAGCAATATTGCGATAAATAACGCAGAACATAATATTACCCTCATCTTAGACTCTTTTTCTTTTAATGTTTGCAATTCCAGATTATGTCTTTCTTCTACAAACTTTGTATCTTGACGAATAACAGCATAATCTAAGCTATCGGAAGCTAACATATATTTATGGTATGCATCAAGAGCTTCTTGGTATCTTCCTAGGTGCTCATAGATTTCAGAAATTAATGCTTGATATTTTAAACTTTCAGTCACATCAGGATTTTCGTTATAGTGAGAAACGGCATCTAATGCATTGTCAAATTGCTCAATTTGTATGTATGCATTAGAAATCGTAAGCCAATCTATTCTTGTAACAGGAACAGCATTAATGTACTCGTTAATCGTACTATCAACCTCTTGTTTTGAACCATTTTTTATCAAGTAGGTAAGATATGAAGAGTAGAAGTCTGTTAATCTATTTGCACTCATAGTTCCTAATTGTCGCTTGCACTCGTCAATATATTGCAAAGCGTTTTCCGAATCTTCTTTTAATGTATAGCCGTTGATAATTCGGATTATACAATTAGTATAACTATTAGATACTCCAGCCTCTTGAAAGCATGCTGCTGCTTTTTTATTTGCTTCAATAAAGTTGTCCCATTCATATAATGAGTAATAGATTTTGCTTTGAGCGAAATATATGCGGGCCTGTGTTAATACATCATCTGATTCAATCCCTTCTGATAATGCTTTTACGAAACTTTCCATCGCTAAAGCGTCATTGCCTGCGTTCTGATATATGCGACCTTGATAATAATATGTGCGAAGTTTATCTGTTGCAGAGCCATTATCCTCATAATAGTCAATAGCTGGTTGTAGAACCTCAAAGTCAGTCTTATCAACGAAGTTCTTATCTAATGCCATTGAGTAGAGCAAAGCGTGCTTAGCTTTTTCCTCTTTGCCAGATAACTCAGAAAGGTCTATTTGCTCCAGTGTAACTAAAGCTCTATCCGGCTTCTCTTCTATGTATGATTCCACTTGAGAAAGTGTTTCCCAATGCTTAGAATGGCCATTGCACGAAAATAAGAAAATCGCCAAGATGATTATTGATATATAATGCTTCATACACTTACAAATTTTAATTTTCTGCAAAGTTAAGCGATTTTTCTCAAAATCAGCCTTTCGCAGCGGTGAAAGTGCGTTTTTACCAATTATATAGATACCTTAAGAGGTGTGTTTACTAGCTGTTATCTAAATTCTACTATTGCTTGTTAGGCTAAACTCTAATATTTACCCATTTTGAACCAGCCACGCCTGATGAGCGATGATAACATCCTGACGCTCCTTCTCAAGTAGGGCTTCGGTTTCGGGGGTGTAGCCGAGGAACTCGATGCAGCCGCCATTGTAACCTGTGAGCTTGCAGCGGATGCCTGCTTTCTCCAATTTATCCATTCGTTTTTGTGCGGTTTTGGCACTTGAGTATGAGAGTGGCCAAAAGTATTTGTCGCCACTATGTCCGTAGGAATCTTCTCCAAGTACCATCTTGCCTTGCAGTCGTTGGCTGTTGTGGAAACTGAAATAGGCACCACCTAATGCCTGGCGTATTGCCTTGTGTGCTGCACCTTCGGGGTGCTTGAATACATCGGGTTTCTTGCCTTTGCAATCCAGTTTAGTCAGTTCTACCTTATATGGTTTCTTGTAGGTCCCGACACCTAATGTAAGGTAGAAGTTGGTGCAGAAGTAGTCGGTCATAGGATCACTGTCATCGAAGTTATATGACATCACAAAGTCGCAGACATTCTTCATCACTTCTTTGGCTCTGTCGGTGAGCGTCTGATCTCCATCAATGTTATAGTGATTCACATCGTGGTGGAATACTACGCCCTTATCCTTCTTGAATGCCTCGAAGTCTGCTTTTACAAGGTATATGTGGATGGAGTTATAGTTATGCCTTGATACGGAGAATTTATACTTGGGATAGGTCTCCTTCATCCAGTTACGCACCAGCTCCACAATCTCAGGAGCGTGCTGCCCTTTATAGTTACGACCTTTCCAACGATACTCGTTATATACGAAGTCGGCATACTCTTTTGCCGATGCTCCTGCATAGTCATTCTCATAACCTGATGCATTTGCCGATACAGTAGTATCGTTCTTCCATATCTCGTGGAGCCGTTCAAACTCAACATTGATCTGCTGCATCACCTCTGTGCTACCACCTTTATCGGGGTGGTTTTCCAATGCCAATCTGCGGTACTCCTTCTTGAGTTCCGCCAATGAATGTATATTCTTAAAGTAAGCCATAGTAGTAGATGTTAGTAGGTTAATACCATTGTGAAATACTCCATACACTCGGACTCAATGCCGAGGCCGCTGCAAGAGAGTTCAATGTCGCTCTCTTGCAGGTCGTTTACCTCTTGCAGTTCTCTAAGGTGGCGTATCTCATCATTCAGATACTCCTTTGCGGTAGCTTCATCGCAGTTACACGAGCCACATATTCTTTCGATGATTTCTTTATCAGCCATAGCAGTAAGTATTAAGATTGTGATTTGAAATAGAGTTCTCGTTGGGTATCATAGTCCTGACCGTTCCACCATTCATTGCAAGCGTCAATAAAGGATTGTGAGCCGTCTTCCGAAGAGTAGTCAGTCTCGTGCAATCCGGTTATACTCTCCAATGTAATGAAGTCAAGGTCTTTCCACCAGTCTTCCATACGCTGCTTGTAGTCGCTCAATGTGCAGAAATTCTGACTCTGTTCACAGTCTGCACACCATTTACAGTCCGTATCGTCATCATCTACATCACTTAGATACTCATTGGTATTGGCATTTACCCAAACCTGAATCTCAATTTTTATTGAACCGCAAGCATTACAAACATACACATCTTCATCGTGTGGTTCCTCTCTTGTAGCCTTACCGTCATAGAGTGCCACAGCACGATTGACAAGCAGTTCACGGTTGTTATCCGAGAGTTCGGCATAGAATCGTTCTGCCGCTCCGAGTATTGATTTACTCGCAAGGGAGTTCTATTTCTCCCAGAAGTGTTTATAAGCACCTCCGAAGGTGATTTTGCACTCTTCCTCGCCCCAAGCATTCCACATATAGTAGTGGAAGCTCGATACGGCATTTACTGGGTCTAATCTCATAGTCGTAATATTTAAGCGTTATTATCTCTGTTCTCTTCCAACTGCTGCCATACGGCATCATACATCTGTTGCAACCAATCTATGTTGGATGCTCCGAGTTCAAACGGAGTGTGGCAGGTAGCCTCAAAGTTTGCCTCCTTCTCGTGGGCTATTACCGTCATACTGTTGTCTGTTACCTGGATACCTGTTACCTTGCATTCAAATGAGTCAGCATTATTGTCAAACCATATCACCCATACAGGATCATACTGCTCTTCGGGAAAGGTTATCTCAGTCAGCCCGTGCGAGTAGAGCAACTGCCGTATGGCATCTATTATGTCTTTACGGAGTGTCTCTATCCTGTCGGAGAAGTCCATCTTCAGACGCTTCGGCTTTTGTTTCTTCTCCAACTCTGTGTAGGACAGGATCTGCATATCGGGGTGAACATCGAACTCCCAATCCACATCGTCATAATCGAGTGTCGTGTGGATGTTCCCACCCAATACCAATCCGCAATCTCTTGTTACCATTGTGCGTGCTTCATTGCGGTCATCTGCCGCTACGGTGTAAGTACCCTCGAAGAGGTATCTTACCTTTACTTCAATCTTTTTCATACATTGATGTTTTTATGGTTAATACTGATTAGTTTGCCGGAACGATGCTTACCTGCTTGCCAAAGAAGGTATCGCATACGCCATAGACATGCTTGATGGAGCAGTCATACTCGGAGCGTTCATTGTCAAGTCGGAGGCGGAAGCCGTAGCCGTCCTTGCGTGCCTTATCCAGTCGGATTCTGACATCGTTTTTGAGTTCCATCTCTATCAGACTGCCACCGCCATACATCGAGCTGAACAGTCCGCAGGTGTTCCCTTTGGGGATAACGATCTCCTTTATTTTGAAGTCGGCATCGTAGAGGTCTCTGAGGTTTACAAGCCCGATATAGGTAAGCAGGTTGGCTCCGCAGCAGGAGTTCTCCAATTCTTGGCAGAAATCCTCGTAGGATACCTGCTCCTTGCCGTCACGATACTTCTTGTTCGGGAATCTTCCATATACGGTATAGCCTTTCTCCGTCAATGCCTTCTTCACCTTTGCAGGGTTGAGGCGAAGGGTATCTATCATATCCCCGAAGTAACTCTCCTTGTATCGGAAGCCGCCTTGCGACTCCAGCCAGCAGGAGTTGATGCAGTCGTAGTTGGATAGCATCTCC